>NZ_JAHCAS010000001.1:939034-1252046 GCF_019634775.1 Dokdonella sp.
GCCGCCGACGGTGAGCGCCGCGGCAAACTCGGTGTCATCGACAGCGGGCGTTGTCGACGAGCCCGCGCGTTGCACCTTGAGGTTACGCAGCAGGCCACCGACACCAAACGTACCCCAGTCGCCCTTCCAGCCGTAGCGCAGGGTGAGGTCGGGCATGGCACCGCGGTCCGACGCCGTGGTGGCGCCGCCACCGTTCGGGATGTAGAGCGTTTCGGGATTCTCCAGGGCGATCGAGAACGCGCCGCTGGTGTAACGCACCTGGGCCTGGCGGACGAAGATCACGCCGTCGGTCGGACCGACGAAGTCGACCGTATCCGGCAACGAGCCGACATCCATGAAGTTCGACCAGGTCTGGCCAGCCAGCCAGCTGTTCCAGTAGGCGTAGGCATGACGCATGGTCACGCCATACGTGTTCGTCGCGTTCTGGTTGCCGAGCGCGTTACCGAAGAAGTCCATCTCGACATAGGCGCCGCCCTTGGAGCCGGACTCGGTCACCGTGTCGATGCCGATGCCGAAGCGCGAGAACTTCGCATGCGCATCGTAGTCGACATCGGCGGCGCGACCACCGACCGGCGTCTGGCTTGGCACGTACAGTGCGCGCCCGACCGCCGAATCGGCCAGCTGGCCGTCGTGCGTCTTGGTGGCCAGGAAGTCGGCCTTGATGAAGCCGCCGTAGCGCAACGTGGTTCCCGCCGGCGAGCCCGGCGTCAGCGACACGGCCTGGATCGGCAGCTTGCCGGCCGGCACCGCCGGCGCAGCGGCCGGCGCTGGTGCCGCACGCTGGGCCTTGAACTCGGCGGCGAGTTCCTGGATCTGGCGTTCGAGCTCGGCGATGCGTTGCTCAAGGGCCGCTTCACGCTCGGAATCGGCGTGGACGACGCCCGGCAGTACTAGCGCGCAGGCGATGGCCAGTGAGCTCAAGCGCAGACCTGTTCTGTTCTTTGACGTCACCATGATTGCCCCTCCCGGAATGTAGGCGCGGCCAGCATGCACACGTCCGCTGGCGAACTTCCATTAACCAATGGTCGTGGGTCGACCAAAGTCGTAGAGCGTGCGCCGAGTGCGTGCACGCGGCGCTATGATCCTGTCGAGCATCGACAACTCGCCGGAGGCACGCATGGCGCAGATCCATCCCGTTCCGGCCGCGTTCGCGGCTGCAGCCCGCTATGACAAGGCGCGCTATGACGCGCTGTACGCGGAATCGATGGCCGACCCGATAGGTTTCTGGTCGCGCATCGGCCAGCGCCTCGACTGGATCACGCCCTACACCCAGGTCAAGGACGTCTCCTACGATGCCGCCGACCTGCATATCCGCTGGTACCACGACGGCACGCTGAACGTTTCGGCCAACTGCCTCGACCGCCATCTCGCCACGCGCGGCGACAAGACCGCGATCATCTGGGAAGGCGACGATCCGGCCGAGTCACGCCGCATCAGCTACCGTGAGCTGCATGCCGAGGTGTGCAAGGCGGCGAACCTGCTCGCCAGCCTCGGCGTGAAGAAAGGCGACCGTGTCGCGATCTACCTGCCGATGATTCCGGAAGCCGCGGTGGCGATGCTCGCCTGCACGCGCATCGGTGCGATCCACACCATCGTGTTCGCCGGCTTCTCGCCCGATTCACTGGCCAGCCGCATCGCCGACAGCCAGTGCAAGCTCGTCATCACCGCTGACGAGGGCCTGCGCGGCAAGAAGCGCGTGCCGCTCAAGGCGAATGTCGACGAGGCACTCAAGCGGCCGAACACGAACAGCGTCGAGACCGTGCTCGTCGTGCGTCGCACCGATGGTGCGGTCGACATGCAGACACCACGCGACCGCTGGTGGCACACGCTGGTCGAAGGCCAGTCGACCACGCACGAGCCGGTTGCCTGCGAGGCCGAACATCCGCTGTTCATCCTCTACACATCCGGCTCGACCGGTACGCCGAAAGGCGTGCTGCATACCACTGGCGGCTATCTCGTGTTCGCCAGCTTCACCCACGAGGCCATCTTCGACCTGCGCGAGGACGATGTTTACTGGTGTACCGCCGACATCGGCTGGGTCACCGGCCACAGCTATCTCCTGTACGGCCCCTTGGCCAATGGTGCGACTACGCTGATGTTCGAGGGCGTACCGAACTATCCCGACTCCTCGCGCTTCTGGCAGGTCGTCGACAAGCACAAGGTCACCCTGTTCTACACCGCACCAACGGCGATCCGCGCGCTGATGCGCGAAGGCGAGGAGATCGTCAAAAAGACCTCGCGCGCCAGCCTGCGTCTGCTCGGCTCGGTCGGCGAGCCGATCAACCCCGAGGCTTGGGAGTGGTACTGGCGCGTGGTCGGTGATGGCCGCTGCCCGATCGTCGACACCTGGTGGCAGACCGAAACCGGCGGCATCCTGATCTCGCCGCTGCCCGGTGCAATCGCGCAGAAGCCCGGCTCGGCAACGCTGCCGTTCTTCGGCATCCGGCCGGCCATCGTCGATGCCAATGGCAGCGTGCTCGAGGGTGCGACCGAGGGCAACCTCGTGCTGACCGACTCCTGGCCCGGCCAGATGCGTACGGTCTACGGTGACCACGCGCGCTTCGTCGATACCTATTTCCGCACCTACCCGGGCACCTATTTCACCGGCGACGGTGCGCGCCGCGACGAGGATGGCTACTACTGGATCACCGGCCGCGTCGATGACGTCATCAACGTCTCCGGCCATCGTCTCGGCACGGCCGAAGTCGAGAGTGCGCTGGTCGCGCATGCACAGGTTGCCGAAGCCGCCGTGGTCGGCTGCCCACACGACATCAAGGGCCAGGGCATCTATGCCTACGTCACCCTCAAGGCCGGCATCACACCGAGCGAGGACTTGCGCAAGGAACTGATTGCCTGGGTGCGCAAGGAGATCGGCCCGATCGCCACCCCGGACTACCTGCAATGGGCGCCGGGTCTGCCGAAGACGCGTTCCGGCAAGATCATGCGCCGCATCCTGCGCAAGATCGCCGAGAACCAGCCAGAAGCGCTGGGCGATACCTCGACCCTTGCCGATCCCTCGGTGGTCGCCAGCCTGGTGGATGAGAGGCTGGTGCGATGAGAACCGTGATTGGTGATTCGGGATTCGGAATAGGAAAGTGCGGGGTGTGCCTGTGGCACGCGCTGTTGCGTCGAATCACCCATCACCAATCACCCCTCCCGATCGTGCCATGCGCGAAGTCCTGATCGCCGACGACCACCCTCTGTTCCGCGACGCGCTGCGGCGGGCGGTGCTGCGGGCGGTGCCGGATGCGACGCTGCACGAAGCCGACAGCGTCGCCTCGATCCAGGGACTGGTCGATGCCCATCCCGATGCCGACCTGCTCCTGCTCGACCTGCACATGCCGGGCGCCAGGGGTTTCTCGACGCTGGTGCACATCCGCGCACAGCATCCGGGCCTGCCGATCATCGTCGTCTCCGCGCACGAGGAGAATGTGGTCATGCGCCGCGCGATCGCGCATGGTGCGTCTGGCTACATTCCGAAGTCGGTCTCGGTCGACACCATCGTCGGTGCCGTGCAGGGCGTGCTCGACGGTGATGTCTGGCTGCCCGACACGGCCGGCACGGTCGACGCCGCTTTGCCGCCCGGCGAGGCCGCTATCGCCGCACGCATCGCCGAGCTGACTCCGCAGCAGTTCCGCGTGCTGTCGATGATCGCCGAGGGCCTGCTCAACAAACAGATCGCCTATGACCTGAACGTATCCGAGGCAACCGTCAAGGCACACATGACCGCGATCATGCGCAAGCTCGGGGTCAGCAACCGCACCCAGGTCGCCCTGCTCGCCAACCACCTCGCCGTGGACCAGGACGCCGCAAGCGAGCTGTCAGAGGCCGGTTTCCAGACCTGAGCCGATCAGCGGGTGTGGAGCCAACGATCTTCGTTCTTCTTCGACTTCGAACGATGACCACATCCATGCGTCCATCACACCACCCATGGCTGCATGCCGCCATGCTCGGCATGCGCAATCGCTGGCGTGCCTTGGCCTGGGTCGCGTCGGGTGTACTGGATCTCGTCGAACACGATGCCATCGCGTGCTGCGGCTGTACGACCGACGTCTCGTGAACGCCTTGGCACGCGAGGAACTCGCGACTTTCTGGGCTGGCGCAGGCGGTTTCGAGGTGGCGATGGCGCGGGCGCTCGCTTCGGCCGCAACATCAACCTGTGACAGTCGGTGACGATGCTCACATCACGCGTTGCCGCTGCCGGGCAATGTCGCTATCGTCACGCTCTCGACATCAGTGATCGCGAGGCGACGGCGGGGCGTGGATCATGGGGCGAATGCGCAAGAGCGTTCTTGTCCTTGCCTTGCTGGCCGGGGCTTGCTGGCTTATCGGTGAGTTCGCTGCCCGTGCTACCGCACGCCGGCTTGCCGCGTCCCTCGAACCGAACGCCCAACTCGACTACGCCGGCGCCGGCTTCACCTGGGGTGGCGGCCTGCGCCTCCACGAACCGCGCCTGCGCTTCGGCACGATGGCCGAGGCCGCCAGCCTCTCGGCGCGCTCCGCCCGGATCGGCGGTGCCGGCTGGCTGTGGCTGCCGCTGGCCTGGCTCGGCGGCGCCAACGCCTTGCCGGCCCATGCCACGATCGAGTTGAAGGCTGCCACCGTGTCGGGCTCGCCGCTCGCGGCCGCCATCGGCGAATTCCTGCAGCCGCCCGGACTGGTGCCTTTCTCACACGAAGGCTGCCCCGGAGCGCAACCCGGCCCCCTCGACTACGCACGCCTCGGCATCACGCCGGGCGAGCGCGTCGACCGACTCGAGTATTGGTACGACCCGGACAACACACGCCTCGAATTGCGCTTCGACCTGGAGCGGCCGCAGGTGATGCGCCTGTCCGGCTCGGTCGACCTAAGCGCGTTCCGGCCGGCGCTCTTCCGCGACGCAGCGGCGCGCACCGAGCTGCGCCTGGCCCGCGGCGAACTCGAGTTCACCGACAGCGGTTTTCTTGGCGTGCGCAATGCGCTGTGCGGCAGCCGGCTCGGTGTCCCGGCATCGGATTTCGTGGCTGCGCACATGACGGCGGTCGATGCTTTCCTTGCGGCGCGTGGCGTCAGTGCGAGCGATAGTTTGCGTGCGCTCTATCGCAACTTCGTCATCGAGGGCGGCACGCTGCGCCTGAACACCCTGCCCGATCCCGGCTGGGTGCCGGCCAATATCGCCGACTATCCACGTGGCGACCTGCTGCGGCAGCTCAGCATCACCGCACGACATGGCAGCGCCTTGCCAGTCATGCTGCAACTCACGTTTGCCGACCCGGTCGCACCGCTCGAGCTGGCCGGTTCCGCTCGGCAAGCGACGCCCCACGCACAGACGGCCGCCGAACCGGCACCACCCGTCGCACTCGATCCCGCACCTGTGGCGGCCGTGGTCAGCGAGGCGCACGCCGCCGAGCCGGTCGAACCAGCGCCACCAGCGACTCCCTCAACCACCCCGGTAGTGACGCCTCCCGAGCTTGCTCCCACACCCGCCGTCCCGGCCGCTACCGGCACGAAGCCGGCCAACGACGCAACCGGACCCCTCGGCGCGAGCGCGCCTCCGCCACCCGAGAACTCGACCCTGGCACTGGTTTGGAAACCCGGCGTGATCGAACGTTTGCCGCCGCCTGTTCTGGAGCGGCCTGACTACGACGTGGTTGCCATATCCGCACTGCGTGGGTACCTCGGGCGACGCATCCGCCTGGTCACCGCCGGTGGCAAGCTGGTCGATGGCGAGTTGCGTGGGATCACGAATGACCACGCACTGGTCGCCGTGCGCGTGAACGCCGGCGAGGCCGAAGTCGCGGTGCCACTGGCCAACGTGCGCGAGGCACGCGTGGTCATTGCGCGTCGCTGAATGCACCTCTGCGACGCTCCCGGCTTCGGTAACGTCCTTGAAGCGTGGCTGCCGATGGAACCTCTACGCGCGTGAGCAACGGCTTCGGCCAGGAACTCGATGCGCTGACGCTCGAGAGGGCCCGCCGCGGCGATGTGCGCGCGTTCGAGGCGATCTACCGCATGTATGCGCGTGCCTGCTACACCCTGGCGCTGCGCATCCTCGGCGACGCAGGTGCTGCCGAGGACGTCATGCAGGAAGTGTTTTTGCGCGTGCTGTCGATGCTGCGTGGCTTCCGTGGCGATGCGCCATTCGGTGCATGGCTCAAGCGTCTGACTGCGAATGCGACGATCGATGTCATCCGCCGCAACCGGCGCTTCGATGGTGATGATGCTGCGCTGATCCTCGAGACGACTGCGGCCGGTGGTACGGATGGGGAGTTGGCCGCGGACGCCTGGTCGCTGTTGCAGCGGCTGCCGCCACGTGCCCGGGCCGTGCTGCTGCTGCATGAAGTCGAAGGCTATACGCACCGGGAGCTTGGCGCATTGTTCGGGCAAAGTGAGAGCTATTCGAAGTCGATCCTCGCGCGCACGCTGAAGCAGCTCGGGGACATGATGGGCACGAAGCCCGCACACAGGACCACGGTCGATGACGACCATGCATGAATCCACGGCATTGCCGCATATCCGCCGCTTGCTGCATGAGCTCCCGGAGTTCGAGCCGGAACCTCGGCTCTGGCTCGACATCACCGCCACGCATCGATCTCGACAACGGCGGCGGCGACAGGTGCTGGTTGGCTCGGGCCTTGCTCTCGTCGCCTCGCTGGTCGCGTTGGTGGTACTGCCACCACGTGGACTGTCGCCAGCGTCCGAACTCGATCTCTGGCAGGCGCGCTCTCAGGCTCTCGAGCACCAATGGCAGACCCTGGCCTCACTGCGGGGAGACGCCAGGCTGCGCGCCCAGTTGCGATTGATCGACGGTGAGTTGCAGTCGGCCTACGACCGCGGCGCCGGTGCCGATGAACTGGCGCCCCTGTGGAAACAACGCAGCGATGCCCTGCTCGACCTGATCAACCGTGGCTCCGACGCTACTGCACTGACCCGTCTTTGACCCGCCTGTTCCGCGGAGGACTGGAATGATCCCGATGCCGATTCGCCACATGTGTCGTTTTGCGGCACTCGCTCTCGCACTGTCCGCCCTCACCCCGTGTGCGCAGGCGCAGCAGACCACGACGACACCAGCGGTCGAACAACAGTTGCGCGAATCCTTGCGCGTGCTGTTGCTCGACATGGTGCAAGCCGGCGCGTTCGGTGACACGCCGGCAGAGCAGCTCGAGCTGTCGATCGACTCACCGCGCCAGCGCGTCGGCGATCTCGGCCTGATCGTCGACAGCACTGCTGCACCACGTGCCGGTGAGGGTCTGCGCGTGCTCGGTACGACACCGGGCGGGAATGGCGAACGAATCGGCCTGCGCGCCGGCGATGTCATCATCGCCGTCAATGGTCTCGGTCTCGGCAGTGGGCCAGACGCTGCGGCACGCCTGCGTGAGGCGGTGGGCGACTTCAGCGACGGTGCCGCGGTGGAGTTCGACCTGCGTCGCGACGGCAGGCCGACCAAGGCTGCCGGCACCCTGACCGGTACCTGGCTGCCGGCGATGCGCCTGTCGGTGGGTGCGCACGCGCTGGCTTCGAGCGTCGATTCCCGGTCCGACCGCGGGGTCGGTTGCGGACGTATCGTGATCTTCGATACCGCCCCTCGCCAAGACGGCCTGCATGCTGCCACGCTCAACCGTATCGATGGTCGGACGGCTGGGATCACCGGGCAGACGAGCTTCCGCCTGCCCGTGGGACGGCACGAACTCGAGATCGGTGAGCGCATAGACCCGCGCTACCTGTCGTTCAACGATCGTCTGCGCAATGCCGGCGGTGTGCGCTACAAGACCTTGGTGATCGATGTTGGCGCCGATACCGAGTACCACGTCGCCGTGCGGCTCAACCAGGACCGGCGCAACGAATGGAAGGACGGTGCGTTCTGGGATCCAGTGGTGTGGCGCGAGGCGGCGCAGCCCTGCCGCTGACGATCACCGTTCCGGGTCTCCACGTTTCGCACTTCGGTTAGGCTGCAGGACTTTCGACGGAATCGCCGTGATCAAGCTCAGCGTCAACGTCAACAAGGTCGCCGTGCTGCGCAACTCGCGCGGCGGCAGCGAGCCCGATCCCGTCAACGCCGCTCGGGTGGCGCTCGCTGCCGGCTGCCACGGCATCACCGTGCATCCGCGCCCCGACCAGCGCCACATCCGTGTAGACGACGTCTCGCGCATCGCGCAGGTGCTCGATGGCGCCGAGTACAACATCGAAGGCAATCCATTCGCCCCTGCTCGCGGCGACTATCCGGGCCTGCTCGCGATCGTGCGCGCGACGCGACCCGCCCAGGTCACGCTCGTACCGGACGGCGACGGCCAGATCACCTCCGACCATGGCTTCGACGTCGAGCGCGACGTCGAGCGGCTGACACCACTGGTCGCGGCATTCCGCGAGCTGGACTGCCGGGTCAGCGTGTTCGTCGATGCCGGCACGGCGCGACTCGATGCGCTGGCGGCGATTGGCGTGAACCGCATCGAAATCTACACCGGGCCCTTCGCGCACGCGCACGCGCTTGGCGACGATGCAGCGGCCGTCGCCGCCTGCGTCGCCACCGCCCAGGCCGCCCGCGCGGTGGGGCTCGGCGTCAACGCCGGACACGACCTCTGTCAACACAATCTCGCACGGCTGGCCAGTGCGATCCCGTGGCTCGACGAAGTTTCGATCGGCCACGCGCTGTTCGGTGAAGCCCTGTACGCCGGGCTCGATGCGACCGTGCGCGCCTATCTCGGCATCCTGCGCACGGCAGCCGCGCCGGATTGACCATCCCGGCGCGGCTCTTGCCGGTCAATGTGCCGGCAAGGCCTCGACGCGAAGGTCGGACACGCCCTGACGGGTCGCCATCGCCAACACTTCGGCAAGATCGTCGTAGCGCGACTGGGCCTGCGGTCGGATCTCCAGGCGAACCGGCGCGCTGCCGGCGCTGGCTGCGCGCATCAGTATTTCCAGCTCGGCGCGCGAGGTCGGCAGGTCGTTGATGCGCAGTTCGCCGCCCTCGCCGATGGCGACGGCCATGACCCTCGGTTCGACCTTGCCCTTGTCGCCACCAGCAAGCGGCAAGGTGATCTGTTTCGTCACGATCGGCGTGGCGATCATGAAGATGATGAGGACAGTCAGCATCACGTCGACGAGCGGGGTGATGTTGATCTCGGCGAGCGGCGTGCCATTGCCACGAAGCGGATTCGCGTAAGCCATGGTGGACCTCCGAAGCGGGTCAATGGTCGTTTGTCAGGGCCTGGGCGGGCCGAGCCCTTGGCGCCAGCCTACGCTCTTTGCGGAGAAGAAGGGAGAGAGGAGCGAGGGCTCGAGCGCGATGGGCTTGCGCCCTCGCCCCTCGTCCCTGCTTCACCGCCCCCTCAATGAAAACGGCGCCCGAAGGCGCCGTTCCGTATCCCCGTGACAACCGCCGCCGCTATTGCTGCGAGGTGATGAAGCCGATCTTGACCATGCCGGAGCTCTTCGCGGTCGCCATGACCGTGGCGATGAGCTGATACTGCGTGGTCTTGTCGGCGCGAATCTGCAATTCCGGCTGCGGATTCTTCTGCGCGGCCACGCGCAACTGCGCGGCCAGCATCGCCTCGGTGATCGGCTCGTCGTTCCAGTAAAGCTCGCCACCAGCCTTGACGGCGAGGTCGATCGGCTCGGGAGGGTTGGTCTCCTGGACGTTCGGGTTCGCCTGCGGCAGGTCGATGCGGATCTTGTGGGTCATCAGCGGCGCGGTGATCATGAAGATGATCAGCAGCACCAACATCACGTCGACCAGCGGCGTGACGTTGATTTCCGCCATCGGGCCACCGCCCGAGTTCGACGAGAAGGCCATGGCTTACTTCCTCGCAGCTGCGGGCGCTGCTGGTGCGTTGGCGTCGACGCGCGAACCGATCGCGAAGAAGTCGTGCAGGTCATGCGCGAATTCGTCGAAGCGAGCGTAGATCAGGCGGTTGCTGCGCACATAGAAGTTGTAGGCGAGCACGGCGGGGATCGCGACGAACAGACCGATCGCGGTCATGATCAGCGCCTCGCCGACCGGGCCGGCCACCGCTTCCATCGAGGCGTTGCCGCTGGCGCCGATCTTGATGAGGGCGTGGTAGATGCCCCAGACGGTGCCGAGCAGACCAACGAACGGCGCGGTCGAACCGACCGTGGCGAGCACGGTCAGGCCACCTTCCAGGCGCATGCTCTCGCGGGCGACGCCCTGGCGCAGCGCGCGGTCGATGAACTCGGAACGGTTCAGCGCCTCGACCAGACGGCTGCCTTCATGACGCGAGTGGTGCTGCGCGGCGACGGCGGCGTCGAGCGCGATCTTCGAGAACGGCTCGGACTTCGGCTGCTCCTCGAGGAAGCGGATCGCCTCCTGCGCCGATGGCGTTTCCCAGAAGGTGTGAATCACGCGGTCCATGCGCGAGCGCACCATCGTGTTGCGGATCAGGTTGAAGATGATGAAGTAGATCGACAGGATCGACATCACGACGAGAGTGATGAACACCACCCAGCCGACCGCGTCGAAGTTATGGATCAGATGGTCGAAGCCCATCGCGGACATCGCCTGGGCATTGCTGCCGCCGCCCGCCGGAATCGTTGAAACTGCATCTTGCTGCATGGCGCTACCCTACGATGTGAGTACTACTGGTTGAGGTTGAACTCGATCGGGACCAAAGCATAACCGCGACTCGGTTTGCCGTCCTTCATGCCTGCGTTGAACACCCAGGTCTTCACTGCAGCGATCGCGGCCTGGTCGAGCAGGCGCGAACCGCTGGACTTCTCGACCGTGATCTCCTCCGGCGAACCGTCGAGCCCGACGAGCACTTTCAGCAGGACCTTGCCCTGCTGGTGCTGCCTGACAGCCTGCGGCGGATACTTCGGCGGACGAAGCTTACGGTAGCTGATGTTCTCGCTCGGCGCGATGTCCACCGGGGGCGCCGGTGGTGCCGGGGGCGCCGGCGGCGGCGCAGCCACCGCCATCGGCGAGGCTTCCTCGACGATGACCGGCGGTGGCGGCTCCGGCGGTGGGGTCGGCGGCGGCTTGACCTTCTCGATCACCTTCGGCGGCGGCTTCTTCGGCGGCTCCGGCGGCGGTGGCGGTGGCGGTGGCGGTGGCGGTGGCGGTTCGATGAATTCGACCGTCACCTTGTTGTCGACAACCTTCTCTTTCGCCGGCGGCGGCGCGACCGGCGTGGCGAGCAGACCCAAAGCGAAGACATGAACGGTGAAAGCGCCGGCCAGCGACCAGACACGGCGCCAGTTGAACGAGTTGCCTTCGGCTTGGAAAGTGTCGTCAGCCATCTGTTTCGACCAGACAAGGGGTTGTGCTTGCAAGCGACCCGGGGGAGTCGAACAGACCCGAGATGGCTTTGCTCGATGACGCGGGGCCCGGCACGGTACAACACCGGCGCCCTCGTCGACAAGGGTATCGCGACGGCCTGATTGTGACCGATTGGGCCAACCGCCGATGCTCGCCGCGTTCTACTTGCGCGTTGACGGACGCCTGAGCTTGACGCCCGTGGTCGCGGCCTTGATGCGTTGCTCGGCCATCGTCTTCGTGCTCGGGAACGTGGCGGCCTTTCGCCAGTCGGCCATGGCGCCGGCATTGTCGTTGAGGTCGCTGAGGATGTCGCCACGCATCACATAGGCTTCGCCTTCCTGACGCAGGCCACCCTTGCTGATGGCACGATTCAGAGCTTCCTTGGCTTCGGCGGAGCGCTCGGCATAGTAGAGGTAGTAGCCAAGCTGGTAGTCGACGTTGCCGTCGGCTGCGAAGGGCGAAGCCTTGGTATACGCATCGATCGTGCAGGCGTCGTCCTCGCTCTGCGAGCACACGTCGCCCAACAGGCGATAGGCTTCGAGCGATGGCTGCACGACGCCCTTGCTCATGCCCTCGCGCAGCGTGTCCGCGGCGTCTTTCGGCTTGTCCGCATTGGCGTATAGCTTGGCGAGCTGCATGTAGTCTTCCGGTGAGGTGATCAGACCCTGCGCCTTGGCCTTGCTGAGCACCTCGATCGCCTGCGGATACTTGTCGCCGTTGACGTAGATCGTCGCGAGCTGCTTGATGAGCTTGATGTCGTTCGGCTTCTTCGCCAGTTGGCTCTGCACGAGCGCAGCCGCCTCGTCAAACTGGTCGAGCTCGTAATAGCTGGCCATGAGGATCTGGTTCCAGCTCTCGTGCGGCGCATCGCTCTTGGCGATCGCTTGCTTCATGGTGCCGATCGCGTCCTGGTAGCGCTCAAGGCGATAGAACAGGTTGCTCTTGAGGGCAAGCGAGTCGGCCGTGTTCTGCCCGGATTCCTTTTCCCAGCGATCGATCCAGGACAGGGCCTGGTCATACTTTTCATCCTGCATGTACATCTGTGCGACCTGATAGATCAGGCCGAACTGGTGCACGTTCGGCAAGGCATCGAGCTCGATGGCCTTGATGGTCGCAGCGAGCGCCTCGGCCTCGTTGTCATCGTCCCAGTAGGCTCTACCCTTGAGCTGCAGGGCGAAAGCCTGGGCGTACTTGCTGGACTTCGGGTTGCCAAGCACCTTTTCGACGATCGGCAGCGCTTCCATGCCTTTGCCATCGTTGACGAGGTCGGCGGCCTTGCTGAGCTCGCGCTGCTCGCGCTCCACCATGGTGGCCTTCGGCTCCTTGCGCGTCGCGTTCGGAAATTCATCGACGCTCTTGGTGTCCTTCTTCGCGGCAAAGGTCGCTGCGGACATCAACAGGGCGGTTGCGCACAGGGCGACACGCGCGAGCCCGGAAAGCTTCATGATCGTCACCTCGAGAACGGGTTGGGTCCGGATGCCGGATCCGGTCGGATACAGTCGTTGGAGCGTAGCGCCGCGTCCGTGGCAGCACAAGCACACGCTGGCTGCGATCAATTCGCTCCTTCGCTGCTGAGACGCACACCGGCATGCCGCGTGGCCGTCTCTGCCACGGCCATGGTTCATGAATATACTTTTGTACAATTGCAGAACCGCGATCGATTCGGCGCGGAGGCTCAGACGTCCAGGTTGCTGACCCGCAACGCGTTCTGTTCGATGAAGTCGCGACGCGGCTCGACCA
The DNA here is from genome assembly GCF_019634775.1 of Dokdonella sp. Lineage (NCBI taxonomy): Bacteria > Pseudomonadati > Pseudomonadota > Gammaproteobacteria > Lysobacterales > Rhodanobacteraceae > Dokdonella > Dokdonella sp. The sequence continues at coordinate 952,023 of NZ_JAHCAS010000001.1, forward strand.
CATCGCCCATCAGGGTCGAGAAGATCTGGTCGGCGGCCACGGCATCCTCGATGCTGACCTGCAGCAGGCGACGTGTCTCGGGGTTGACCGTGGTCTCCCAGAGCTGGTCGGGGTTCATCTCGCCGAGACCCTTGAAGCGCTGGATGGTGCGTCCGCGCTTGGCTTCGTCGAGCAACCAGGCATGCGCCTGGGCAATGCCACCGCTCAGGACGAGACTGCGGTTGGCACGGCTGACGTGCGCGCCGGCCTGCACCAGCCCGGCGATCTGGCGTGCCGCTTCGGCGATCGGTCGGAACTCACCACCGGCAAAGAAATGGGCCGGCAGGACCTGGGTCGTCGTCGTGCCATGCTGGGTGCGTTCGACGACCAGTGCGGCCGGGTGCTCGGCGGTGGCCGTGCGCACCTCGATGCGATAGCGCGCCTGGCCGGCGCCACGGCCATTGAGCTGACCCAGCAGGGTCGCGGTCCATGCCGCCATCGTCGCCGCGTCGGCCCAACGGTCGACCGCCGGCAGCGGATGATCGAGCAGACCACGCAGCAGCACGCCGTCCTGGCGCGCGCCGAGGCGCTCGATCTGGTCGAGCGCGGCCTGGTAGTCGCCGAGCAGCTTCTCGAGCCCTGCCCCGCTCAGGGGCGGCGCATCGGGGCTGTACGCCAGTTCGGCGCCATCCACGGCATTGGAGATCAGATACGCGTTGAGTGCCGCATCGTCCTTCAGGTACAGCTCCTGCTTGCCCTGCTTAAGCTTGTACAGCGGCGGCTGGCCGATGTAGACGTGGCCGCGCTCGATCAGCTCGGGCATCTGCCGATAGAAGAAGGTCAAAAGCAGGGTGCGGATGTGCGAGCCGTCGACGTCGGCGTCGGTCATGATGATGATGCGGTGATAGCGCAGCTTGTCGACGTTGTACTCGTCCTTGCCGATGCCGGTGCCGAGTGCGGTGATCAGGGTGCCGATTTCGGCCGAACCGAGCATGCGATCGAAGCGCGCGCGCTCGACGTTGAGGATCTTGCCCTTGAGCGGCAGGATCGCCTGGGTCTTGCGGTTCCTGCCCTGCTTGGCCGAGCCGCCGGCGGAATCGCCCTCGACGATGAACAGTTCACTGAGCGCCGGATCCTTCTCCTGGCAGTCGGCGAGCTTGCCGGGCAGGCCGGCGATGTCGAGCGCGCCCTTGCGCCGGGTCATCTCGCGCGCCTTGCGCGCGGCCTCGCGCGCGCGCGCGGCATCGACCACCTTGGCCGCGATCGCACGCGCCTCGTTGGGGTGCTCGAGCAGGAACTCCTCGAGTTTCTCGTTGACCGAGGATTCGACGATACCCTTGATCTCGCTGGAGACGAGCTTGTCCTTGGTTTGCGACGAGAACTTCGGGTCCGGCATCTTCACCGACAGCACGACGATCAGGCCCTCGCGCATGTCGTCGCCGGACAGGCCGACCTTGGCGGTCTTCTGGATGCCTTGCTTGTCGATGTAGGCCGACAGGGTGCGCGTCAGCGCGGCGCGCAGGCCGGCAAGGTGCGTGCCGCCGTCCTTCTGTGGAATGTTGTTGGTGTAGCAGAAGCAGGTTTCCTGATAGGCGTCGGTCCACTGCATCGCCGCCTCGACCGTGATCGCCTCGCTCTGCTGACTGAAGTAGATCACCTTGTCATGCAGCGGTGTCTTCAGTTGGGCGAGGTGCTCGACGAAGGAGCGGATGCCGCCGGCGTATTCGAAGACGTCGTGGCGGTCGCTGCGTTCGTCACGCAGTTCGATGCGTACGCCGGAATTGAGGAAGGACAGCTCGCGCAGGCGCCGGGCGAGGATGTCGTAGTGGAACTCGACGTCGGAGAAGATCGCCGGACTCGGCAGGAAACGTACGGTGGTGCCGGTGCGGGTCGACGGCGCCAGCTGCTTGAGCGGATACAGGGGTTCGCCGAGGCGGTATTCCTGCTGGTGCTCGAAGCCCTCGCGGTGGATGGTCAGCCACAGGTGGTCCGACAGGGCGTTGACCACCGATACGCCGACACCGTGCAGGCCGCCGGAAACCTTGTAGCTGTTGTCGTCGAACTTGCCGCCGGCGTGCAGCACGGTCATGACGATTTCGGCCGAGGAGCGCCCCTCCTCGTGCATGCCGACGGGGATGCCACGGCCGTTGTCGACCACACTGACCGAGCCGTCGGTGTGGATGGTGACAATCACCTCATTGGCGAATCCGGCCAGGGCCTCATCGATCGAGTTGTCGACGACCTCGAACACCATGTGGTGCAGGCCGGTGCCGTCATCGGTGTCACCGATGTACATGCCGGGACGCTTGCGGACGGCCTCGAGTCCCTTGAGGACCTTGATCTTGCTCGAATCGTACTGCTCGCTCATGGGACTCCCGGGATCATCGCGGCACCGCCGGAACGAGCGGGCGCAGGCGTCGGAACGCAACGCGCCATTATAACAGGGGGTCGACGAGACGGCCGTGTTCCACGTGGAACACGGCCAGTCGCTCGACGCTGCTGCGCAGCGCTTCCGGCAGCTCGGTTCCCGTCACCAGTACCTGTGCCCCGCTCGCTCGCACCAACCCGATCACGCGGCTCTGGTGCTCGCGGTCGAGTTCGGAAGCGAGATCGTCGAAACACAACACCGGCCATTCGCCGTGATGCTCGGCATGCAGCCGAGCCTGGGCGAGGCAAAACGCCAGCGCACAGAGTTTCTCCTGTCCGCGTGACAGGTGTTCGCGCCGCGGCGCATGCTCGAAGGCGATCGACCAGTCGGCACGGTGCGGGCCACGTGTGCTGTGGCCGCGTTCGCGGTCGCGCGGCCTGCTCTCGACGAAGGCCCCTGCCAGACTGCCCTCACGCCAGCCGCGCTCGAACTCGAACACGACCGACCCCAGCTCGGGCACGAATCCGGCAAGGGTCTCGATCAGCAGTGGGCGCAGGCGGTCGGCGTAGGCGGTGCGCGAACAGGTGACCCGCTCGCCAGCCTCGGCCATCTCGTGTTCCCATGCAGCCAACTCATCCGCCGATTCGATCGAGCGCAGCAAGGCATTGCGCTGGCGCAGGCCGCGCTGGTAGCGGCGCCAGTCACCAAGGAATCCTTGTTCCACGTGGAACACGCCCCAGTCGAGGCTGCTGCGGCGTTCCTCGGCCGGGCCGTGGATCAACGCATGCGAGCCCGGCTCGAAGCAGACCACCGCGCACGCGCCAACCAGTTCGCCGAGGGTAACGTCGGCACCATCGAGGCGTGCTTCCAGGCGACCGCCGACCCGCCCCAAGCCGAGCCGGTGCACGCGCCCGTCCGGGCGGGTGAACTCGCCATGCACGGCGAAGCCGGTGCTGCCGATCGCACTCAGGGAATCACGGTTCGTCGCGCGGAACGAGCGGCCATGCGAGAGCAGGTAAACCGCTTCAAGCAGGCTGGTCTTGCCGGCGCCGTTGGCGCCGATGAAGGCTGTCCAGCCGTCGGCCAGCGCCAGGTCGAACCCATCGACGCAGCGCAGCCGCTCGATGCGCAGGCGGCTCAGGCGCATGCCGACCCATCCAGGCACAAAGAAAAGGCCCGCGCACCTTGTGATGCACGGGCCTCATGTCCACCGAACCGCGTCATCAGAGCCGCAGCGGCATGACCACGTGGCGCGTGTCGTCCGAATCGACTTTGCGCAGCAGGCAGCTCGACTGGGCGTCGCGCAGGCACAGCAGGATCTCCTCGCCGCCAAGGGCACCGAGCGCATCCATCAGGTAGTTGACGTTGAAGCCGACGCTGAGCTCGGCCACGCCGGTCCGCGCCTCGACCTCTTCGACCGCTTCTTCCTGCTCCGGGTTGTGGGCGACGATGCGCAGCTTGTTCGGGCTGACCTCGAGCTTGACCCCGCGGTATTTCTCGTTGGACAGGATGGCCGCGCGCTGCAGCGCCGAGCGCAGGTCCTCGCGGTTGACCCGCACGTCCTTGTCGGCACCGATCGGGATGACCGCCTCGTAGTCCGGGAAACGGCCGTCGATCAGCTTCGAGGTGAAGGTCACCCCTCCGCGGCGCAGGCGCAGGTGGTTGCGGCCGAACTCGAGCTCCACCAACCCTTCCCCTGGCTCGAACAGGCCTTGCAATTCCAGCACGCCCTTGCGCGGGATGATGATCTGGCGGCGCGCCGTGATATTGCCCTGCAACTGCGTTTCGGCCAGTGCAAGGCGGTGGCCATCGGTGGCGACGCAACGCAAGGCGTGCTCGCGCAGGTCGAGCAGGAGGCCGTTGAGGTAGTAGCGAACGTCCTGGTTGGCCATCGCAAACGAGGTCCGGCTCATCAGATCCTTCAGCGTTGCCTCCGGCAGGCTGACACGCTCGACCAGATCGATGCTGTCGATCACCGGAAACTCGCTTGCCGGCAAGGTTGCCAGGGTGAACCGGCTGCGTCCCGCACTTACCGAAACACGCTCGCCGTTCTGTTCGACCTTCACGCGCACGCCGTCCGGCAACGCACGACAGATGTCGAACAGCTTGCGTGCCGGAATCGTGACTTCGCCCTCGACGAGATCCTCGGCTCCGGTGCGCGCGATCATCTCGACTTCGAGATCAGTGCCGGTGAACGAGACCCCTTCGGCACCGACCTGCACGAGCAGGTTGGACAGCACCGGCAGCGTCTGCCTGCGTTCGACGACACCGACCACTTGTTGCAGCGGTTTCAGCAGAGCTTCGCGTTGCAGACTGAAGCGCATGTTCTGGTCCCTTCCTGAATTCTGTTTGTCTTGTCTGGAATCTTGTGCTGGTGGCAGGTGATGTGGGTAACCGGAATCCCTTCTTAAACTCCAGTAGAATCAATGAGTTGCACTGGTGCTCCACGGTGGGAAACCGATCTGGGCCGGTGTGCATCGACTGTGGATAATTCTAACCGCAGAAACGATCCCCCGTTTATCCACAGATGGTCAACCGGTCAAGCTGCGCAGCAGCTTGTCCCAGTCCTGGTGGAGCTTGCCGTCCGACTCGCGCAGCGATTTCACCGTGCGGCAGGCGTGCAGCACGGTGGTGTGGTCGCGCCCGCCGAACTGGTCGCCGATCTCGGGCAGGCTGTGTTCGGTCAGTTCCTTGGCCAGAGCCATCGCCACCTGCCGTGGTCGCGCCACCGAACGGCTGCGGCGCTTGGCCAGCAGGTCGGCAACACGAAGCTGGTAGTAGTCGGCGACGACCTTCTGGATGTTGGCGATGGTGATCGCCTGCGCGTGCACGGTCAGCAGGTCACGCAAGGTTTCCTGGGCAAAGGCGACGTCGATCGTGCGCCCGCCGAAGTTCGCCCGCGCGACCAGGGTATTGAGCGCACCTTCCAGGTCGCGCACGTTCGAGCGCATGCGCTTGGCGATCAGGAAGGCAACGTCTTCCGGCAGGTTGAAACCCCTTGCGGCGGCCTTGCTGAGCAGGATCGCCGCGCGCGTCTCGAAGTCGGGCGGTTCGATCGCCACCGACAGGCCCCAGCCGAGGCGCGACTTCAGGCGTGGCTCGAGGTTGTCGACTTCCTTTGGGAAGCGGTCGCAGGTCAGGATGATCTGCTGCTTGCCTTCAAACAACGCATTGAAGGTGTGGAAGAACTCTTCCTGTGTGGTGTTCTTGCCTGCGAAGAACTGGATGTCATCGATCAGCAGGGCATCGACCGAACGAAAGCGACGCTTGAACTCGTCCATGTTCTTCTGCTGCAGGGCGCGCACCATGCCGCTGACGAATTCCTCCGAACGCAGGTACAGCACCTTGGTGTTCGGCTTGTTTGCCACCATCAGATTGCCGGCGGCATGCATCAGGTGGGTCTTGCCGAGCCCGGTACCGCCGTAGAGCAGCAGCGGGTTGTAGGCGCGCCCCGGGTTTTGCGCGACCTGCATCGCCGCGGCCTTGCCGAGCTCGTTGGTCTTGCCCTCGACGAAGGTCTCGAAGGTATACGACGGATCGAGATTGTGCGTGGGCGCGGCCGGTTCCGCATGAGCGGCAGCCTTTGGTTTGCGCGCCGGCGCCTTCGATGTGGGCAGTGCACCGATGGCTAGATGGATATCGACCGGCGCGTGGTGCTGGTACTCGATGACCGTGCGGATGCGGGCGAGGAACCGCTCGCGCACCGCGTCGAGTGTGTACGCATTCGGTGCGAACAGATGCAGGCCATGCTCGTCCTCGCCGGCTTGGAGCGGCTTCAGATAGGTATGGATGTCCTCGGCACCGAACTCCGTCTCAAGACGTTCGAGGCAGCGCCGCCATAGCTCGCTCATGGGCCTCCCGTGGATCCGCGCATCGCCGCGCGTCACGTGGACGGCCGGCGGAACATGGCAGTCTACCCGTGCCGGGCGGCCCGGCGCCACCGCCGCTTGCTTGACGCTCCGATCCACGGCACCTATGATTCGCGCCCTTTTCCCTTTGCCAGCAGCCTGACCATGGCCACCAAACGCACCTACCAGCCGAGCAACATCAAGCGCGTGCGCACACACGGCTTCCGTGCCCGCATGAAGACGCGCGGTGGCCGCGCGGTCATCAATGCACGTCGCGCCAAGGGCCGCAAGCGCCTCGCCGTTTCTGTCTGAGGACGCCGCCGCGCGCGGACCCAGGGGGCGCCAGGAGCGCTTCGGTCATCCGCGTTCCGCGCGCCTGCTCAAGCCCGCCGATTTCGCCGCCCTGCGCGGCCGTTCGCGGCGGCTGGGTACGAGCCATTTCTCCGCTGAAGTCATGTCCACCGAAGGCGCCAGCGCGCGTCTCGGTCAGGCGGTGTCGCGCCGCGTTTCCAAGTGTGCAGTCGACCGCAACCGCATCAAGCGCGTGGTGCGCGAGAGCTTCCGTCACGTGCGCGCCAACCTGCCGGTCCTCGATATCCTCGTGATCGCGCGCAGCAGCGCGGCCGAGCAGGACAATGCCGCGTTGCGCGCGGACATCGCCCGCCTCTGGATCAAGCTCGCGGCATTGAAGGCGCCCGCGTCGGCCGGCACAATGCCGGGCTGATCCGCGCGCCGGCGCGCGCGCCGGCCTCAGTCGGCCGGTGCACCGGCTCCTTGCGCCGTAGCCCGGCGCGCCCCGCGAGAACCCGATTCCCGATGAACAACCCGCGCATGTTCCTGCTCGTGGCCCTGCTTGCGCTCGGCTACCTGGTCTGGTCGCAATGGCAGGCCGACTATGGCCCGAAACCGTCTGCTGCCCCGGCCGTCTCCTCGTCGTCCTCGCAGGCCGCGAGCACCATCGATGCGGCCGTGCCCAGCGCTTCCGCCGTGCCCGCCGCGGAGATGCCGAGCGCGAGCGTGCCACATGCGGCGGCAGAACCCGGCACAACCGTCGAAACGGCACCGAGGACAACGCCGATCATCATCACCACCGACGTCCTGCGGGTCGAGATCGATCCACGCGGCGGCAGCATCGTCAGCGCAGACCTGCTCGCCTACCCGGTGCAGCCGAAGGAGCCGGGGCCCGTGCGCCTGCTCGATACCGACCCGGCGCGGTTCTTCGTCGCCCAAAGCGGCCTGGTCAGCAACAGCCAGCCGGCGCCGGATCACAACGCGGTGTTCGCGGCCGCGCAGAACGAGTACACGCTCGGCAACGACGCACGCCTGGAGGTGCCGCTGACATGGACCGACGCGAGCGGTGTCGGCGTGCGCAAGCTGTTCGTTTTCGAGCGCGGCAGCTACGTGATCGACCAGCGCCTGGAGATAGACAACGCCGGCACGACCGCCTGGACCGGCAACGCTTATCGCCAACTGCAGCGCGTGCCCCACCTGGTCGACCGCTCGGGTCTCAAGGGTTACACCAATGTCGAGGGCTACAGTTTCAGTGGCGCGGCCTGGTACAGCCCCGAGGAGAAGTTCGAAAAGCGCGCGTTCGACAAGCTGGCCAAGGAACCGCTGAACAGCATGGTCACCGGCGGCTGGGTGGCGATGCTGCAACATTACTTCTTTGCGGCGTGGATCCCGCCGGTCGGTGAAGCCACCCAGTTCACCACCGCGATCAGCCCACACGCCAGCGGCACGCGCTACATCGTGCGCACGCTGTCGCCGGCCATCACGGTTGCACCGGGCGCAAAGGCGACTTCGTCAGCGAAGCTCTACGTCGGCCCGAAGAAGCAGGATTACCGCAACCTGCTCTCGTTCACCAGCGAGCTCGACGAGATCGCGCCCGGCCTGTCGCTGACCGTCGACTACGGCATGTTCACGGCGATTTCCGAGCCGCTGCACTGGTTGCTCGACAAGTTCCACCGCCTCACCGGCAACTGGGGCTTCGCGATCATCCTGCTCGTGCTCCTGATCAAGCTCGTGTTCTTCAAGCTCAGCGAGAAGCAGTACCGATCGATGGCGAAGATGCGCAAGCTGCAACCGCGCATGGCCGCCCTCAAGGAACGCTACGGCGACGACAAGCAGAAGCTCAACCAGGCCATGCTGGAGTTCTACCAGAAGGAAAAGATCAATCCGCTGGCCGGCTGCATGCCCATGCTGATCCAGATCCCGGTGTTTTTCGCGTTGTACTGGGTGCTGCTCGAAAGCGTCGAACTACGCCAGGCGCCGTTCATCGGCTGGATCCAGAACCTGACCGCGCCGGACCCGTATTTCGTGCTGCCGGTGCTCAATGCAGCGGTCATGCTCGTCACCCAGCACCTCACGCCGATGACCGGCATGGACCCGGTGCAGGCGAAGATCATGAAGTTCATGCCGGTCGTGTTCTCGGTGCTGTTTGCCTTCTTCCCCGCCGGCCTCGTGCTGTACTGGACGGTCAATGGCGCGCTCGGCCTCGCCCAGCAGCTGGTCATAACGCGTCGCATTGAGAGCGGCGAATCGGCGGCAGCAGCCAAGGCGAAGTAGGCCCGGCATGACGGCGCCAGGCGACACGATCGCCGCGGTCGCCACCGCCGCGGCAGCCGGAGGCATCGGCGTCGTGCGCTTGTCGGGTGCAGGCGCCGCCGGCATCGCCACCACCCTGCTCGGCCATCCGCCACGCGCACGTCACGCACACTTCTGCCGCTTCCGCGCGGCCGACGGCGAGGTGATCGACCATGGCCTGCTGCTGTGGTTTGCAGCGCCGCACTCGTTTACCGGGGAGGACGTGCTCGAACTGCAGGCACATGGCAGCCCGGTCGTGCTGCGTCGCCTGCTCGCTCGCTCGCTCGAACTCGGCGCGCGCGTGGCCCGCCCCGGCGAGTTCACCGAACGCGCCTTTCTGAACGGCAAGCTCGACCTGGCCCAGGCCGAGGCCATCGCCGACCTGATCGCCAGCGGGTCCGAAACGGCGGCGCGCGCGGCCATGCGCAGCCTCGATGGCGAGTTCTCGCGGCGCGTGCACGCACTTGCCGAGGGTCTGGTGCGCCTGCGCCTGTGGACCGAAGCGGCGATCGACTTCCCCGAAGAGGAAATCGACTTCCTCGCCACCCCTGAACTCACCGACGACCTCGCCGCCCAGCGCGCGGCACTCGCCGATCTGCTCGTCGCCACACGCCGCGGTGTGCGGCTGGCCGATGGCCTGCATGTCGTCATCGTCGGCCGTCCGAACGCCGGCAAGTCGAGCCTGCTCAATGCACTGGCCGCCAGCGAACGCGCGATCGTCACCGACGTCGCCGGCACCACGCGCGATGTGCTGCGTGAAACCATCGATCTTGACGGCATCGCTCTTACCCTCGTCGATACCGCCGGCCTGCACCATTCCGAGGACATCGTCGAACAGGAAGGCATGCGCCGCGCGCGCGCCGAACTCGCCCGCGCCGACCTGGCCGTGCTGGTCAGCGACGACACGCACGCCGTCGCCGACCTGTGCCTGCTCGAAGGGCTGGACCCGGGTGCCGCCCGCCTCGTCGTCCACAACAAGATCGATCTCGCCGGACAAGTGCCGCACCGGGACGTGCTCGACGGCACGACACATCTGTGGTTGTCCGCACGCAGCGGAGCCGGCCTCGAAGCGCTCGTCGCCGAACTCAAGGCGCATGCCGGCCACGGCGAAGCCGGCGACGGTGCCTTCACCGCCCGCGCCCGCCATGTCGACGCCCTTGAGCGCGCGCGCGACCACCTCGACGCTGCCGCCCACGCCCTTGTCGTCACCCGTGCCGGCGAACTTGCCGCCGAGGAACTGCGCCTTGCCCACGAAGCGCTCGGTGAAATCACCGGGCGCTTCACCCCCGACGATCTGCTTGACCGGATTTTCGCGAGTTTCTGCATCGGCAAGTGAGGCGACGCGTTCACGCGGCTGGCCACGAGGAGGCGCGTGCGGCAGGTGGATCCGGACATTCGTCGTCGCGCCGGCTGCCGGCCGAGTGCTTGACCCACCGGTCACGTAGCGGGTGACCCCAGGCGGCACAGCGACCCCGCCACGGGCGCGGTGGGCCCCAGGACCGGCCATCGCAGTCGATGCCGTTGCGGGATAATGCGTGCCTCGAGGGGAGGAATCCGATGCGTCTGCTGCTTGCCGCGATCCTGATGGCTGCCACGGTCGAGGTCGTGGCCGAACCGCTCACGATCGATCGCATCTTTGACGGCGGCAGCCTCGACGGGCCGTCCCCGCGTGGTTTGCAGATTGCGCCGGATGGTACGCGGGTGAGCCTGTTGCGGGCCAAGGCGTCCGACCAGAACCGGTTCGATCTTTGGGCCTATGACATCGCGACGAAGCAGCTTGCCCTGCTCGTCGATGCCGATGCCGTTGCGCCGGATGAAACGCTCTCGGCCGAGGAAGCGGCGCGGCGCGAGCGTGCGCGTACGGCTGGCTTCAGCGGCATCGTCGACTACCACTGGTCACCGGACGGGAAGAAGCTGCTGTTTCCGCTCGGCGACACGCTGTATCTGTATGACCTCGAGGTGGACAGGACCAAGGCACTGCGCGCGCTCGACACCGGCGGCGCCATGCTCGATCCGCGCATCTCGCCGAAAGGTGGTTACGTGTCGTGGCTACGCGAGGGCAATCTGTGGGTGCTCGACCTTGCCGCTGCCGACGCCAAGCCACGCCGGCTGACCCATGACGGCGGTGCCACGGTACGCAACGGCGAAGCCGAGTTCATCGCGCAGGAAGAGATGGGTCGCAACCGTGGCTACTGGTGGGCGCCGGACGATTCGCTGATCGCGTTCCAGCGTTACGACGAGAAAGCCGTTCCGATAGTTCGCCGTTTCGAGATCCAGGCAGAGCGTACCGATGTCATCGAACAGCGTTATCCGGCGGCCGGCGAGGCGAACGTCGCGGTGAAGCTCGGCCTCGTCGCACCGGGCGGTGGTGAAGCGCGCTGGATCGACCTGGGCAGCGATACCGACGTCTATCTCGCCCGCGTCGACTGGTTGCCGGATGCAAAGCGGCTGTCCTACCAGTGGCAGTCACGCGACCAGAAGCGCCTGCAACTGCGCTTCGTCGATACCGCCACGCTCGAACAGCACACCATGCTCACGGAAACCCGCGAGACGTGGATCGAACTCAATGACGACCTGCGTTTCCTCGCCGACGGCAAGGGTTTCATCTGGGGAAGCGATCGTAGCGGCTTCCATCACCTCTACCACTACGGCCTCGATGGCAAACTCATCGCGGCCATCAGCGCGGGCGAGTGGAACATCGACCGCCTGTTGGCCGTCGATGTAGACCGAGGCTACGTCTACGTCGAGTCGAATCGTGATTTCGCCGGTGACCGACAGCTCTATCGCCTTGCCCTCGATGGCAGCACGGCGGATGCTCCGCAACGCATCAGCGAAGGCGATGGCACGCATCAGATCGCGTTCTCGCCCGATGCGCGCTTCTACGTCGACACCTTCTCCGATCCGCGCACACCGCCACAGGTCAGCCTGCATCGAGCCGACGGCCAGCGCATCGACTGGATCGAACGCAATGCTTACGACGCCACGCATCCGTTCGCGCCGTATCGCGGCACGGCACCGGTCGCCGAGTTCGGCAGCCTGCTCGCAGCCGATGGCCAGGCCTTGAATTACCGCTTGTTCAAGCCGCCGGGCTTCGATCCGTTGAAGCGCTACCCCGTGTTCAACTTCTACTACGGCGGGCCCGGCGTGCAGCGTGTCGTGCGTGCCTGGGGCGATCCATCGACAGCGCGCGCCAATGCACAGGTGCGTTTCTGCCAGTACATGGCACAGCAGGGCTATGTCGTGTTCACCCTCGACAACCGCGGCATGGCCCGCCGTGGCCGCAGGTTCTCCGATGCGATCCACGGCCAGCTCGGCACGATCGAGGTGGAAGACCAGCTCGCCGGCATCGCCTGGCTGAAGAAGCAACCCTGGGTCGACGGTTCGCGCATTGGCGTGTTCGGCTGGAGCTATGGCGGCTATCTGACCACCATGCTGCTGGCCAAGGCCTCCGATCAGATCGCGTTCGGGGTTGCGGTCGCCCCGGTCACCGATTGGATGCTGTACGACACCCATTACACCGAGCGCTATCTCGGCCACCCGGCGCAGAACCGGGCCGGATACATCCGCAGTGCGCCATTCGCCTGGCTCGATGGCTTCGAAGCGCCGTTGCTGCTGATCCACGGCATGGCCGATGACAACGTGCTGTTCAGCAACACCACCAAGCTCATGGCCGAATTGCAGGAACGCGGTATCCGCTTCGAACTGATGACCTATCCGGGCGGCAAGCACGGGTTGTCCACGCCGGCGATGAGCAAGCATGTCCATCACACCATCGCTGAAGCGTTCGCGCGCCATGTACGCGATGCATCACGCGCGCCGGCCGCAGACACTTCGCTCGGCGACGGAGATTGACATGCTCGTCGCCACCCTGGTCGTGATCAGCTTGCTCCTGCTCGGAGCGGTCCTCGTCTTCAACCGTCTCGTCACCGACCGCAATCAGGCGCGCGCCGCCTGGAGCGACATCGACGTGCAGCTCACGCGGCGCTACGACCTGACTCCGCAGTTGGTCGCCGCCGTGCAGGCCTATGCCGACTACGAGCGTGCGACGCTGACGGCGGTGACCGAACTGCGCACGCGCGCACACACTGCAGTCGACCTCGCCGATCGCGCGCGTCTCGAGGACGAACTCGGCCGCCAGATCGAACGCCTGCTCGTGCTGGCCGAGAGTTACCCGGATCTCAAGGCCAGCGGCAATTTCCTGCAACTGCAGCGCGACCTCGTCGCCATCGAGGACCACCTGCAGTACGCGCGGCGCTTCTACAACGGCGCCGTGCGCCAGCTCAATACACGCATCGAGCGCTTTCCGGATCTCATCGTGGCCCGTTTGGCCGGTTTTTCCCGTTTGCAGTTCTACGAAGCCGAACCTGCGCAGAGGAGCGCACCATGACGCGATGGCTCATTGGCATCCTGCTGTTGTGCACGGTCACGTTCACGCGCGCCGATGAGCGCATCCTCGAGTACCACAGCGACATCGCCATCGCCGCCGACTCGACGATGATCGTGGCCGAGACGATCCGCGTGAATGCCGAAGGCAACCGCATCCGCCGCGGCATCTATCGCGACTTCCCGACCGCCTACCGCGACCGCAATGGCCGGCGCGTCAACGTGTCGTTCGAGCCGCTCGAGGTCAGTCGCAACGGCGCGCCGGAACCCTGGCGTGCCGAGCCGTTCGCCAATGGCGTGCGCGTCTACTTCGGCGATCCGGAGGTATTCCTCCAGCCCGGCGAGCACACGTATGTGTTCCGCTACCGCACCGCGCGCCAGCTCGGCTTCTTCAAGGAGCACGACGAGCTGTACTGGAACGTCACCGGCAACGGTTGGGATTTCAACATCAATCGCGCCAGCGCGACGGTCAGCCTGCCCGGCGACGGTGCGCGCGGCAGGCTGAAGGTCGAGGCCTACACCGGCGAACAGGGCTCGACCGCGCGCGATGCGACGGCCGGTGTCGACAGCGAAGGCAATGCCGTCGTGGCCACGCGCAATGTCTTGCCTCCGTACCATGGCCTGACCCTCGTCGCGATGTTCCCGAAGGGCATCGTCGGCGAACCGTCGCTGGCCGACCAGGCACGTTGGTTCAGTCGCGACAACCGTCGCGAGGCGATCCTGCTCGGCGGTCTCGTCGTGCTCGTGCTGTTCCTCTTCCTGCAATGGCGACGGCTCGGCCGCGATCCCGAGAAGGGCGTGATCTTCCCTCAGTACGATCCACCGCACCGCATTTCGCCGGCAGTGATGCGCTTCGTGCGCAGGATGGAGTACGACGACCGCTGCTTTGCCGCCGACGTGGTCCTGCTGGGCGTGCATGGTGCGCTCGAGATCGCGCAGCAGGGGCGCACCTACGTGCTGCGCAAGCGCGCCGCACCGGGTCCGGAACTGCCGGATTCGGCGAAAAGCCTCTACACCAACCTGTTCAGACAGGGTGCCGAGCTGGTCCTGAAGCAGTCCGACCACGAACGCATCGGCGGCATCCGCAGCGAGCACCGCAACTTCATCAACGACAAGTACGCCAAGGACAACTTCCGCCGCAACGACGGCATTGGCTGCTTCGGCGTGCTGTTCACCATTGCCGTCGTGACTGCAGCCTTGTTGCTTGATTCGCTCGACCCTACGGTCGAACTGATCATCCTGACGATTGTCACCGGACTGCTCGCGATGGTCACAGCCGGCCTCATCATGGGGATGATCGCGGCGCACGAGGAAGGAACCGGGATCGTCGCCAAGAGCATCTGGGCAGTGCTCGTTGCGGCTGTGACCGCAGCCACCGGCTATTTCCTCTCGATGTGGTCCAGCGTGATCTTCGCCGTGCTCGTCGCCGCGATCTGTGCTTCACAGGTTCCGTTCGGATTCCTGATGCGTGCGCCGACCGTGGCCGGGCGCAAGCTGCTCGACCAGTTCGACGGCCTGCGCCTGTACCTCGGCGTGGCCGAACGTGACGAACTGGCGCGTGCCAAGGAACCGCCGATGACGATGGACGAATACCAACGCCTGCTGCCGTACGCGATGGCGCTCGAAGTCGAAAAGACCTGGGGTGACCGCCTCGCCGCGGTGATGGGTGCCTCGGCGGCCGCCGCAGCCGGCGCGGCGATGGCCTGGTACCACGGTTCGAGTGGTCGCGGCTTCGACGCCGGCAGCTTCGGCAGCTCGCTCAACTCGTCGTTGTCGAGCGCCATCAGCTCCTCGTCGACTCCACCCGGATCGTCGTCCGGCGGTGGCGGTGGTGGTTCATCGGGTGGCGGTGGCGGCGGTGGCGGCGGCGGCGGGTGGTGAAACATCGCCATGACGCCAGGCCGATCGCGTATCACACTTCGCGCGAACGTCCTGCTGCGTCGAGCGCATCGAGGTAGTCGCGCCAATTGCGCTCATGGTCGCGGCCGAGCGCGTAAAGGACGTCCCAGGAATAGATGCCGGTCTGGTGGCCGTCGCTGAACTTGAGCAGCACGGCGTAGTGGCCGACCGGGATGATCTCAACGATCTCGACATCGGCCTTGCCGGTCACCAGCACCTTCTGCCCGGGCCCGTGACCCTGCACTTCCGCACTCGGCGAGTTCACACGCAGGTATTCGGCCGGCAGACGGAATACTTCGCCGTCGTCGTAGGCAACCTCGAGCACGTGCGAGGCGCGATGCAGGGTGATGCCGATGGGGACGGGGGCGTTCATGGCGATGATCGGATTGGCAGCCTCGCGTCCGGCACCCGCGGTGTTGTCACGCCGGGAGGCAATCGGTGCACGACGCGCGCGCAAAGGGCGGTCGCAGCCGGATTTCTGGATAGAACGGTTTCAATACAGGCGCGCCACCAGCCGAGATGGCGATC
Organism: Dokdonella sp.; assembly: GCF_019634775.1. Taxonomy (NCBI): domain Bacteria; kingdom Pseudomonadati; phylum Pseudomonadota; class Gammaproteobacteria; order Lysobacterales; family Rhodanobacteraceae; genus Dokdonella; species Dokdonella sp. The sequence continues at coordinate 967,611 of NZ_JAHCAS010000001.1, forward strand.
ACGGACGGTCGCGCGAGTCGATCCGCGCGCGTGGCGCAAGCGGATCGCCCGGCGAACCGGCAACCTGCCAAAGGGCGTCGAGGTAGCCGGTGCCGAAGCCGATTGAGGCGATCTCGTCAAAACCATAATCGCCGGAATCGGCGTACCAGTGTGCGTTCGGGTCGATCTCGCGCAGGATCAGCGCATCGCTTTCGACACCGATGAGCTGGCCGATGTAACTGACCTCGCCGGCTTCATCCTCGACGACGTTGACCGAAACGATCGGCGCATGACGCATCGCCGATTGCGCGATCGAGGCCCAGTCATCGAGCGAGAAGTCCTCCAGCATGCGCAATTCCTCGCCGCGGATCGCCAGTGCCTTCTCCACGAATTCGCGGGACGGGTCCTCCTCGATCTGGCTGAGATCGGCGATGGCGAGCACGACGTAACCGTCGAAGCGCATCGCATCGCCGACTTCGGCGATCAGGCAGAAGTCGCGGGACAGGCCGATCACGTAGCCGTGGATCCAGCCGGGCTGGATGCGCTCGCGGGCAAAGCGCATAGGCACGCGTTGCTCGAATGATTCGCGCAGGACGGCACGCTGGCCGCGGGACTTGAACGGAACGACGGTGGTCATGGTGCTATGGTCGGATGATCGGACGCTTCGTGCAACCGCCGCGCTGCGTACGCCGGCACGCGCCGTGTCAAAGGATGTAACGCGAAAGGTCCTCGTCCTTGACCAGCGAGGCGAGGTGCGCGTCGACATAGGCCGCGTCGATCGTGAAGCGCTCGCCGGCGTGGTCCGAGGCAGCGAACGAGATCTCGTCGAGGAGGCGTTCGAGCACGGTGTGCAGGCGCCGCGCGCCGATGTTCTCGGTGCGCTCGTTGACCTGGAAGGCGACTTCGGCCAGTCGAGCGATGCCTTCGTCGGTGAACTCGAGATCGACGCCCTCGGTCGCCAGCAATGCGGTGTATTGCTTGGTCAGTGCATGTTGTGGCTCGCCGAGGATGCGACGAAAGTCGTCCGCCGACAGGGCCGACAGTTCGACGCGGATGGGGAAGCGACCCTGCAGTTCCGGAATCAGATCGGACGGCTTGGCCAGCGAGAATGCGCCAGAGGCGATGAACAGGATGTGGTCGGTCTTGATGATGCCGTGCTTGGTCGACACCGAGGAGCCTTCCACCAGCGGCAGCAGGTCGCGCTGCACGCCTTCACGACTGACGCCGGCGCCGCTCCACTCGCCGCGCTGGGCGACCTTGTCGATCTCGTCGATGAAGACGATGCCGTTCTGTTCGCAGTTGCGGATCGCGTGGGCCTTGATCTCCTCGTCATTGATCAGCCTGGCGGCTTCCTCCTCGACGAGGATCGGCCGGGCCCGGGCGATGGTCAGCTTGCGCTTCTGCGAACGCTGGCCCGACAGTGACTGGAACATGTCGCGCAACTGGCTGGTCATCTCCTCCATGCCGGGCGGCGTCATGATCTCGACGCCGAGGTTCATCGCCACCTCGATCTCGATCTCGCGCTCGTCGAGCTTGCCCTCGCGGTATTGCTTGAGGAGCTTTTGGCGGGTGTCACTGTCGCGCGCATCGGCTGTGATCGGCTCGTTGGCGAAACCGACCGTCTGCCGGCGTGGCAGCAGCGCATCGAGGATGCGGTCCTCGGCGCGGTCCTCGGCCTGGGTGCGCACGCGCGCCATGGCCTGCTCGCGCGTCATCTTCACCGCCGCCTCGGCAAGATCGCGCACGATCTGCTCGACATCCTTGCCGACATAGCCGACCTCGGTGAACTTGGTCGCCTCGACCTTGATGAACGGCGCATTCGCCAGTGCGGCGAGGCGACGTGCGATCTCGGTCTTGCCGACGCCGGTCGGACCGATCATCAGGATGTTCTTCGGCGTCACCTCATCGCGCAGCGCCGGATCGAGCTGCATGCGCCGCCAGCGGTTGCGCAGGGCGATGGCGACCGCACGCTTGGCCGCATGCTGGCCGATGATGTAGCGGTCGAGCTCGTGGACGATTTCGCGGGGGGTCATGTCGGACATGGGCAAGCCGTGATTCGTAGTTCGTGATTCGTGGACGCAAGGTGATTGAGTAGGCAATCGGATGACCGGGGCGCCGCGTCGGCGAACGCTAGAACCGATCACGAATCACCGATCAAAGCTCTTCGATCGTCACATTCCGGTTCGTGTAGATGCAGATGTCGCCGGCGATCTTCAGGGCTCGTTCGACCACGCTGCGCGCATCCAGCTCGGTGTTCTCGAGCAGGGCCCGGGCGGCGGCCTGGGCATAGGGGCCGCCCGAGCCGATCGCGATGAGGCCGTTTTCGGGCTCGACGACGTCGCCGTTGCCGGAGATCAGCAGGGACACGTCCTTGTCGGCGACGGCGAGCATGGCTTCAAGGCGACCGAGGCGGCGGTCGGTGCGCCAGTCCTTGGCCATCTCGACGGCGGCACGGGTGAGGTTGCCGCTGAAGCGCTCGAGCTTCTGTTCGAACAGCTCGAACAGGGTGAAGGCGTCGGCCGTGGCCCCGGCGAAGCCGGCGAGCACGTCGCCCTTGGCGCCGAGCCGGCGCAGCTTGCGCGCATTGGCCTTCATGATGGTGTGGCCGAGCGTGACCTGACCGTCGCCGCCGATGACGACGCGGCCGTCACGGCGGACGGAGACGATGGTGGTGGCGTGGAAGCTTTCCATGGGCGGCGCGCGTGGTCGGGCCGGCCGATCTGGGGTTGGCTGCGGCGATTGCAAGCCGCACCGAACCGCAACCCCCGTAGGAGCCCCTTCAGGGGCGATGCTCCTTCTGTACAACCCGCAAAGCAGGAGCATCGCTCCTGAAGGGGCTCCTACCGCGGCTTGCGCTTCGCCCGCGGATGCGCGGCGTCATAGACGCGGGCGAGGTGCTGGAAGTCGAGGTGGGTGTAGATCTGGGTGGTGCCGATGTCGGCGTGGCCGAGCAGTTCCTGCACGGCGCGCAGGTCGCCGGAGGATTCGAGCAGGTGGCTCGCGCAGGAGTGGCGCATGAGGTGCGGATAGACGCGCTTCCACACGCCCTGGTCGCGCGCGCGGCGCTTGAGGCGCGTGCGCACGCCGCTGGTGCTCAACGCCCGACCATGGCGGCCGCGCAGGATGGTGTCCTCGTCGTCGGCATGATCTTGCCGACGCAATGCGTCGAGGGCTTCGAGGGCCAAGCGTCCGACCGGCACGATGCGCGTCTTCGCGCCCTTGCCGGTCACACGCAGCAGGCCGTTGGCCGCATCGAGATCGGACCAGCGCAGGCTGACGATCTCAGACACGCGCAGGCCGCTGGAATAGAGCAGTTCGAGCATCGCGCGGTCGTGCACGGCTTCGGCGTCGTCGGCCGGAAACTCGAGCAGGGCCGACATCTCATCGACATCGAGCACCTGCGGCAGCTTGCGGCGCAGCTTCGGCGTGCGCACGCCGAGTGCCGGATTGACCGCGATGCGTCCTTCGCGGGCGAGATGACGAAAGAAGCTGCGGCAGGTCGACATCAACTGGGCAAGGCTGGCCGCAGCAAGACCTTCTCGGTGCAGGCGCGCGACCCAAGTCTGCAACTGCGCGCCGCGCAGATCTTCCCAGCGAGAGAGGCCGAGCGCCTGCGCATGCGCTTCGAGGCGGACGAGTGAACGTGCGTAGCCCTGCACGGTGTTTGGCGAGTAGCGGCGTTCGATGCGCAGCCAGTCGAGGAAGCGCTCGACGTCGGCTCGCATCGTCACGGCGCCCATGAGCGTGGCGCTCAGCCCTCGCGCGGGTAGCGCGCGACGGCGGTGGAGATGGCCTCGGCGATCAGGCGCAGGAAAACCGTGCCCATGCCCGGATTGAAGCGGTTCGGGTCGAGGCTGCCGATCGCGAGCAGGCCGACATCACCGATTGCCAGCAGCACCGATGAACGCACGTCCGCCGCACGCGCGCCGAACAGGGTGTCGAGCTTGTCCTGCTGCAGACGTCCGCACAGTGGTTCGCCGCGCTTGACGAATTCACCGAAGGCCGGCAGCGCGGCGATGCCACCCGGTTCGACCAGCAACCATTCGGCCGCCGGCAGATCGGGATCGGCGCGGAACAGCACGATGCGTACCAGGTCGGTGTTGAAATCCTCGGTCAGGCTGGCGACCACGCGCGAAACGGTGTCGCCAAGGCTCTTTGCGCGCATCAGCGCCAGGGTCAGCGTGTGCACACGCACCATGAGCTGTTCGTTCTCGTGGGCGATCTCGATCAGCTCGCGCAGGCGCCGGCCGAACTCGGCGTTCTTGTCGCGCAGCACTTCGAGCTGGTAGCTCGCCAGCGACGCCGCCGGGCCTTGCTCGCGCGGCAGCAGCAGGGTGATGGCGAGATCGGGGAACTCCTTGAGGAAATCGGGATGGCGGCGCAGGTAGCTCGCCACCTCCATCGCGGTCAGCCCTTCCTTCACGCTCAACTCAGTCATGCCAGGTTCCCTCGAAGACGAAAGCAGTCGGGCCGGTCATCCACAGCGTGTGGCCGGGACCGTCCCAATGGATGTCGAGTGTGCCGCCGGGCAGTGCGACATGCACGTCGGCATCGACGCGATCGCGCTGGCGCAGGACGGCAACGGCGGCACAGGCGCCGCTGCCGCAGGCCAGGGTCTCGCCAACGCCGCGCTCCCAGACACGCAGGGCGATCGCGTCACGTGCGCGGACCTCGGCGAAGCCGACATTGCAGCCGCGCGGAAAGGCCATGGCCTGTTCGACCAGCGGACCGAGGCTTCCGACGCTCGCGGTGGCAACGTCATCGACCTCGATCAGCGCATGCGGATTACCCATCGAGACCGCGCCAATCTCGATGTGCTGGCCGGCGACATCGATCAGGTAGCGAGTCGGGTGCGGGTCATGCGGCCCGGATCCGCTTCCGTCCCGCGTACCGCCACCCTGATCGTGTGAAGCAAAGGATGCGCTGTGGCCGATGGCCGCCCGTTCGTCCAGTGGTACATCCTTCGGCGCGAAGCGCGGCTCGCCCATGTCCACGCGCACGCGGCCGTCGTCGAGCAGTTCCACCAGCACCGCACCCGATGGACTCTGCAGGCGCGTCGCCCCAGGGCCGAGCAGGCCGGCGCGGCCCAGCCAGGCAGCGATGCAGCGCACGCCGTTGCCGCACTGCCCCGAACGAGAACCATCGGTGTTCCAGATGCCATAGGCCCAGGCGCTGATACCGTCGGTGGCCGGCTCGATGCTCAGCAATTGGTCGAAGCCGACGCCGAAATGGCGGTCGCCGAGGCGGCGGATCGCGGCGGCATCGAGCGGCAGTGGCGCCGCGCGGCAGTCGACGATGACGAAATCGTTGCCCGCGCCATGCATCTTGGTGAAGGCGAGGCTCATTCGAGCATGCCTCAACCAGCCGCGGTCGTTGCGGCGCGCGGCGTGTCCGGTTGCGGTTTGACGAGGTCGCCCTTGTTGCCGCAGGCGGCGAGCAGCGCGAGCAGGATGAGGGCGAAGGGTCGGAGCGATCGACGCATGGTGGCGTGGGGTGGTTGGCAGCGCGCCAGAGTATAGCCTCCGTGCAATCGCGGTCGTGGCGCATCGCGTGGCGACGGCGCGTCGCGAACCGGCAGCCCGCCCCAGGCGGTATGCTCGAGCACATGCCGATCACGCCGATCCTCATCGCCCTCTACGTCTTCGCCGGACTGAGCCTCATGTTCGCGCTGGCCAACCTGTTCGGCGCGCGCCGACGCTGGCGGGCGCGGCGACGCTTCGCCGCCTGCCACAGCAGCTTGTGGGGCCTCGTTTTCACGTTGGTCGCCGTGCTCGCGGCGGTGTCGGCGACGGCCCTGCTCGGCTACCGCCGTCTCGCCGCGGAAACCGAGGTCGCCACCCTCGCAACCCGCCAGCTCGCCGAGCGACGCTACGAGGTGCGCATCGAATACCCGGACGGCACGCGCCGCAGCGTGGAACTCGCTGGCGACCAGTGGCAGCTCGACGCGCGCGTCATCAAGTGGCGACCGGCTGCGGTCGTGCTTGGCGCGCCGGCGCTGTATCGCCTGGATCGCCTCAGCGGTCGCGTCGCCGATGCCCGGCAGGCGGCCGATGCCGCACCGAGCCTGGTCGCGCTCGGCGGCGACAACCCGCTCGACCCGCTCGATCTCAAGCGCCTGTTCCCGCGCTGGACCGGCTGGATCGACGCCGACTACGGCAGCGCGGCCTATCTGCCGCTGGTCGACGGCGGCCGCTATCGCGTCAGCCTCGCCGCCGCCGGCGGCCTCGTGGCGCGCCCCGCCGATGCGGCCACCGAACAGAAACTGCGCGCGGCGGGTTGGTGACGGCGGCGCGGATTCGGGTATCGAATCGCCCGCGCAACCGGCGTCGCACCGCATCAGGGCGCATGTCTTGATGTCGAAGCCGCGAACGGGCGGCTTCCACCGCGCCCGGCCTCGATCGGGCCTGGGCGAAAGGACACCTCAGCGCATCGACGTCACGGCTCGATCGCCGATCGCTTTCTCGTAACGCAACGCATCCTCGCCGTCCTCGTAGTAGCCGGCGCGGCGGCCGATGCGACGGAAGCCGCGGCGTTCGTAGAGGCGTTGCGCGGCGCGGTTGTCCTCACGCACCTCCAGGCGCAGACGTCGACGGCCGGCGGCACCGGCGGCGCGTTCGACCGCTGCGACCAGTCGATCGCCGATACCGCGTCCGCGGGCATCCTCTGCCGTGGCCAGCGAATACAGGCGGGCGATGTCGTGCGCGGCATGCGTGAAGACGAGCGCCACACCGAGCAGTCGCTCACCCTCGACGGCAACGATCGCGATCGCACGCGGACTGGCAACATGCCGACGCCATTGGCGCGCGCTCATGCGATCGCCGGCGAAGCTCGCCTGTTCGAGGGCGACGAGCGCTTCGAGGTCGCCCGCACGGGCGCGACGCAGACGGGGGAACGAGCGGGTTCGCTGCGTTGGCATGTACGGATCCGGGGGCGGGAACCGGCGATTATCCGCGCATCGGCGCGCGCACGGAGGGCCCGCCGCGCAGGCGCTCTGAACGGCCGGAAAACGGTCGCGCATCCGCTGCGGCCATCACTGCCGGCCACACGGGCGCTGTGGCACACTCGCGCCGCGCCGCGGACCGGTCGTTCCGGAGTTTCGTCCGCGGCGGGGTTCCATGCGCGGACTTCCGCGTTTCCCTGACCGGTTTTCCGCGCGCATGAGCCGCCTCGTCATCGTCGTCGAAAAAGCCTCCGACTGGGGCTCGTACTATCCGTCCGACAACGTCGTCACCGCGCAGGACTACCTGCGCCAGCCGCTCGGCGACGACGACGAACGGACCCATGTCATCAACCTCTGCCGCAGCTACAAGTACCTCGGCACCGGCTACTACGTGTCGCTGCTCGCCGAGGCGCGTGGACACAAGGTGATTCCGTCGGTGCGCACGATCAACGACCTGCGCCGGCGCTCGCTGTACGGCCTCGACATCGACGATCTCAACAGCCAGCTTGGCCGTTTCCTGCCGGCCGGCGGCCGCGACACCACTGACTTCGGCATCCTCGTCTATTTTGGCCAGACCTCCTATCCGGCACTGGAGGACCTGGCCCGCCAGGTGTTCGAAACCTTCCCGTGTCCGATCCTGCGCATCGAGTTCGAGCGCGATCGCGTCTGGCAGATTGGCGCGATCAAGCCGGCCGGCCTGCACACGCTGTCCGATGAGCAGGAAGACGCTTTCGCCAAGACCCTCGATGCGTTCTCGAAGAAGCTCTGGCGCAAGCCTCGCGCACGTCGCAAGTTCCGCTTCGATCTGGCCATGCTGGTCGACCCGGCCGAGGCAATGCCACCTTCGAACAAGCGTGCGCTCAAGCATTTCGTCGAAGCTGGCGCCGAGCTCGGCATCGAGGTCGACACGCTCGGCCGCAACGACTACCAGCGCCTCGCCGAGTACGACGGCCTGTTCATCCGAGAGACCACCGCGCTCGACAACCACACCTACCGCTTCGCCAACAAGGCGGAGAAGGAAGACATGGTCGTCATCGACGATCCGGGCTCGATCCTGAAATGCACGAACAAGATTTACCTGCACGACCTCATGCTGTCGCGCAAGTTGCCGATGCCGCGCACCGAGATCCTCTATCGCGACGACGCGCGCAAGCTCGACGAGAGCGTGGCCCGCCTTGGCTTCCCGATGGTGCTGAAGATCCCGGATGGTTCATTCTCGCGTGGCATCGTCAAGGTAGAGGACGCGAGCAGGCTGCGCGAGGCAGCCGATGCGCTGTTCCAGCACACGGCGCTGGTGCTCGCCCAGGAGTTCATGTTCACCGAGTTCGACTGGCGCATCGGCATCCTCAACCGCGAGCCGCTGTACGCCTGCAAGTACTACATGTCGCGCGGCCATTGGCAGATCTACAACCATGGTGCCAAGGGCCCGGCGAAGTCGGGCGGTTTCGAGACCCTGCCGGTGCGCGAGGCGCCGGCCGACGTGGTCAAGCTTGCACTGAAGGCGACCGCCGCGATCGGCGTCGGCCTGTACGGAGTCGACATCAAGAAGGCCGGAGAGCGCGTCGCCCTGATCGAGGTCAACGACAACCCGTCGATCGACGCCGGCGTCGAGGACGCCTACCTCGGCGAGGATCTGTACCGACGCATCATGGCCGAGTTCCTTCGCCGCATGGAGCGCAAGCGGCTGGGGATGCCCTGATCCGCGCACCACGAATGTTTCGTGCCAGCGCGCGTTAGCGCACACGCCGCGGCCGGGTTCGCACACGGGCAGCCGGGCCGATCGGTGATCGAGCGGTGGTCAGGCGGCACGCACTCGCGCACGCCGCCGCAGCGCGGCCAACCAGCGGTGGCGCGTCAGCCAGGCCATGTCGAGCAGCGGGGCGGCGCACAGCCAGAACGGCAGGGTTGCGCCGAGCAGGCCACCGCCGCGCAGGCCAGGTACGAACAACACGCCCAGGGTACCGAGCACGGCCCAGGACACGAGCCAGGGCGGCACGCGGCCGGGCGGGGCCGCGGCCGGGCGCTGGGCGCTGCGGCGCGCGCGGGTTGACGGCGATACATCGGCAAGACTGAACGGGGCAAGCAGCATGCGGGGGTCCTCCGGTTTCGCGCGAGCCTCGCAGCCGGCGTTCTCACCGGCTGAGAAGCCACCGTTGGGCCTCATGCGATACTCCCGCTGTGAAAGCCCCCGCATCAATGCCATGAGCGCCCCGCGCGGATTTGCCCTTGCCGAACGCGAGCTGCGCAGCTTCGATCGCGCCGTGTCGATACGCTGCACGGTGCAGCAACCGGACCGCTATCGCGCAATCGAGGCGCTGCCGACCGATGCGCCGCGCATCAGTCGCGGCGGTGGCGTGTCCTATGTCGGCGCAAGCTTCGGCGCCGGCATCATCAGCCAGGATCTCGGCGCCTTCGACCGCTTGCTCGCCTTCGATGACACGCGCGGCCTGCTTACCGTCGAGGCCGGCGCGCGCATCGGCGATGTTGTGCGCTTCGCGTTGTCGCGCGGCTGGCTCGTGCCGGTGGTGCCGGGCCATGCGCGGGCGACGATCGGTGGCTGCATCGCCGCCGACGTGCACGGCAAGAATCCGGCACGCGACGGCACCTTCCGCGACCACGTCGTTGCCCTCGAACTGTTCGACCCGCGCGAAGGCTGGCTCGGCGCGAGTGCGCACGAGCACGGCGATCGCTTTGCCGCCTGCTTCGCCGGTTTCGGCATCCCAGGCCTGATCGGCAACGCGACGCTGCGTCTTGTGCGCGCGCCCAACGCCTACGTCGTGCGGCGCCTGCCAGTGGCCAACCTGGTCGAGGCCGCCGAGGTTCTGCAGGCACATGCTGGCGCCCCCTTGCTGTATGGCTGGCACGATGGGCGCGCGAACCAGTTCGGCCGTGGCGTGATCCGCTTCGGACTCGAAGCACAGGAGGGGTTGCGTTCCACGCCGGCCGCCGATCTGCCGGCCGCGATCGAACCCTGGCGCCTGCGCGCATGGAATGCCGCCGGCATCACGGTGCTGAACAGCTGGATCCGGCACCGCTGGTGCCGGCCCGGCAGTTCAAGCGTCGATGTCCTTTCCGCGTTGTTCCCGCTCAACGGTGCGCGCGCCTACTACGCGGGCTTCGGCAAGGCCGGTTTTGTCGAGGCGCAATGGCTGATCCCACACGCACGCCATGCCGATTTCGCCGCTGCACTGTCCGATCATGTCGCGCGCACGCGGCCGCGCATCAGCCTGATCGCCAGCAAGCTGTTCGACGGCGAGGCCAAGGGTTTTTCGTTCAACGGTCGCGGCATCGCCTATGCGATCCAGTGCCCGTCACCGCGCGTGCCGGCACAGCGTGCATTTCTCGATGCGCTGGCGGATCTGGCGCTGACCCACGGTGGCCGGCCGAACCTGATCAAGGATTCAACGCTCGACGCAGCGGTCGTGCGTCGCGCCTGGCCGGATTTCGCGGGACGCCGCGCCGACCTGCGCGCATTCGATTCGTGCGGACTGCAGCAATCCGAACTGACGCGGAGGCTGGAACTGTGACTGCGATCGTGGTCGGCGCCTCGAGCGGACTCGGCCGCGCGCTGGCGGTCGAACTCGCGCGCGCCGGTCGCCCGCTGCTGCTGATCGCCTCCGATGCACGCGATCTCGATGCACTGGCCGCCGATCTGGTGTTGCGCCATGGCGGCGAGGTCGGCACGCTGGCGATCGACCTCGCTGCGGAGCCCAATCCTGGTGGGCGCATCCTCGAAGCACTCATTGGCCTGCCGCCACCGACGGCGCTCCTGCTGGTCGCCGGCCAGTCCCGCGGCGACGACGACGGTACCCTCGGCGCGGGTGCGATCGGCCAGTTGCTCGCGATCAACCTGCATGCGCCGCTGGCGATCGCGCATGCACTGTTGCCGCGCCTGATCGAAACGCGCGGCACCATCGTCGGCTTCGGCAGTATCGCCGCCGTGCGTGGGCGCCGCCGCAACATCGTCTATGCCGCCGCCAAGCGTGGTCTGGAAAGCTTCTTCGAGAGCCTGCGCCAGCGTCATGCGCCTGGCGAACTGCGCGTGCAGTTCCATCGCCTCGGCTTCGTGCGCAGCAACCTGACCTACGGCATGAAGCTGCCGCTGCCGGCGGCCGATCCGGCCGAGGTCGCGCAGCACGTCGTCGCCGCCCTTGGCCGCGCCTCGTTCGCCCGTTACGAGCCGCGCCACTGGTCCCTGGTCGCCCTCATCCTGCGCCACTTGCCATGGTTCGTGTTCCGGCGCATGAAGGATTGAACGCAACCACTATCGTTCGTCGGGATTGCACCCGACGTGATGCGTCGAACATCCCCTGCGCCGGCTAGAATACGCGGCATGCAAACCTCGACCGAGCCCGGCGCGCGCGCGCCGAATCCGATCCTCGCCGTGTTCGGGCGCGCGCTCGAAAACGCGCTCAACCATGGGCTCGACCTCGACCCCGACACGCAGGCGGCCCTGCATGGCCTCGATGGTCGCGCGGTCACGCTGACCTTCGCAGGCACGGGCCTGGCCATGCGCGTGACCGTCGATGGCCGCCAGTTGCGGGTCGGCCCGGCGTTTGGCGCTACCAGCGATCTTTCCATCACGGCGACGCCGGGACGCCTGCTCGGCATGGCGATCGCGCGCCTGCGTGGCGACGAGGACATCGCCCTGCCGGGGCGCATCGAGATCGCCGGCGATGCCGAACTCGCGCGTCGCCTCGAACGCCTCGCCTCGCGCTTCGCCCCCGATTTCGACGAGGTATTTTCGCGCGTGTTCGGCGACGTCGCCGGTTTCCAGATCGCGCGCGCGTTGCGTCGCGGTCTCGCCTTCGCACGCACTGCCGGCCAGGGCTTCCTGCGCGATGCCGCCGACTGGCTGGTAGAGGAGCGCGGCGATGTCGTCGCGCGCGCCGAGCTCGAGGGTTTCCTCGACCAAGTCGATGACCTGCGCGAGCGTGGCGATCGTCTCGAAGCGCGTGTGCGCCGCCTCGCCGGGCAGCGCGGCACATGAGTTCGACCCTGCGCCTGTTGCCGCGCCTGGTGCGCATCCTTGCGGTGACCGTGTGCTATCGCCTCGATGACGTCATCGACGATGCGCGGCGTGTGCGCGTGCTGCGCTGGATGCGCCGGCTCGTGCCGGCCAAGGCCGGCGTCGGCGAACTGCCACGCGGTCGTCGCCTCGTGCTCGCGTTGACCGAGCTTGGCCCGATCTTCGTCAAGTTCGGCCAGATCCTGTCCACGCGCCGCGACCTGCTGCCGGCCGACATCGCCGACGAACTGACCCAGTTGCAGGATCGCGTAGCGCCGTTCCCCGGTGCACGGGCACGCGCGGCCATCGAGGCGGCGCTCGCTGCCCCGATCGACACACGCTATGCCGCGTTCGAGGAGGAACCGCTGGCCTCGGCCTCGATCGCGCAGGTGCACGCCGCGCGCCTCCCTGATGGAAGGGAGGTCGTGGTCAAGGTGCTGCGTCCGGACATCCGCATGCGCATCGCCCGCGACGTCGACCTGTTGCGCGCGCTCGGCGAGCTCGCCGCGCGCACCCATCCGAATGCGGACAAGATCCGGCCGCTCGACGTGGTCGCCGAGATCGAATCGACCCTGTTCAACGAACTCGACCTGCAACGCGAAGGCGCCAACGCAAGCCTGCTGCGGCGTAATTTCCTCGGCTCCGCCGACCTGTACGTACCCGAGGTGGTCTGGTCGCACACGAATGCCGGCGTGCTCACCCTCGAACGTGTCCACGGCATCCCGGTCGACGACCTCGCCGCGCTGGATGCCGCCGGCATCGATCGCGTGAAGCTCGCCGAGAAGGGCGTGCGCCTGTTCTACACACAGGTGTTCCGCGACAACTTCTTCCATGCCGACGCGCACGCCGGCAACATCTGGGTCGATCCGACTCGCCGCGACGACCCGCGATTCATCGCTCTTGACTTCGGCATCATGGGCTCGCTGCCCGAGCAGGATCTGTACTGGCTGGCCGAGAACTTCCTCGCCCTGTTCGGGCGCGACTACCGGCGCATCGCCGAGCTGCATCTGCGTGCCGGCTGGATGCCCGGCCACGTGCGCGGCGACGAGCTTGAAGCGGCCGTGCGCGCGGTCTGCGAGCCTTATTTCACCCGCCCGCTGAGCGAGATCTCGCTGGCCGAAGTGGTGGTCAAGCTGTTCCAGACCGCGCGCCGCTACGAGCTGACCCTGCAGCCGCAACTGATTCTGCTGCAGAAGACCCTGCTCAACATCGAAGGCGTCGGTCGCCTCCTGCACCCGCAGATCGACATCTGGGCGGTGGCGCGGCCCGTGCTGGAACGGATCTGGTGGCAGCGGCGTGGGCCGAAGGCCGTGTTGAAGAGCCTGCGCCGTCGCCTGCCGGAATGGCTTGCCCTCGCGCCGGAGTTCCCGCAGCGCGTATACGATTTTCTCGATCAGCAGACACGTGGCGAAAGCCGCTTTCACATCCGCTCGGCCGAACTCGAACAGCTCGCCACGCGCTCGCGCATCGGCCAGCGCATTGCCGTGTTGCTGACATTTGCGGCGAGCAGCGCACTCGGCGCGGTTGCTCTGCAGTTGTTCGACACGCAAGGCGCGCGGCCCGGTGGTGTGTCCGTCTGGGCGCTCGGCGCGGCACTGGCAGCCGCCGCCGCCTTCGTCGGCGCCTGGCGCGCGCGCTGAGTCTGCGCGTGCGCATCCTGCATCTCGATGACGCGCTGGTCGTCGTCGCCAAGCCGGCCGGCATGCCGGTGCATCGCAGCCGTCTGGTCAACGACGACGAGGTCTATCTGATCGATGCCGTGCGTGCCGCCGTGCCGGGGCCGCTGCACCTGATCCACCGCCTCGACCGTGCGACCAGCGGCGTGCTGCTGATCGGTCGCGGCAGCGAGGTCGCGGCGATGCTCGGTCGGCAGTTCATGGCGCGCGACGTGGCCAAGACCTATCTCGCCGTCTGCCGCGGCTGGCCCGACGAGGAAGGCGTGATCGATTCCGCGCTGCCCGGCGTGCGTGAGCACAGCGAGCGCAAACCCGCGCTGACACGCTGGCGCCGGCTTGCCACGATCGAGGTGCCGATTGCGGTCGGGCGCTATCCCCAGCAGCGCTACGCGTTGGTTGAGGTCGATCCGGAAACCGGCCGATACCGCCAGATCCGTCGCCACTTCTCGCACATCCGCCACCCGCTGATCGGCGACACCAGCCACGGGCGTACCGAGCACAACCGATTGTTCAAGCAGTATTTCGGCGTGCACCGCCTGCTGCTGCATGCGTGGAAGCTTGCCTTCACGCACCCACTCGACGGGTGTCGCCTGTGCGTCGAGGCGCCGCTCGACGAAGCCTTCGCCGGGTTGCTTGCGAGATTCGGGTGGGTGCTGCCGGCGCCTCGAGAACCGCTGTAGGAAACGGCTTTAGCCGTGATGTTCTTTCTTTGCCGTGTTGTACGGCCAAGGCCTCACGGCTAAAGCCGTTTCCTACGATCGTTTCCTACGATCGTTTCCCGTGGTCGTTTCCCGCGGCCGTTGCTATGGCTTCCCTGCACGATCGTGCACGGCGACCTGCTGCTCTCCCGGCGCAAGGTCGCCAAGCTCATGCTCACCGACGCGAATGCGCACGAGGCGCAAGGTCGGTAGGCCGACGGCGGCGGTCATGCGGCGCACCTGGCGGTTGCGGCCTTCGCTGATCGTCAACTCGAGCCAGGCAGTCGGGATGTGCCTGCGGAAGCGCACGGGTGGATCGCGTGGCCAAAGCCAGTCCGGTTCGCCATCGAGTGTGCGCACGCGCGCGGGACGGGTCGGCCCGTCGTTGAGCACCACACCGCGACGCAGCGCGTCGAGCGCGGCCTCGGATGGCTTGCCTTCGACCTGCACGAGATAGGTCTTTTCCTGCTTGTGGCGCGGATCGGTGAGGCGATGCGCGAGCGCGCCATCGTCGGTCAGCAACAGCAGGCCTTCGGTATCGCGGTCGAGGCGACCGGCGGCATAGACACCCTTGCGCCGGATGAAGTCGGCGAGCGTCGGCCGGCCTTCGCTATCGGTGAACTGGCAGAGCACGCCATACGGCTTGTTGAAAAGGATCAACATCGATGGCCGAGGCGGGAGGCGTTCCCCGTCGATTGCGGCGACGGGGAACGCGGTGTTGTCACTTCTTCTCGCCGGCAATGCCGCTGTCGTTGCTCTGGCGGAAGATCTGGTCTCCGGCCGGCTTGACGAATCTGAGCGTCATGCGGTCCGACTCACCGATGGCGAGGTACTTGTCGCGGTCGACGTCCTTGAGCGCGAGTGACGGCGGCAGCGTCCACACGCCCTTCTCATGGTCCTTGGTGTCCTTTGGATTGGCATTGATCTCGCTCTGCTCGACCAGGTTGAAGCCAGCATCGGTAGCCAGCTTGATCACATGGTCGGTCGGCAGGTAGCCGGAATCCTTCACGGATTCGAGATCCTTGCCATCCGCAGCGCGATGCTCGACCACGCCGAGCACGCCGCCCGGCTTGAGCACGTTGAAGAAGGCTTTGAACATGCCCTCCGCGCTGTCGTTGCCGATCCAGTTGTGCACGTTGCGGAAGGTCACGACGACGTCGGCGGCACCCTCCATGCCGAGGTCCGGTGCCTTCGGGTCGAACTCGGCGAACTTCGCCGCACCGAACTGCGCCGGAGCGGCGGCGAACTTCTCGCGCAGGCGTTCGTTGCTGCGCTTGGCGTAGTCGCTGGAGCTGTCGAGCGGGATCGCGGCGACGTAGTTGCCGTTGTCCTTCAGCATCGGTGCGAGGATCTCCGCATACCAGCCGCCACCCGGGGTGATCTCGACGACGGTCTTGCCGTCGGTCACGCCGAAGAACTCGAGCGTTTCCTTCGGATGACGATGGGCATCACGCGCACGGTTTTCGGCGGAACGCCACTCGCCGGCGATCGCGGCATCGAGGCGGCTCTGCGCGGCCGCAACCGGCGGCGTGGTCGTGGCCGGCTGGTCGGAAGCGGCGGGAGCCTGGGGTGGCGCGGATCCGCCGCAACCGGCGAGGGCGAAGAGGGTGGCAAAGGCGAGCAGGCGTTTCATCGGGGGAACTCCATCGGGAAGTCAGCACGCGAGCGTAGAAGTCCCCGCCGCGCGGGTCAAATCGGCCAGCCCAAGGAATGCGATGCGCGGCGATTCCTCAGTCGCGCCCCAGCCGCGCCGACTGCGGATACGGCGGGATGTCGTTGTAGTCACCGTTGGCCAGCCGCTGCTGTACCTCGCGCCACCAGGCGGCGTCGAAGATCTCGCCGTGGCGCTCGACCAGCGCGTCGCGCAGGGCCTTGGGTACGCCGAGGAAGCGCACGAACAGCTCAGGGAAGACATCACCTTCACGGACGGTCAGCCATTCCTCGAGCGGGCGCGTCTCGTCCTCGTCGCGTGCCGGTGGCACCTGGCGGAAATTGCACGCCTCGAGCAGGCAGATCTCGTCGTAGTCGTAGAAGATCGCGCGCCCGCCCTTGGTGATGCCGAAGTTCTTCAGCAGCAGGTCGCCCGGGAAGATGTTGCTGCGCGCGAGATCCTTGATCGCCTGACCATAGTCGAGCATCGCGCGTTTCGCGTCGTCGGGCGCAGCCTCGCGCACGTACAGGTTCATCGGCCGCAGGCGTCGCTCGACGTAGCAATGGCGCACCAGCACCTCGTCGCCGTCGGCAACCACCGTCTCCGCGCAGCCGGCCAGCAGTTCGTCGAGCATGCCCGGTTCGAATTGCGCGCGGCGGAAGCGCAGGTCGCGGAATTCCTGCGCATCGACGAGCCGCCCGATGCGGTCGTAGCGGAACACCAGCCGGTACTTCTCCTCGACACCGCGCCGCGCGATGTCCTTCGGGTAGGCGAACTGGTCGCGGATCACCTTGAACACGAGCGGATAGCCGACCGGCGTGAACACCGCCATGACCATGCCACGCTCGCCGTCGGCGCGCACCAGGCGCTCCTCGGGATGGTGCGCGAGATGGCGGAACAGGTGACGATAGCGCTCGGTCTTGCCCTGCTTGGCGCGGCCGAGCACGGTGTAGATCTCCTCGATCGGCTTGTGCGGCATCAGGGCATGCAGGAACGCGACCGCGTCGGCGATCGTGGCAAGGTCGACATGGAAATAGCTGCGCGTGAATCCGAACAGGCGCGAGACCGTATCGAGGTCGGTCATGACCGCATCGGCGTGCACGCCGTCGGCTTCGCTGACGAAGGCGATGACCAGCGGCGCAACGCCGCCATCGCCGACGATGCGCCCGACCAGATAGGCGCGCCGCTCACGGAAGAACGTCGCCGGCAGCAGTTCCAGCGCATCCACGTGCATGCCGGAGCGCGTGGTGATCGCGGTGGCGATCGCACACGCGTCGGCGTCGGCATCGGCATGGCCGTTGGCGAACGGAAACGTATCGAGCACGCGCGCACATGCGGCCTGCAGACCATCGCCGGTCTCGAAACGATGCAGGTTGGCCGGTGTGGCCACGCCGCTGGTCGGCTCCACGTCGAGGTCGACAAACTCCAGTTCGGGTTCGACACCGGTGGTGTGGAAGTGCCGGCGCGAGAGCGAATTGAAGAAGGTCTTCGGCAGCTCGCGGTCAAGCAGTGGCTCGATCAGCGTGGCCAGGGCCAGGCGCATCGACGCCCACATTGCGCGCGAACGCATGCGTTCCTCGAGCAGCAGCTCGAGCCGACCCAGCGTCTCGCGTACGCAGACGTCGTAAAGGTCGATACGTGCCGCCGCATCGACGCGCACATACTTCCAGTCGCGTCGCTCGAAGCGCCGCCGCGCACGCCGCGTGATGTCGGCATAGCGCGCGTTGTAGTCGAGGAAGGCATCGAGAACCAATGCCGCCGCGCGTTCGTGCATCGGCGCGCTGCGTGCCGATGGGAGATGTTCAGCCACGCCGCCTCCGCTGGTCCTGCGCAGGCGATCATACGCCGTCCCGCCACTCCGGAATCGGGGGCTCGGATCACCTCGGGACATCGCCGCAGCAACCGGCCACCGGCGCTGCGCGAGGACGTCTTCCAGCGGTTGCGACCGTCTGGGGATGCTTTGATCAATCCCGCAATGATGTCGCCCCGCCATTGGGAATCAAAAGCTTGGGACCGTCCTGTGCGGGTGCAGCCCGGCGTTGCGCCGGCTCGACAGACGGCCAGTCCGGCTTCGCCGTCGCGCCTTGATCTGCGCCCGCACAGGACGGTGACGCCGTTGTGGAATTGACAAGAACATCCCTAGCGCTTTGCCACCCCACCCCCGGCGCGCGACAATACGCGTTCCCCGCGCACGCCTCCCGCCGCGCGACTTCCATCCCCGGAGACCCCCATGACCGCAGCATCCACCGCCGGCGCGAAGATCACCATCGCCAACGGCAAGCTCGACGTGCCCGACCAGCCGATCATTCCGTTCATCGAGGGTGACGGCACGGGGCCGGACATCTGGAACGCGTCGGTGCGCGTGTTCGACGCGGTGGTGGCGAAGACCTACGGTGGCAAGCGCAAGATCCATTGGCTGGAAGTGCTGGCCGGCGAGAAGGCGTTCAACGAAACCGGCAACTGGCTGCCGGATGCGACCGTCGATGCCTGCCGCGACTACCTCGTATCGATCAAGGGGCCGCTGACCACACCGGTCGGTGGTGGCATCCGTTCGCTCAACGTGGCCCTGCGCCAGATGCTCGACCTTTACGCCTGCGTGCGCCCGGTGCGCTGGTTCAAGGGCGTGCCATCGCCGGTGAAGGATCCGTCGAAGGTCGACATGACGATCTACCGCGAGAACACCGAGGACATCTACGCCGGTATCGAATTCCAGGAAGGCACCGATGAGGCGAAGAAGTTCGCTGCGCTGATCAAGGAGCACTTTCCGGAGCGTTACAAGAAGATCCGGTTTCCGGAATCCTCTGGCTTCGGCATCAAGCCGGTCTCGAAGGAAGGCACCGAGCGCCTCGTGCGCGCCGCGATCGAATACGCGATCGCCAACGATCGCGCCTCGGTCACCCTGGTACACAAGGGCAACATCATGAAGTTCACCGAAGGTGGCTTCCGCGACTGGGGCTATGCGCTGGCCCAGCGCGAATACGGCGCGGTCGAGCTCGACGGCGGCCCGTGGATGACCTTGAAGAACCCGAAGACCGGCAAGACGATCACCGTCAAGGACGCGATCGCCGACGCCTTCCTGCAGCAGATCCTGCTGCGGCCGGCCGAGTACGACGTGGTCGCCACCCTGAACCTCAACGGCGATTACCTCTCCGACGCACTGGCCGCGCAGGTCGGCGGCATCGGCATCGCCCCGGGCGGCAACATCAACTATGTGACCGGCCATGCCGTGTTCGAGGCCACCCACGGTACCGCGCCGAAGTATGCGGGCCTCGACAAGGTGAATCCCGGTTCGGTGATCCTCTCGGGCGAGATGATGCTGCGCTACATGGGCTGGAACGAAGCGGCCGATGCGATCATCGCGGCGATGGACAAGGTGATCGGCTCGAAGTACGTCACTTATGACTTCGCCCGCCTGATGGAAGGTGCCACCGAAGTAAAGTGTTCGGAATTTGCCGACCGTCTGATCGCCGCGCTCTGAGACGAAGAAGGGCGCCGTCGGCGCCCTTCAGGAAAAGCGCGGATCACGCCGCGCCCTTTTTGCTCGATCACGTTGTCGCCGGGCTTATTCGACCTCGAACGAGTCGCTGGCGACGGCGGTGCCGTCGAGGGTGATCTCGACCCTGTAGCTGCCGGCCGGCCAGCCGTCGGGCTTGGCGATGTGGAAGGTCGTCGTGGCCGGACCGGTGGGGGCGATGGTCTGGCTGCTTTCGTCGACGAGCTGGTTGTCGGCGCCGTAGGTCCAGCGTGCGCTGAGGGTGGCGCTGGCGGCGGTGCCGGTGGTGGCGACGCCGGCGTAGATCGTGTCGGTCTTGGCGAAGATCTTCTTCTCGCGGGTGACGGCCTTGGTCGCTTCGTCGAACTTTTCACCGACGCTCAGGCCGGCGAAGGCGACCGGAGCCGGCGCGGCGGGTGGTGCCTCGACCGGGGCCGGGGCCGGGGCCGGCGCGACGACCGGCGCGGGGGCCTGCTCCTTCTTGCCGCAGGCGGCAAGGGTGAGGCTGGCGAGGGCGGTGATGAGCAGTGGTGCGGGGCGGAACGAAGTCATGTTGGTCTCCGTATGTGTCAGGACTTGGCCGGGATCTTGAGGACCTGACCGGGCTTGATCCGGTCGGGGTTGTCGAGCTGGTCGGTGTTCGCTTCGAAGATCGGGCGCCACTTGTTGGCGTTGCCGTAGAAGTGCTTGGCGATCTTCGACAGGGTGTCGCCCTTGACGACCGTGTAGGTCTCCATTTCGGGCGGCGGTGGCGGTTCGACGATCGGCGCGGTCGATTCGACGCCGCTGCGGACATTGCTGAAGTCGGGCTTCGGCGCGGGTGCGGGTGCAGTCGAGGAGGCGCCGCTCTTCACGTTGGAAAAGTCGGGCTTTCCGGGTTCGTTGGCCATGATGGATGTCTCGGGGGCGTGATCGGGATGCCAACGGTACATCCAGTCCGAGTTAAGAAACCGTTCTGGTCAACGATGTTCACAGCCGCCGGGATCAATCCGAACGTCCCCAGAGCCTTGAGGGGGTGCTTCACTGGCGCGCGAGGCGAGGGTTGCCCGGGTCGGTGCCGGCTGCGCTGGCGCGCCAGGGATTGATGTCCAGACCGCCGCGGCGTGTGTAGCGGGCCTGCACGCGCAGGTGTTCGGGCGCGCAGCGCGCGAGCAGGTCGATGTAGATGCGTTCCACGCATTGCTCATGGAAATCGTCGTGGCGGCGGAATGAGACCAGGTAGCGCAGCAGGCCCGCGCGGTCGATCGGCATGCCGCGGTAGACAATCTGCACGCTGGCCCAGTCGGGCTGGCCGGTGACCGGGCAGTTCGATTTCAGCAGATGCGAGACGAGGTTCTCCTCGACTGCAGCGGCGCGGGTGTCGACGCGCAGGAAATCCGGGCATGGTGGACCGTAGTGGTCGATGTCCAGATCGAGGTTGTCGATGCAGATGCCGGCGAGCGAGGCGATGCGTGTGTCGACGAGCTCGTCGAGTGCATGCAGGGCGACATCGACATCGCCACCGCTGACCAGCGAGAGGTCGCGTGCGATCGTGGCGCGCACGGTTTCATGGTCGTCGAAGCGGGTCTCGTTGAAACTGTTGAGGTAGAGCTTGAGCGACTTCGATTCGATCAGGCTCGGCGAGTCGCACGGCACGTGGAACGTCGCGGTCGCCACCTGCGGCTTGCCGCGCGCGTCGAGCCAGGACAGTTCCCAGGCGTTCCATATATCGGCGCCATGGAGCGGCAAGGTGCCATCGATGTAGAGCTCGGCGCGCTTCGGCGCGCGCGCGATCGGAAACAGCAGGCCGGGGTCGTAGCAGTCGCTGCCGGTGACGGTCTTGCCGAGAGGCGAATCATGCGCGGTGTGCATGAAAGGGTTTCCTGCGCGCGGTGTCCGGGAGGCGGATCATGCCAAGAATGACCGCATTGCGGCGCCGGCCGCGCCGGCGAAATCGATGTGATCCGACCTTGCCTCCGCCCCCATGGACCTGGATCAGGACGACCTGCGTTGTCACCCCCTCCCCGCGAATGGGGAGGGGGTGTCCGGCCGCTGCGTTCCCGCACTACGCCGAAATCGCCAGGCGCTCGCTGCGGTAGACACGCGCGGTGATGAAGCAGATGACGAGGGCGGCGACGGTGCTGGCGGCGAAGCACAGCAGCAGTTCGTTGCTCGCCACCGGATCGCCGCGCAGTAGACGTGTTATCGCAACCTGCTGGCCCATCAACGGCACCGCATACATCCAGGTCTGCGTCTTCACCGGAAACACCGACATCAACAACGATGGCACGGCCGGCACGAACATCAGCAGCGAGAGATAGGTCTGCGCTTCGCGGAAGCTCTTGGCGAAGGCGGCGGCGAGCGTCTGCAGGGCCGCCACCAGCACCACCAGCGGCAACATGACGAGCATGGTCACCACGGCGAAGTCGAGGCCGATCGACAGGCTCATGCCGAGTTTGCCGGTGGGCAGGAACTGGCCGGAGATCGAGAACGCGACGATGCTGAGCATGAGTGCCGTCAGCGAGAACGCCGAGGTCGCGCCGAGCTTGCCGAGCAGCAGTTGGCTGCGCGGTACCGGGTTGGCGAACAGCGGTTCCAGCGATTGCCGCTCACGTTCACCGGCGGTGGTGTCGATGGCCAGGGCCATGCCGCCGATGAAGGCGCCGAGGATGAAGAAGTACGGCAGCATTGCGAACATCATGCCGCCACGCGCCTGCGCAGTGGACTGGTCGCGGTTGGCGATGACGAGTGGGCGGGTCACGTTCGGCGACAGGCCGCGGGCAACGATGCGCATCAACGCCGTGCGTTCGCCGTAGCTTTCGAGCATGCCGCGCAGGCGCGAGACCGAGCTGCCGGCTTCGCGCTGCGACTGGTCGTGGATCAGTTCGACCTGGGCCGGCTCGCCCTTGCGCCAGGCCTGTGCATAGCTGGCCGGGATGCGCAGCACGAGGTCGACCTCCTGCTCGCGCACGGCGAGCTCGGGATCGGCCGGCGGCTCCTTGATGTCCACACCCATCTGCTTCAGGGCCTCGACGAGCTGCGGCGCGTGCTCGGCACCGATCACCGGCACCGGCAAGGGCTTCTCGGCCTTGTCGAGCTCACGTGCGACGATGCCGTTGATCAGCAGGACGAACATCAGTGGGGCGAGCAGCGGGCCGGTCAGCAGCGTGTTGAGCACGGTGCGGCGGTCGCGGATGTTTTCGCGCACCTCTTTCAAGAAAACCGTGAGCATGGTCTTCATGCGGCGAGCCCTTCTGCGGAACCGATGATCTTCACGAAGGCATCCTCGAGGTTGTCGGAACCGGCCTGGGCGCGCAGCTCGTCCGGTGTGGCGTTGGCGACGACATGGCCGTGGGCGATGACGACGATGCGGTCACACAGCGCGGCAACCTCCTGCATGATGTGGCTGGAGAACAGCACGCAGCGGCCTTCGTCGCGCAAACGGCGCAGGAACTCGCGCATCGCGCGGGTGGCCATCACGTCGAGGCCGTTGGTGGGTTCGTCGAGGATGCAGTTCCTCGGGTCGTGGATCAGCGCGCGTGCGATCGCGGTCTTGACGCGCTGGCCCTGCGAAAATCCTTCGGTGCGGCGGTCGATGATCTCACCCATGTCGAGCGCCTCGACCAGCGCATGGCGGCGCGCGTCGATAGCGGCCTGGGTCATGCCCTGCAAACGGCCGAAGTAGTCGATGTTCTCGCGCGAAGTCAGACGCTTGTACAGGCCGCGCGCGTCGGGCAGGACGCCGAGGCGACGGCGCACGGCGAGCGGATCGATGGCGGCATCGATGCCGTCGACCAGCACCTGGCCGCGATCGGGTTTCATCAACGTGTAGAGCATGCGCAGCGTGGTCGTCTTGCCGGCACCGTTCGGGCCGAGCAGGCCGGTGATCTCGCCATCGCGTGCGGTGAAGCTGACCCCGTCGACGGCCTTCACCGCGCCGAAGGCCTTGTGCAGATCCTTCAGCTCGATCATGGCGTGCCTCCGTTGAAATCGATGAAGTGTGGCGTCGGGCCGAGGCGCTCGGCACAGGATGTGTCGAGTGCGGCCGGCTCGAGCTTGTCCATGAAGCGCCCGATCACGCCCGGCAGGCAGCCGCGACCCATGATCGAGTGGCCCTGGCCACGACCGAGGATGAACTTTGCGTTGGCGAGAGTCTTGACGATCTGTTCGCCGTAACGTGGAGGCGTGACCGGATCGAACTCGCCAGACAGCACGAGCACGGGTGCGTCGCCGCTGGCCGGTTCGTTGAAGTCGGCCGGTCGCTGGCCGCGCGGCCACACCGCACATTGCGCATTCCAGGCATCGACCAGTTGTGTGCCGAGCACGCTGTCCTTGGCAGCGGGGCGTCCGGATTGTGCCGGCAGGCGGTCGCCATCCTCGCTGCACAGCACCGACAGTTGCATGCCGTTGCCGACCAGCTCGTCGATGCCCTGCATCATCAGTTCGAGCTGGCCCGCCATGGGCGCGTCGTTGCCTGCGCGCGACTGGTGCACCGTCAACGGGATGAGCGCGGCGGTTTCCGGCGTGTACGCATAGAGGCGCACCAGGGCGGCAAGGCCATGGCCATCGAGGCGGCGCTCGCGGCGTGCCGCGGTGACCGGATCGGCAAAGTGCACACTGCGCGGTGCCGCGTTCAGTGAGTCGCGCAGGGTGATCAGGTCGGCGAATGGATCGGGGAAGGCCTTCGCGCAGGCAGGGTCGGCCTTGCACAGGTCGAACTGCGCCTTGAGGGCATCGTCGAGGTTGCGCGCGAACTCGCCACCGAGGACGAGCTCGTTCGGCACCGGACTGTCGAGCACGATGCTGCGCACACCTTCCCGGTGGCGCTTGAGGTACTGCTGGGCCACGCGCGTGCCGTAGGACACGCCGACCAGGTTGAACTTCGGCGCGCCGAGCGCCTGGCGCAATGCCTCGATGTCGGCCACCGCGTCGCTGGTCGTGTAGAAACGCGGGTCGGCCGTCTTCGACACTTCCTCGAGACAGGCTTGCGTGCGCGCGGTGATGCGCGCGGGATCGAAGTCGAGGGTGGCGTCCTCGTCTTCGTCGTTGGCGCATTCGAGCGGATTCGAGGCGCCGGTCCCGCGCTGATCGAGCAAAAGCACGTGACGCCGCTTGCGGGCCGGCTCGAGCGAGGCGGCGATCTGCGGCCAGGCGTTGACCGCCGACTGGCCGGGGCCGCCGGCGAGGAAGACGATGAAATCGTCATCGGCCGCTTCACGGCTCTCGATCAGGGCGAGCTTGAGCGCGATGCGGCGGCCGTCCGGCCTTGCGCGATCCTCGGGCACTTCGAATGGCGCGCAGAAGGCTTCGGTGGTCGCCCCCGAATGCTTCCGTTCGAGTTCGCAGGCGCTGAAATCGAGCGTGCCGAAACGGAATGCCTTGGCGCTGGCGGGGATGTGGTAACGGCCGCTCGCGCGTTGCGCCTCACCCGGCGATTCGGGCTTGTCACGGAAGTGACGGAGCGCGAACACGCCGGCGATGACGGCAGCGATGATCGCGTAGCGTACGGAGGCTTTCATGGACGGCGCACCTCGTCGTTGCGGTGTTCTTCGGGGGGTTCCTCGGTGGCGCCCTGCTGCCACCAGTAGCCGTAGCGCGCGCGCACCCACAACTGCGCGCCGACCCAGCAGAAGGCCATGATGAAGGCGGCGAGATATAGCGGCAATTCGATCGCTCCATACATGCCGATGAAGGTCAGCGCGGCGACGATGCCGAACGAAAGCGCGAAGGCGATCGTCATGGTTTCCAGCTCGATGCGCTGGCGCAGTTCGTCACGCCGACGCAGGCGCTGGAGTTCGACCCAGGCCATCCACGCCAGCGCCGGCAGCGGCAGCGCTCCGGCCAGTGCGCGCAGCCAGTGCGAATCGATGCGTGAGCTGAGCACGGCGGCGGCGAACACCGAGGCGAAATAGACCAGGGTCGGCAGCCAGGTGTCGGCGATGTAGCGACGCAGGATCGGGTTCATCGGCATCTCCTTTCACGCATCCGGCTCGAACACCTGCTCGATCGCGAGGCCGAACAGGCGCGCGATCGCGAAGGCCAGCGGCAGGCTCGGGTCGTACTTGCCGGTCTCGATCGCGTTGACGGTCTGGCGCGAAACCCCGAGCTCATCGCCGAGCTGGGCCTGCGACCAGCCGCGCGCGCTGCGCAGCTCACGGACACGGTTGTTCATTGGTAGCGCCGCGTGGTGTAGGCGGCGAAGGCGCCGTACAGCAAGGCGTAAGCCGGCAGCACCATCACCAGGGCATCGCCGGCTGCGATGTCGATCACGCGCGCGAGCACGAGCAGACCGAGGGCGAAACTGCCCAGCGTGAGCACCAGCGACGCCAACGCGAAGGCTTCGAGCTGGATGCGCCTCTGCAGCTCGTCGCTGTCGCGCACGAAGCGCAGCAGGG
The DNA here is from genome assembly GCF_019634775.1 of Dokdonella sp. Lineage (NCBI taxonomy): Bacteria > Pseudomonadati > Pseudomonadota > Gammaproteobacteria > Lysobacterales > Rhodanobacteraceae > Dokdonella > Dokdonella sp. The sequence continues at coordinate 993,430 of NZ_JAHCAS010000001.1, forward strand.
CACGTGCCGCGAACAGGATCGGCAGCGCCGGCAGCAGGGCCAGCGCGGCCCGCCCCCAGAGTGCCTGCACCAGCTTGAGCGCTTGCAAGGACAGCACGAGGGTGACGCAGTAGGCCGCCATCGCCGGCAGGAATTCACGGATGTAGCGTCGATGGACCTTCGTCATGGCCATGGCTCATGTCAAGGTAACTTGACAGCGAGCTTAGGCGGCGCGGACACACGTGTCAAGCGTCCTTTACACCCCGCTTTTGTGGCCGACTTCAGTCGCGATGCTCCGGCTTTGCTGCTCCGCTGCAGGGAAGCGTCGCGACCGAACTCGCGCCCACAACGTCCACGGCGGCCGGGTGGCGTGCGTCCAGGCGCGACTCGAGTGCGTCGAGCGCTTCGTCGACCAGCACGCCGGTGATCGCGTCGGGCACGCGCGCCGCCAAAGCCCGCGCCGTCGCCAGGGCCGCACGTGCTGCGTCGATGTCGCCTGAGAGTTCGGCCAATTCGGCGTCGAGCCAGGCATGTAGCGCGGTGTGGTCGAGCAGGCCGCCTGCGCACAGCGGACGCCAGGCGGCGAGCAGGTCGGGGTTGCGTTCGATGCGCGCGGCGAAGATCGCCATGTTGACGGCGAGGTGTGCGCGCATCGCTTCCGGCACGCGTGCGTGGCCGGCGGCGAGCAGGCGTGCGCAGCGACGCGCCAGGCACGCGTCGTCGGCATCCAGTGCGTGCACGAACACCTGCGAGATCGCATTGAGGCCGATCAGGTTCGGCGGCTCTTCGTCATCACCGGGCAGGTCCGGCAGCGCCTCGGCCGGCCAGTCGCGTGGGCGGACGCCGGCCATGCCGAGGGCCAGCGTCGCGCGTACGCGGCGCAGACGCTCGGCATCGGCCGATCTGCGGAACAGGTCGATGATGTTGCGTCCGTCCGAGCGCCAGCCCTGCGTCTCGAACGGCACGAGGTTGCTGAGGCCAAGCAGCGCGGCGACGCTGGCCGTGCCGATGACGAAGGCGGCGAACGGTGTCGAGGTGGTCACCAGCGGATGCGCGGCGAGCCCGAGCATCAGCGCGAACGTGGCGAGGTTCGCCATCGGTCCGCCGAGCAGGTAGATGCATTGGTCCAGGCGCGACAGGCCACGCTGGCCATGCGGCACCAGGATGGCAAAGCCGAGCAGGCCGAGCACGCGGCCGCCACGGCGCAGCCGCCAGCGGTCCAGGCTTCGCTCCCACCGCCACGGACCGACGCCGAAGGCGAGCGGTTGCATGCCGCGGGCGAGACCGGCGAGGGCATGTCCAGCCTCATGGATCAGCACCTGTGGCCAGATCGTGAGGACGACGAAGAGGGCGACCCAACGGAAATCCGCCACGCGCAGGGCCGCGGAGAAGGCCGCGCCGACGCCATGCTCGCCACCGAGCATGAGTCCGAGCACGGCGCCGCAGCCGCAGCCGCCGCCGATCCACATCGCGAGACGCAGCATGCCCTTCCACCACGGACTGCGCACGGGCGGCAGCGGCGGCGGTGGCGCATACGCCAGCGCATCCGTGGAGAGCGGCGTGTCGTTCACCGGCTGCTGACGTACTTCTCGCGGCGGATGTGTGCGACCGGCAGGCCGGCTTCCTTGAGCAGGGCGAAGGCCTGATCGACCATGTCCGGGTTGCCGCAGAGGTAGGCGATGTCCGCGTTCGCATCGGGCGCGAGTGCCTCGAGTGCGACCTGCACGCGGCCGTTGCGGTCGTTGCCTCGCGGCAGCGCACGCGGCCTGCGGCTGAAACACGGGTGGAAGCTGAAGCCGGGATTGGCCGCGGCGAACGCCTCGAACTCGTCGCCGTAGAGGAGCTCGGCTTCGCTGCGCGCGCCATAGACGAGGGCAAACGTGCAGCCGCGCTCGCGCACGAGTCGGGCGATCTGCGGCAGCATCGCGCGGTACGGCGTGACGCCCGTGCCGGTGGCGACCAGCAGATAGCGCGCGTTGCGGTCGGCGTCCATCAGGCAGAAGCGGCCGAACGGGCCGCTGGCCGTCACCGTGCCACCGATGTCGAGATTGCCGAGCAGGGCGGTCGCCGCGCCACCCTCGACATACGAGACCGCAATCTCGATCCGCTCGATCGGTGTCGCATCGCCGGCACCGACCGTGCCGACCGAATAGCTGCGCTTGGTCGGCTTGCCGTCGTCGTAATGGAAATGGATCTGGATGAACTGGCCGGGGATGAAGGCGAACGGCTTGCCGTCGTCGCGCGCGAAGGCGAGGTGACGAACCGTTGGCGCGAGCATGCGCGCGTCGACGAGGCGGAGCGTGAACGGTTCGGGCACGGCGGCGAGCGGGCGAAAAAATCGGCCAGCTATACTAGCAGGGCCATGCCGGCACTCCCTGCGGTACTTTCCCGATGAGCACCCTTCCCGCGCTCGACATCGTCGACCTGCGCAAGCGCTACGACGGTGGCGTCGAGGCCCTCAAAGGCATCTCGCTGAGCGTGCAGCCCGGTGACTTCTTTGCCCTGCTCGGGCCGAACGGCGCCGGCAAGTCGACCCTGATCGGCATCGTCAGCTCCCTGGTCAATGCGACCTCCGGCAGCGTGAGCGTGTTCGGCACGGACCTGTTCGCGGAGCGCAGCGCGGCGATGCGCATGATCGGCCTCGTTCCCCAGGAGATCAATTTCAACCTGTTCGAAAAGCCCTTTGACATCCTCGTCAACTACGCCGGCTTCTACGGCGTGCCGCGCGCCGAGGCGATTGCACGCGCGCAGGAGGAACTCAAGCGTGCGCAGCTCTGGGACAAGGCCCAAGTCATGTCACGCACGCTCTCCGGCGGCATGAAGCGGCGCCTGATGATCGCGCGGGCAATGATGACGCGCCCGCGCCTGCTCATCCTCGACGAGCCTACCGCCGGCGTCGACATCGAGATCCGCCGCGGCATGTGGCGCACGCTGCGTGAGACCAACGCGGCCGGCACGACGGTGATCCTGACCACCCACTACCTCGAGGAAGCCGAGAGCCTGTGCCGCAACCTCGCCATCATCGATCACGGCAACATCATCGAGCATGGACCGATGAAAGCCTTGCTGGCCAAGCTCGATGTCGAGGGTTTCCTGCTCGACATCGACGGTGGCCTGCCGGCGATGCTGCCGGCCATCGAGGGCGTACGCCTGGTGGCCGAGGACGCGCATACGCTCGACCTCGAGATGCCGCGCGCGATGGACTTGAACGGCGTGTTCGCCGCGCTCGACGCCGCCGGTATCCGCGTACGCTCGATGCGCACCAAGACCAACCGCCTGGAGGAACTGTTCATGCGCCTGACCGCGCAGGACGAGACCGGCGCGGAGGCCGCGGCATGAGTGCGCACCCCAACCTCGTCGCCCTGTTCACCATCACGCGCCGCGAAGTCGTGCGCATCCTGCGCATCTGGGCGCAGACCCTGGTGCCGCCGGCGATCACGATGACGCTGTATTTCCTCATTTTCGGCAGCCTCATCGGGCGGCGCATCGGCGACATGGGCGGCTACGACTACATGGATTTCATCGTGCCGGGCCTGGTCATGATGTCGATCATCCAGAACAGCTACGGCAACATCTCCTCGAGCTTCTTCGGCGCCAAGTTCGGTCGCCACATCGAGGAGCTGCTGGTCAGCCCGATGCCGAACTGGGTCATCCTCGGCGGCTACGTCGCCGGCGCGGTGTTGCGCGGGCTCATGGTCGGCGTGATCGTGCTCGGCATTGCCATGTGCTTCACGCGCGTGCGCGTGCCGCATCCATGGGTGATGTTCTCGACCGTGCTGCTTGGCGCGACGATCTTCTCGCTGGCCGGCTTCGTCAACGCCGTCTACGCGAAGAAGTTCGACGACGTCACCATCGTGCCGACCTTCATCCTGACCCCGCTGACCTACCTGGGCGGCGTGTTCTATTCGGTCACCCTGCTGCCCCCCTGGGCGCAGGCGGCGACCCATGCGAACCCGATCTTCTACATGGTCAACGCGTTTCGTTACGGTCTGCTCGGCGCCGCCGACGTGCCGCTCGCCATCGCCTATGCGCTGATGCTGGGCTTCACCATTGGTCTTGGCGCGCTGGCCCTGTGGCTGCTCAAGCGCGGCACCGGGTTGCGCAGTTGATCGGAGCCGGGAATGGGGAATCGCGCGATCGAAAACGATGCCCGACCTCTTCGTGAAGGGGCTCCTGCGGGGCATTGGATTCCTGGGAGCGACTTCAGTCGCGATCCCTTCCCGCCAGCGCACGCCGCCGCGCCGCACCCCATGCATTGAACGCCATGACCGCATAGGCGATGAACAGGATCGGGGCGAGCAATACCGACCAGATCGCGATGTTGACCACGATGAAATAGGCCTGGTCGTTCGGCGAACGCTGCTCCTCGCTGATGCCGGCCATGATGTTGAACACGACGTGTTCGAGGTTGAGCAGCGACAGGGCGACGACGATCAGCGTGATCGGCAGCAGCGTGGCAACCACGATGACGTGCGCGCGCAGCCCGGCCACGCGCGCCAGGAACCACGCCAGCAGGGCGACGCGCCAGCTCGCGACGATGGCGAGGAACCATGCATTCGTCGCCTGCGCCGCGTCGAGCGGCATGAAGCGCTCGACCGGGATCGCGTACAGCAGCGCCGGCGGCGCGGTCAGGGTGACGAAAACGAGCACGTTGCGGTACGACCAGCGTGCCGGCCGCAGCGGCATCAGCAGCAGCCACAGCACGAGCGCGAGCACGATGACGTAGGCCAGCGAGCCGAGGCCGAGGTGCTGCCACCATGCCGCGCGCGGACTGTCCCAGTAGCGGCCGATGCCGGCCAGCCAGGTGCAGGCGAGACCGAAGGCGAGGTAGGCGCGCCAGTGCGTTGCCAGCGCCGGCGACGGCCGGCGAAACGTCAGCACGCGCCAGGCATCGCGCACGATCGTCGACAGCGCAATCCGGGCGACGTGATCGGGCAGTGCATTCATGGCAATCCCGGTGCGTGCGATATCCCGGCGAGGCCCCGCAGGATATCGTGGAAAACAGCTCGGGATGCGGTCGTTTCCCACGCACATCAGGGCCACGAATCGGATCCCGAGCTTGTGAAGCCGATCCAGGCGCGCCTAGAATGCGCGCGCTCCAACGGGGAGTAGCCGCGTCCGGCGAACGGCCGGGCGGTGCGCGTCAACACACTTGGCGGACACGCCATGGCGCGCACGCATCTGCGACCGCCACGGTCGCCAGGTTTCGGCAAGACCGCTGGTTCACCGCGCAGATCCCGGGTCGGGGCCGCGCGCGTGGATCACCGTGTCTCCACCGCCCTGGCCCCCGGAGTTTCCCCTGCACGCCCTGCTGCTCTCCGCCGCCGCCGTCGCCATCGCCGAGATCGGCGACAAGACCCAGCTGCTCTCGCTGATCCTTGCCGCGAAATACCGCAAGGCGCTGCCGATCTGCCTCGGCATCTTCGTCGCGACGATCGCCAACCATGCGCTGGCTGGCGCATTTGGCAGCCTGGTTGCCGGCTGGCTTTCGCCGCAGACACTGAAGTGGATCGTCGCCGTCTCGTTCCTTGCCATCGCCGCGTGGACGCTGGTGCCGGACAAGGTCGATGACGCGGAGGAAGCGTCGAAGCTGCGCAGCCATGGCGTGTTTGCCGCCACCGTGGTCGCCTTCTTCCTTGCCGAGATGGGCGACAAGACCCAGGTCGCCACCGTCGTGCTGGCCGCGCAGTACGAACCGCTGTGGCAGGTCGTGGTCGGCACCACGCTCGGCATGCTGCTGGCCAATGTGCCGGTGGTCTGGCTGGGCGCACGCGTCGCGCGGAAGCTGCCGTTGCGCGCCGCGCGCTACGCCGCCGCGGTGCTGTTCGTCGGGTTGGCGGTGTGGATCGTGGCGAGGTGAAGCCGGAATTGGGGATTCGGGAAGAGCCATGGCGCTTCGCTTCGGCCGTGGCTTTACCCAATCCAGAATCCCGAATCCCCAATCCCGGCCCCGGGCGCACTAAAGTAGTGCAATGCCGGAGAATCGCACCACTGAGGCCCAAATCACGTCGGATGAGGCCGCGGAGTGGTTGCGCGTCTGCGCGACCGGACTGGCCGAACTTGATGGGAACCTCGATTTCTCGTGGTTGAACCCGGCGTTCACCGACCTGTTCGGCGGCGCGCGGCGCTGGCTTGGCATGAGCCTGGCCACGCTCGATGCCGGCTCCGGCGCGATCGTCGATGCCGCGCGGCGCGCGCAGACCGGGCAGCAGCGCATCGTCCTGCGCCAGGCGCGCCTGCATGGCGGCAGCGAAACCGGCTTCATCGGCGATCTCGCCTTCACACCGCTGGGCGGCGAGCGCCTGCTGCTCGAAGTGCACGAGGCGAACAGCGCCGGCGACGTCGGATCGGGCGCACTGTCGGAATCACTGCGCGGCTTCGCCCACGAGGTCAAGAACCCGCTCGCCGGCGTGCGCGGCGCGGCGCAACTGCTGGCGCGCCGGGTCGATCAGGCCGAGCTGGTCGAGCTGGCCGAGCTCATCATTGCCGAGAGCGACCGCCTCGCCACCCTGGCCGACCGCCTGCTGCGCGCCGGCGGCAAGCCGCGCATGGCGCGCGTCAACGTACACGAACTGCTTGAGCGGGTGGCCGTGCTGATCGGCGCCGAAGCCGAAGCACCGACCGTGCGTCGCGACTACGATCCGAGCCTGCCGACGGCGATCGGCGATGCCGATCGCCTCTACCAGTTGCTGCTCAATCTGGCGCGCAATGCCGTCGAGGCCGGCGCGCGCACGCTGACCCTGCGCACGCGCGTCGAATTCGGCATCCGCCTCGCTGATCGCCTGCGCCGCAGCGCGCTGCGCATCGACGTGATCGACGACGGTGCGGGCATCCCTTCCGGCCTGGCCGACACGCTGTACCAGCCGCTCGTCTCGGGCCGCGCCGATGGCACCGGCCTCGGTCTCGCGCTCGCCCAGGAAATCGCCCGCGGCCATGGCGGTGAACTGCGCCACGCGAGCCGGCCGGGGGCGACCCAGTTCATCCTGTTGTTGCCGTTGGAGCTGCCGGCATGAGCGAGGCCTGGATCGTCGACGACGACCGTAGCGTGCGTCTGGTGTTGAGCGCCGCGCTGCGCGATGCCGGTCTGGTTGCGCGCGAGTTTGCCGATGCCGAAGCGGTGCTGGCGGCACTCGAGGGCGCGCGACCGGACGTGCTGTTCACCGACGTGCGCATGCCCGGCGCGAGCGGACTCGATCTGCTGGGTGCACTCGCCGCGCGCGCGCCGCGCGTGCCGGTCGTGGTCATGAGCGCATATACCGATGTGGCGACGACGGCCGCGGCCTACCGCCACGGCGCCTTCGACTATCTGCCCAAGCCGTTCGACCTCGATGATGCGGTCGGCATCGCCGAGCGCGCGCTCGCCCAGGTCAGCGCCGACCCGCTGCCGGCGAAGCGCGTGGCCGAAGTTGCAGAGGCCGAGCTGATCGGCACGAGTCCAGGCATGCGCGAGCTGTTCCGGGCGATCGGCCGTGTCGCCGCAAGCGGGCTTAATGCGCTGATCACCGGCGAGACCGGCACCGGCAAGGAACTCGTCGCGCGCGCCCTGCATCGCGAGAGCGCACGCGCGCAGCGCATCTTTGTCGGCCTCAACACCGCGGCGATCCCGGCCGACCTGCTCGAGTCGGAGCTGTTCGGCCACGAGGCCGGCGCCTTCACCGGTGCACACAAGCGTCAGACCGGCCGCTTCGAACAGGCCGAGGGCGGCACCCTGTTTCTCGACGAGATCGGCGACATGCCGCTGCCCTTGCAGACGCGCCTGCTGCGCGTGCTCGCCGCCGGCGAGTTCTACCGCGTCGGCGGGCGCGAGCTGATCCGCGCCGACGTGCGCGTGCTCGCGGCCACCCATCAGGACCTCGAAGCCAAGGTCGAGCGTGGCGAGTTCCGCGCCGACCTGCTGCATCGCCTCGACGTGCTGCGCGTGCATGTGCCACCGCTGCGTGAGCGCCGTGACGACATCGCCGCGCTCGCCGCGTACTTCCTTGCCCGTGTCGCCGCCGAGACCGGCGCGGAAGCGAAGCACTTCGCCCAGCCCGCACTCGCCGCCCTGCGCGAATACGCCTGGCCCGGCAATGTGCGCCAGCTCGAGAACCTGTGCCGGCGCCTCGCCGTGCTCGCCAGCGGCCGCGTCATCGGCCTCGCCGACCTGCCGCCCGAGATGCGCAGCGCGAGCGCCACGCGCCGCCCGGCCTGGAGCCGCGCGCTGGCCGAATGGGCCGAGCAGGAACTCGCCGGCGGCGCGCCGGACCTGCACGCCCGCGCGCTCGCCGAGTTCGAGCGTGTGCTGCTCGATGCCGCCCTCGTTGCCAGCAAGGGCCACCGCCAGAACGCCGCGCGCGCCCTCGGCCTCGGCCGCAACACGCTCACCCGCAAGCTCGGCAGCTCGCGCACTCGGCGGCCGAAGTGAGATGCCTGCACCGCTTCTTCCGGTGCTTCGGCATTGCCACCATAGGCCCTGATCGGCCTGTTCCTGCTCGACGCAGGCGTGCATCGCCTGCTTGGTCCGATCGCGGCGCAGCGTGCCGCGCTGACCGCACTGGAAGCGGAAAGGAATGCGCCGTGCGAGGGGCGAACGTGTTCGCCCTGTTCGGGCTGATGCGTTTCGACCTGCCCGATGCCGACATCGAACGCATCGCCGCGGACGACGTGCGCGAAGCCGGGGCGCGGGTCGCGGCCGGGCGCAGTCTCGAGGATCTGGTGCCGGCGGATCGTCCTTTGCTTGACGCGCCAGCCAAGGGAGATCCGGGCTTGTGCCAAGCCCACTTCGTTGCTGAAGCCGCAGAACGGATTCCTTGGGCTTGATCAGAGCATCCCTTGCGGGAGCGGCTGCAGCCGCGATCGGCAGCATCGGTGATGGTGCCGACTCGATCGCGATTCTTTCACGCCACGCACCTACGCCGAGAACGCCGCACCATCGATGTCGAGAGCGATGCCGTGCGCGGCGAGGATGGCGCGGCATTGCGCGCGGCGGGTGCGGTCACTCGAGCGCAGGTGGGCGCGGCCGCCACGCCAGGCAAGCGTTTCATTGGCGTCGAGCGCGACCGTTTCCTCGCGTTCGGGCGAGAGCAGCGCGACTTCGATGATCTGCCAGAGCGCGCCGAGCCCGGCGTGCTGGTATTGACTGCAGGCCATTGCGCAGAGATCGAAGGTGGTGAGGTGACGCGCGTGCGTCACTTCGATGCCGAATGCCTCGCCGACCGCCAGCGACAGCGCGGCGTCGGCGAGGCCGTGTTCGAGCAGTTCGAGCTCGAGCTGGCGGCCGACGTCGGCGACCGTGGCCGGTGGTCCGGCCAGCAGCCAAGGCAATACCAGCAGCGGACTGCCGTAAAGGCTTGCTTCCGGCGCGAGTGCTGGCGCCGGCGGGCGACCTTGGTGTGCGCCGAGGGCGATGATGCGGCCCGTGTCGTGGGCGGCCGGCAGGCGATCGAGCGCATCGGCGAGCGCGGCGTACAGCGGCCAGCGTGGACGCAACAGCTGGGCCTGGTCGTAGAGCGCACCGACGGCGACGAGGTCGAGTTGCGCGGCGCCACCGGCGTGGCGGGCGAGATCGGTGGCGAGCATCCCGATCAGTCGTTCGGCATCGTCGCGACCGAGCAGCGGATGCGCGGGTGCGCACGGGCCCGCGCATTCGATGGCAAGCAGGGCGGTGACATGCGAGAACGCGTGCGCGGCAGCGGAAAAGGACGATGAAACAGGCACCGGTTCGGTTTCCGCGGCAGGGGCCGCAGTGTAACATCGCAGGCCCGATTGGCCGCGCAAGCCCCATGGAATCGCAGAAGAACTACAAGAATTTCTGGAACGAAAAGGCATCCACGCCGACTGGCGCGTTCATTGCCGTCGATGGCAGCACGAATGAGGAGACGGCGCGCCTGACCGGCCGCTACAGCGCACGCCAGGTGAGCCTCGCTCTTGATCTGCAGCCTGGCGACCGCGTACTCGAGCTCGGCTGTGGAGTCGGCCGCATCGGTCGTGAAATCGCCCCGCGTGTCGCCCACTGGGAAGGCTGCGACATTTCCTCGAACATGCTCGGCGTCGCCCGCCAGCGCCTGGCCGGCCTGCCGAATACCGGCTTCACCGAACTGCACCGTTCCAGCCTGCAGCCGCTGGCCGATGCGAGCTTCGACAAGGCGTATTGCGTTGCCGTGTTCATTCACATGGACAAGGAAGATTTCTACCTGTATCTCGAGGACATGGCGCGCGTGCTGAAACCCGGCGGCCTGTTCTATTTCGACGTGTGGAACATGGCGAGCGCGGTCGGCTGGAGGCGCTATGCGCTCGAGATCAACCAGTACCGTACCGCCGATCCGGCACAGCGCAAGGATGTTGCGCGCAACCAGTTCTCCTCGCCCGAGGAAGTGCGCGTCATGCTCGACCGTGCCGGCTTCGACCTCGTGCTCGAACTCGCCGATTCGCCGTGGGTGCAGGCCATCGGCATGCGTCGCGGCGGTGGCGATCTCGTTGCGCGGCGCGCGCAGGCGCAGCGCGATGCCGCGCGCATCGCCTACACGCCTCTGTGGACGGAGCTGTTCGATGGCTTGCTTGATGTTGTCACCGGCAAGTGCGAACCGTCGTCCATGTGGAAAGTGCTCGCCGATGACGCGCGCGGCGAGGAGATTCCGATGTTCCGTGCGTGGTATCACGGTCTGTGGAAGGTGAACGAGAACGCGTGGGGCCCGGCCCCGAACTGATCGACGGAGATGCGTTGATGGCCAAGCCTGCTGTCCAACCGAACCGCGTAGGCGTCATCGGGGGCGTGCGCATTCCGTTCTGCCGCAACAACAGCGTTTACGCCGACATCGGCAACTTCGGCATGTCGGTGAAGACGCTTGGCGCGCTGGTTGAACGCTTCGGCCTGCACGGCGTCGAACTCGGCGAGGTCGCCTTCGGCGCGGTCATCAAGCACGCTTCGGAGTGGAACCTCGCGCGCGAGGCGACGCTGTCGTCGGGTCTGGCGCCGACCACGCCGGGCATCACCTCGGCACGTGCCTGCGGCACCGGTCTCGACAATGCGCTGGCCATCGCCCACAAGATCGCCAGCGGCCAGATCGAGGCCGGCATCGGCGGCGGCAGCGACACCACCAGCGATGTGCCCATCGTCTACGGCCGGGCCTTGCAGCAGCGCCTGCTGTCGGTCAATCGGGCGAAGTCGGTCGGTGACAAGGTCAAGGCCGCCGTACGCGGCTTCTCGTTCGGCGAACTCAAGCCTTCCTTCCCCGGCGTCGCCGAGCCGCGCACCGGCAAGTCGATGGGCGAGCACACCGAGATGATGGCGCGCGAATGGAAGATCACGCGCGAGGAGCAGGACCAGCTCGCCTTCGAGAGTCACCGCAAGGCCGCAGCGGCCTACGAGCGCGGCTTCTTCAAGGATCTCGTCGTGCCGTTCCGCGGCATCGAGCGCGACAACAACCTGCGCGCCGACACCACGCTGGAAAAGCTCGCCACACTCAAGCCGGCCTTCGACAGAACCTCGGGCCAGGGCACGCTGACGGCGGGCAATTCGACACCGTTGACCGACGGCGCCTCGGCCGTGCTGCTGGCCAATGACGAATGGGCGAGCAATCGCGGCCTGCGCGTGCAGGCTTGGATCACGCACTCGGCCGTCGCCGCGGTCGATTTCACGCATGGCGAAGGCTTGCTGATCGCGCCGGCGATCGCTGTCTCGCGCATGCTCGACAAGGCTGGCCTGAGCCTGCAGGACTTCGATTTCTACGAGATCCACGAGGCGTTCGCCGCGCAGGTGCTGTGCACGCTGCGAGCCTGGGAGTCGGCGGATTACTGTCGCCAACGCCTTGGCCGCGAACGACCGCTCGGTGCGATCGATCCGGCCAAGCTCAATGTCAACGGTTCCAGCCTGGCGCTCGGCCATCCTTTCGCCGCGACCGGAGCGCGCATCGTCGCCACGCTGGCCAAGCTGCTCGAGGACAAGGGATCGGGCCGCGGCCTGATCTCGATCTGCACCGCCGGCGGCATGGGCGTGACGGCGATCCTCGAACGCTGAAGTTTCACGCCGGAGGGTCACGCGTGGGGCGTGACGGCTGTCTGTCCACCAGGGGAACACGATGCCGCGACATGTCCTGATCCTGACGGGCGCCTTGCGTCCCGGTTTCGACGCCGCCAGCGTGTGGAGCGACATCGCCGCCTATCTGCGCATCGATCTCGCGCGCCTGCATACCGATGTGCGCGCACGTGCCCCGGTCATCATCAAGGAAGAACCCGAGCGCGCGCGTCTCGAGTCGCTGCGTGGCGAGATCGAGCGTCGCGGCGCCGAGGCCGAGATCCATGCGGCCGAAGGAAGCGAACGCCTGTTCGTGCTGATCGACAACGTGCCGCGTGGTCCGGTCGTGCCGGCCTTCGTCGCCGAGCAGGTGCGCCGCGGCCTGTTGCCGGCGGATGTACGCGTCGCCGTGGTCGGCACCCAGACCTGGACGGCCTTTGTCGCACCGTCCCCGGCACCACCCCCGGCTCCCGACACTGGCACCGTTCCCGCCGTGTTCGCCCTCGATGCCGGCACCGGCACGCACATGCAAAGCGAAGCCTTGCCGGCCGGCGCGGCGATCCATGCCGGTTTCTGGCGCCGCGTCGCCGCCTACCTGATCGATTCGCTGATCCTGTGGTTGCCCTCGGTGATCATCGGCATCGTACCCCTGCTCGGCTGGATCGCCGTCATGGTCGGGCGTTGGCTGTACTTTGCCCTGATGGAAAGCTCGCCGCAGCAGGCCACCCTCGGCAAGCTCGCCATGGGCATCAAGGCCACCGACGACTGCGGCAACCGTCTTGATTTCGGCCGCGCCACCGGCCGCTATTTTGCCGGCGCGCTATCGACCCTGATCCTCTACATCGGCTACGCGCTGGTCGGCTGGACCGCGCGCAAGCAGGGCCTGCATGACCTCGTCGCCGGTACCTGCGTGGTGTTCCGCGAGGTCGAACCAGGTCGCCCGCTGCCGACCGTGCGCCGGCCGATGCCGTGGTACGGCTGGTTGGTCAATATCCTGCTGATGCTGCTGATTCCGGGCGCCATCCTCGCCGCGATCGCACTGCCGGCCTATCAGGATTACCTCACGCGCGCGAAGGTCGCGACGGCCGTGGCTTCGGTGGCGCCCCACAAGATCGATGTCGCCGAGGCCATCGCCAGAGGCGATGCTTGTCCGCAAGGCCGGCGCGAGGGTACCGATGCACAGGTCGCCTCGGTGGTGTTCGCCGGCGACGCTCCGGCGTGTTCCTTCACGATGACGTTCGCCGGGGTGGCGGCGGTTCCGGCGAGCCTGCGCGGGGAGACCATCGAATGGACCTACCGCGGCGATGGCGACTGGACCTGCATGACCACGTTGCCCGGCAGGCTGGCGCCGCGCGAATGCCGATGATGCGTCGACGCGTGCATCGACGTCGCCTCGCGGCGATACTTCGCGGCAGGTCGTGCCGGCAGCGGCGCAGCAATCACCAAGTCCGATGAGGGGGAAGGGGAACGATGGACACCATCAAGCATGCCTTGGTCCTGACCGGCGAAGTCCAGCCGGGTTTCGTCGCCGATCAGGTCTGGCCAGCGTTGGCCGCATATTTCCGCATGGAGCCTGAGCGACTGCGCAACGAGTTGCTCGCGCGCGCTCCGATCTCGATCAAGGAAAGCGACGACCTCGCCAAGTTGCAGGGTCTGCAATCCGGCGCTGCTGCTGCCGGCGCGGTTACCGAGCTGCACGCGATCGGCCCCGACGGCAGCGTGTTCGTGCTGGTCGGCAACACGCCGCGCGGCCCCGTGCCGACCAGCTACGTCGAACAGCGCGTGCGCAGCGGCGCCTGGCCGTCCGACATCAGCATCGCCTCGGTTGGCAGCTCCGCCTGGCGGCCGTTCATCGCGCCATCCGCAGCGCCCGCGCGCGTGCCGCCACCGGACCAGCAGGCCACGGTCGCCTTCAGCGCGGTCAATCCCGGTGCCGCCGCGCCGGCTGCCGACCTGCGCACGGTCGCGGCTGCGCCCGGCACGCCGATGCGACCGGTGGAACCGTTGGCCGGTAGCGCCGGCCTGCTGCCCGAGGGTCTCATCGTCCATGCCGGATTCTGGCGGCGCTTCGCGGCCTATTCGCTCGACTCGCTGATCCTCGGCGTCCCGTTCGCGCTGATCTTCGGTCTGCTCGTCTACCAAGGCTTCAAGGCGGCGTTCTCTGGCGAGAACCCGGGTGGCATGTTCGTGCTGCTCTACTTCTTGTTCTACGTCGCTGCGATCGTCGGTTCGTGGCTGTACTTCGCCAAGTTCGAAAGCGGCGCCCACCAGGCCACACCTGGCAAGCGCATGATGGGAATCAAGGTCACCAGCACCAGCGGCCAGCGCATCAGCTTCGGCCGCGCCACCGGCCGCTTCTTCGCCAAGATCGTCACCAACCTGATCCCGTTCGGCATCGGCTGGATGCTGGCCGGCTGGACCGGCCGCAAGCAGGCCATCCACGACATGATGGCGACGACTTGCGTGGTGTTTCGCGAGGTCGAGCCTGGTCGTCCGATGCCGACCACGCGCCCGCCGATGCCGTGGTACGGCTGGGTGCTGAACATCCTGCCGTTCGTGTTTGCCCTGCTCGGCGCGGTCGCCTACGGCTGGTTCATGGCCACGCTGCTCGGCGGCATGAGTTCCATGTCGCGCGATCTCGGCAACATGGACATACCCGACATGGGTGGAACGGACTACAGCACGACGATGTCGAGCAGCAGTTCGGATGCCGACAGGGCCGCTGTGCAGATCGGCCTGAGCGCCATCCTGCCCGAAGTCACCGCGCTTCAGCTCGAAGCAGCGGAAGCCCTGGCCTCGACCGGCGAGTGCGCGAGCGACACGCGCGCCTCGTCGAACACGTGGATCGGGATGATCGAGCTCGGTGGCGCGGCACCGGATTGCACGATAACGGTGCGCCTGTCGGCCTCGTCCGACATCCCCTTCGCCGCGCGCATCGAGCGCATCGAGTGGACCTGGACCGGCAGTGACTGGGCCTGCTCGTCGAGCATGGATTCGAGCTACCTGCCCTGGCCGTGCGACTGACCGGCAACGCCTGAACGGGGTGGGACGAGGGCCGGTGATGCGCCGTGGTCGAACGAGCCCTTCACCGCTTTGCGGGAGAAGGGCTCGTCGAATCCCTGCGGGATCCGCAGCTTTGCGCCACCCCCGGTCAGGGGACGTGGTGGAATGAACGCGGCTTGCCTCCGACGAAGGTGACGCCTACCGCCCTGGCGCGTCCATCGCACCGACGGGCCACACCGCGCCGAGCGGATCGAACTCGGTCTCGTCGATGTGCTCGCCGCGCCAGCCGAAACCGCAAATGGCGATCACGCCTTCCCGCGCAGGATCGAGCGCGAACATGCGCTCGATGTCGACTTCGTTGACCGCGGCGGTGACGAATGCGGCAAGGCCGCATTCGGTGGCGGCGAGATAGACCATCTGCGACAGGTGGCCGGCATCGAGGATGACCGCACGGTACGCCTTGGCGTGGTCACGATATTTCCAGAACGTGCGGCGGAAACGCGCGGCCAGCACGACGATGACCTGGGCGTCCATGAAATGACGCTGGCCGGCAACGAGACGCAGGGCAAGCGCTGCGGTTTCGGCACGATCGATCGCACGCAGCGGCTCGAGCGCATGGTCGATCGGGTGATAGTGGTAGAGGCCGGGTTGCACGCCCTCGACCTCCTGCACGAGCAGATAGGCGCCGGTCGAATGCAGGCCGCCGGCCGAAGGTACGGCGCGCTTCATCACCCGAATCCCGGGCTGGTCGCTGACCGCGCGCGCGCCGAATGCGCGGAACAGGGTCTGCGCAAACAGGTCCTGCGGCACGGCTCGTCCGCGTGCGTAGTTGCGGCAGGTCACCCGCGTGCGGACCAGCGATTCGAGCGGCGTCGCAGCGCCACGGGCCAGGGCGATGCGCTCGCCTGCGGCGCAATGCTCACGTACCGGCGCCTCCGGTGCGCCGAGTTGTTCGAGCAGGCTGCGATCGGTCTCGCGTCCGCAGCGGCGTTCGGCCTCGAGCGTATCGATGCCTGTCCAGCGCGTATGACGGTGATGCACCGCCGATAACGCGCGCCAGTGGCCGGCGCGCACGGCTTCGTCGGATGTCCGCGCGGTCACATGTGCTTCGTCGTCGGCGACGAGCAGGCCGTGTTCGAGCAGCTTTCCGACGACATCGACGCCGTGTTCGCTGCGCAACGATTCGAGGGGTTGCCAGGCATCGGCCGACAACCGGCCCAGCGCGACGACGTCGCGTTCGTCGAGCACGATCTCGTCGTCGAGATGCGCAGCCAGCGCGATCCACTCACGTCGCAGCACCAGGCCGGTTCCACCGGACAACAGGCTGGCAAGATCGAAATCACAGGTTTCACGCGGCTCGATGAAGAGCACGGAACAGCGACGCACGCGCATCGTCGAAGCTCGGGAGGGGGGTAGCGGCGAGCCTACACCGTCATGGCGATCATCGGTCACGCCACGGCGCATGGATGAACCGGACGGTGATCTCGTCCCGGGTCGCGCACATGAAGGGTTACACTGTCCGTGCCAGGGTGACCTTGCATCGTTTCCACAGGGGGAGGGTAGATCGCATGACCGACTCGAAATTGACCGAGGCACAGGCCAATGCCTTGCTACGCCGGCTGGCCGACGACGATGCCTTTCGCAAGCTGTTCCGCAAAAAACCAGCCAAGGCGCTGCAGGAGATCGGCGTGCCCCTGCGCACGATCGTCGATCTGGACAGCCGTTGCCTGTGTCCGGCCCCGCTGGCGCCCAAGAAGGCATTCCGGGCCGCCGTCGAGAGCTTTGATCGCAAGACGCTCGAGACGACCATGTCGATGCGGCCACCCAAGATGAAGCTACGGTAGCGAACCCGCCCGCAGCGCCTCGTCGACCGCGTTCGCGCGTTCGTGTGGGCCGGGAGCCGCTTTCCATCCGGGCCAAGCGGTCATGAACGCCTGCAGTGACTTGCGAGCGTCATCGTTGTCGCCGAGGCGCAGGGACAGCGCGGCCGTGTCGAGGAGAGCGAGTGTCGACTGGGCGACGTTGTAGACCCGCCAAGCCGGCCCCGTGCCTGTCTCGGCGTAGACGCGACCGCGGTGCCGCGCCAGCCAGCGTGCCTGCTCACGTGCGGCCCGCGGATCGCCGACGGCACGATAGGCCTCCATCAGGGCCAGATGGGTCACATAGGGCTCGCGGCCGTCGACCAGCGGTAGCAAGCGCTCAAGGGCCAGGTTCGCGGATTGTTCGCGCAACGCGATCGCAGCTTCGACGACCTTGAGCACACGTTCCAGCAGGGGATTTGCACCGTCGCGAACGCGCTCATCCAGGCGGAGCAGCAACTCACGCGCCAAGGAGGGTTCGCCGTGGCGGGCCGCAAGCCAGGCATCGAACAAGATGCGCGCATCGTGCTCGTCGCGATTCGGCATTTCATCGACGGGCGGTTCGGCCAGGTTGCGCAGGCCACTGTTGACCACGCCGCGGACGTGATCAGGTACGCCGGTGACCGCCTGCAGTGACAACATCACGCTCTCGACGGTCCTCAGGCGTGCCGCGTCCAGTCCTGACTTCCCGGCTTCGCCAAGCATTCTCTCGGCGTCATTCCACGAGGACATGTCGACCGCGAAAGCGGTTTCCGTGAGCAGGCGATCGAGCCGAGCCGAGGGCATTCGGGACACACGTCCTTCCGCCAGCGAGCGTTTCGCTTCGGCGTACTCGCGGCGTGCTGCGTGCAGCGAGGCGGGGAGGTTGTTCTCGTACGCGACACCCAACGTACTCGCCTCGGCGAAGTGCGTGTGCGCGCTGTCGAATTGTTCCTCGCCGAGCTCCAGCGTCGCCAGCAGGTAGAGGCTCATGCCTCGATGCGGATTGTGCGTGACGGCCGCCCGCCGCGCGGCGGGAATCGCTTCGGCATAGTCGTTGGCGTATTGCCACACATAGAAGGCATACGTGCCTTGCGCCGTGAACAGGTCCGGATAGACCAAGGCGAGGGACTTCCACTGCCCGAGGGCTTCACGCGGCGAGGACAGATTCGCGCGCCAGGCATCGGCCAGCATGCGCTCGCGGGCGGCCATGCGGTCCTCCAGTGCGCGTACCTTCTCGAGCTGGTCCGCTGCCTCGGTACGGCGGTCGAGATTGAACAATGTCGCGGCAAGGGCGATTCGCGCGCGGGCAAATCCCGGATCGATGCGGATTGCCGCCTGCAACAGGCGAATCGCCTCGTCGTCGTCACCCTGGCTGCCGAGCTTCTGGCCCAGGGAATAGGCCCTGAGTGCATCGAGATTGTCGGTTGCCACCTTCTCCAGCGGCATCGTCTCGTTGGTCACGCTCGTCAGCGCCTCGCCCAGGCGCACGCGCAGCTTGCGGTTGATCGTGTCCAACGATCCGAGCACGGATTGCGCACCGGCCCCGTCCGCTGATTCGGAGTACACCGTGGCTTGCGTATGCGGGTCGATCACCTCCGCCGTGACGCGCACCCGTCCGCCGATCTCGGCGACGGTCGGCAGGATCAAGGCCTTTGCTCCGTCGCGGATCGCCACTTCGGAACCGACCATGCGATCGACCTTCGTCGTGTCGGGGTCGCGCTGCATGCGCTTGACCGTGTCGCGCACCTTGAGCTCCGGCAGCACGTTCACGTACCGCGATTGTTCCAGGCTGATTCTCAGCGCACTCTCCAGCGCGTCGTCGAACACGCTCTCGCTGGTCAGGTTGTTGAGACTTCCCACCACCACCCAATCGCGGTTCGCGAACGCGACCGCCGGTTCGGGCTTCAGCAGTGAATACAGTGGGATCGCCAGCAGGGCCAGTACCACCATGCCTTCCACCACCACCGTCGCCGGACGCCGCCAGAATGGCACCTCGCGATGGGCCTTGCTCGACCATGGTGGCGCCTTCAGAGGTGCCACGCCGTCTTCACCGACCTCGAACACCGGCACCGGGTCCGGAACGCCACGGAACCGGTAGCGGCCGTGGGTGCGCCAACGCACCTTTTCCTGCGCGATGCCCAGTTCGCCTTGCGCGCGGTGTGCGAGCACGTAAGCGATGTTCGACAGCAAGATCTGGTTCGGCAGGGCAAGGTTCATCAGGCGCGACGTGATCGGCTTGACCAACCCTTCCACTTCGGTCGGCTTGGCCCCTTTCGCCACATCTTCCGGGCGGTTGTCCCAGATCATCACGTCGCCGACATGGATGCCGACGCGCGCCGCCAGGGTCGATTCTTCCGCCGCGTTGAGCTGGCGCAGACCGCGCTGATAGTCGAGGGCGAACGCGACCGCCTGGATCGGCCGTTCGAACATCATCAGGAAGCCGTCGGTCTTGTCGATCTCGCGTCCGCCGTGACGGTCGGCGATCGTGCGCGCAAGGCGGTCGTGCTTGCGGATCAGTTCGGCTGCCGCACGGTCGCCCATGCGTTCAACGAGGCCGGTCGAGTCCACCAGGTCGCAAAGCAGCAGCGTGCGCAGGACCGGATTCGCGTCCGTCCCACTGTCGCTGGCGATTGGTACGGACGCGTCCACGCGGCATCCTCTCCATTGCGCAGTGCTATACGAATGCCCATTCTGCGACGAGCGGGGTGGAAGTGCCAGTCGTCATGGGCGTGAACCGGTTCATTCGCCGCCTGCTGTTACGGCCGCCAGGTGCGTGCGCAGTTCTCGCACTTCCGCCTGCAACGCGATCCAGGCTCGCTCCCACTGGCCGTCTCGTGGGACCGCGCGCTCGAAACGCAGCAGACTCGACGAGACGGCATCCAGCTCGGCTCGCAAACGCGTGATCTCGGCCAGTGCCGCCTCGTGTTCGTCGCGGCCGATGAAGAAGACCTTGCGGTCGCGGCAGACGCCGATACAGGTCTGCGGCGCCTCGATCCGGCCGCAACCGATGCACTGCCAGGCTTGGAGGTAGATGTCCGCGACAGGGGTGTCCGCGGCCTGGTCGCGGGCACGGGTCATGGGTGGGAGCGAAGCGCTGGGGCTACGGGGTCGTGCTTTGGCATGGCGCTGTTTCCGACGGGGCCCCCGACCGGGCGAGGGGCATCGCAACCGAAGTCTCGCACCGATGCATGGGTCTGCGGGAGCCGCCTCGGTCCCGGCCCGGAACCGGAGCATCCCGGCCGTGGAGCCTGCGCCGAAGCCGGCTCGCATGCCTTGATCCACATCAGGTGGGACCTTCCGCAGTCCGGTCATTGACCTGGATCAGCGCAGTCCGCCGCGTCGCCGCGCATGCTCGCGCCGCCGCCGCAAAGATCGATCCCCGTGCCTGCCGACCCCGCGCCGATTCCGCCCCGCGACCACGCACTCGATGCCTGTTTCCTCGGCCCATACGGCGAGAACGACACCCTGCTCGAGAAGCTGCTGGTCGAGTTCCTGCGTGACCACGTCTACTGGCGGCGCAACTTCCATCCGGAGGATCCGCCGGCAATCGGCACGGCCGCCGCGCGGCATCCGGACTACCTCGCCTTCGAGGCGCGCATGCGCCGCGAGCTGCATCAGCTCTCCGCCGCGCTGAAGCGGTCGATGCCGTTCCACAGTCCGCGCTACATCGGCCACATGGCCTCGGACCTGCTGCTCCCCGGCCTGGCCGCGCAGATGCTGGCGCTGCCGTACAACCCGAACAACGTCAGCGAAGACTCGGCGCCGGTCACGATCGACATGGAAGTGCGCGTCGGCCTGCAGCTCGCGCGCATGTTGGGTTATGTGCACGATCCGGCGCGCGCGGATTGTGCGTTCGGCCACCTGACCTCGGGGGGCACGCTGGCCAACTACCAGGCGCTGCGCCTGGCGCTGGCGATGAAAGCCTTCCCGGTCGCGCTGCGTGCCGCCGGCGTGCCGGACATCGTGTTGCCGGGCGACGACTGGCAGGCCTTCAACCTGTCCGGGGAGGCCATCGTCGCATTGCTCGATCGCTGGCAGGGCTGGCTGGCCGCGCAGGCGCCGACCGAGCGCAAGCGCTGGCGCGAGACGGTCGAGGCCGCACGCATCGAGCAGCTCGGCCTGGCCAGCTTCTTCGCCGCGCATCCGTCGCTGCAGGTGCCATGCGTGCTCGCCCCGGTGACCGCACACTACTCATGGAGCAAGGGCCTCAAGCTGCTCGGCCTCGGCCGCGCCCAGCTCGACCTGCTGCCGACGCAGGGCATGCGCCTGCATGTCGACGCTCTCGAAAGTCATCTCCAGCGCTGCGCGCGCGAATGCCGGCCGGTACTGATGGCCGTGGCCGTGCTCGGCAGCACCG
Source organism: Dokdonella sp. (assembly GCF_019634775.1). NCBI lineage: Bacteria > Pseudomonadati > Pseudomonadota > Gammaproteobacteria > Lysobacterales > Rhodanobacteraceae > Dokdonella > Dokdonella sp. The sequence continues at coordinate 1,014,602 of NZ_JAHCAS010000001.1, forward strand.
AGTACGGCACGATCGATCCAGTCGACGGCATGCTCGCCGCACGCGAACGCAGCCGCGCACGAGGTCTCGATTTCGCCGTGCACGTCGATGCCGCCTGGGGCGGCTATCTCGCCACCCTGTTCCGCAACGAGGACGGCTCGCTGCGCACGCGCGATGAAATCGCCGCGGAGTTCCGCTATTTCCCCTCGCCGGCCTTGCATGCCGCTTTCGGCGCCCTCGGCAACACGGATTCGGTGACTGTCGATCCGCACAAGCTCGGCTACCTGCCGTTCGGCAGCGGCGCCTTCGTCTGCCGCGACCACCGCGCCATGGACCTGCTCGCCGAGCGGGCCGACTACGTGTTCCACGGCGGTGTGGCGACCGACTACTTCGCCCACTTCCGTGGTCTTGGCCAGTTCGTCGCCGAAGGTTCGAAACCCGGCGCGGCGGCAGCAGGCGTCTACGTGGTCCACAAGGTGCTGCCGCTCGACCACCGCCACTTTGGTCGCTTGCCGCGGGCGACGATCCGCGCCGCCGAAGCCTTCCACGATCGAGCGCTGCGCTTCGCCGACGAGGTCGCCGATCATTTGTGCGTGCGCATCCCATTCGCCCCGGACAGCAATCTCGTCTGTCTCGCCATGAATCCGCAAGGCAATCGCTCTCTGGCTACGGCGAACGCCTTCATGCATCGCCTTTCCACGGTGCTGCGCGCCGATCCACACCAGCCCCTGCAGATCAAGGAGTTCTTCGGTTCCGTGACCACGCTGCGCCCGGACCTGCTCGGTGCGGAGCAGACACAGCACATCTTTTCCTCGCTCGGCCTCGATGCGGAAGCGGCCGAGCCATTGACGATCCTGCGCCACACGCTGATGAACCCGTACCTGATCGACGTCGAGAACGGCATCAGCTACATCGAGCGCTATTTCGACTTCCTCGCGCGTTGCACGACGGCACTCATGGCGCACGGAGGCAGCGCATGAGCACCGCGCCCATGAGCGATGACCGGAGCTGGGTGCACGCGGCGATCGATGCGCTCGAACGCGAGGCCGCTCGATCGGCCGACACGCACCTGCTGAAGGTCGATCTGCCGGGTTTCCCGGGCATCGACTTCTATTTCAAGGACGAGGCCTCGCATCCGACCGGCAGCCTCAAGCATCGCCTGGCACGTTCGCTGTACCTGTATGCGCTGTGCAACGGGCGTCTGCGCGCCGGCCAGGACGTCGTCGATGCCTCCTCCGGCAGTACCGCCATCGCCGAGGCCTGGTTCGCGCGCCTGCTTGGCCTGCGCTTCACCGCGGTCATGCCCGCTTGCACGGCGCCGGCGAAGATCCGCGCAGTGGAAGCACTCGGCGGTACCTGTGACCTCGTTGACGATGCGGCTGCGGTACATGCTCGTGCCGCTGCGCATGCTGCGCGTGGCGCCTGCCACCTCGACCAGTTCGGACTCGCCGAACGCGCCACCGACTGGCGCGGCAACAACAACATCGCCGAATCGATCATCGGCCAGCTTGCGCGCGAACCGCAGGCGCTGCCGACGTGGATCGTGTGCGGCGCGGGTACCGGAGGCACCTCGGCGACGATCGGACGCTACCTGCGCTATCGCCGCCTGCCGACTCGCCTGTGCGTGGCCGAGCCGGTTGGCAGCGCCTTCGTGAACGGCTGGCGCACGCGCGATGCGTGCGCCGTCGCCAACCGGCCGACCGTGATCGAGGGCATCGGTCGCCCGCGCGTCGAACCGGGTTTCCTGTTCGATGTCGTCGATGCCGTGGTCGAGGTACCCGACGAAGCCTCGATCGCCGCGGCGTGGATGCTGGAAGACCTGCTCGGTCGCCGCTACGGCGGCTCGTCCGGCACCAACCTCGTCACCTGCCTGCAGTTGGCCGCCGACATGCGCGCGCGTGGCGAAACCGGCAGCCTCGTCACCCTGCTGTGCGACGGCGGCGAACGCTATGCGGAAACCCTGTTCGACGCCGGCTGGCTCGCCGCGCATGACCTCGATCCCGCGCGCTGGCGCGGATCGATCGAAGCCGGCCTGTGTGAAGGCTGTGCGCCTTTGCCGGATTGATCCGGGCATTTCCCGGGGCAGCATCGCGCGCAGGGTGCGCTCCGGCACAACTCTTTCGTTGGAGCACTCCGCGCGCGATGCTCTCGCCATCGATCCTTCATGCGCCGGACCAGCGTGGGGCGTCTACGCAGGACAATTTGCAGGCCGAATCAACAGGGCCAGCCTTCTCTGCTCGATTGTTCACTCCGGCGCGCCAAGCCATCCACTCATGCCGCCTTGTCGCGCGCATGGCGCAGGTCCACCTTGCCGGAATTGCGCAACCGGAGTCCTCCAATGACCACCTCCCCTCGGCGCGTCACACGCCTCGTGCATGGCCAGCCAACCAGCGATGGCGCTGGCGTCAAGCTCAACCGCGTGATCGGCACGCAGGGATTCACGATGCTCGATCCGTTCCTGATGCTCGACGAGTTCCGCTCCGACCAGGCCGGCGACTACATCGCCGGTTTCCCGAGCCATCCGCACCGTGGCTTCGAGACGGTCACCTACATGCTCGCCGGACGCATGCGCCACGCTGACAACCAGGGCAACAGAGGCCTGTTGACCGCCGGCAGCGTGCAGTGGATGACCGCAGGGCGCGGCATCGTGCATTCGGAGATGCCCGAGCAGGAAGACGGCCTGATGTGGGGCTTCCAGCTCTGGGTGAATCTGCCCGCGCACGAGAAGATGCGCGCGCCGCGCTACCAGGACATCGCGCCGGAGGCGGTGCCCGAAGTCGCCGCCGCAGCGGGCGCGACGGTGCGCGTGATCGCCGGAACCTTCGGTGGCGTCGAAGGGCCGGTGCAGGGCATCACCACCGCACCGCTCTACCTCGACCTGCATCTGGATGGCGGCGCAGCCCTCGACGTCCCGCTGCCGGCCGCGCACAGCGCCTTCGCCTACGTCTACGCCGGTGATGCCACGATCGGCAGCGAGCGCGTGCAGCGCGGCCAGCTCGCCGTGCTCGGTGAGGGCGGTGGCGTGCAGATCGCGGCCGACGCACCTGCGCGCATGATCCTCGTCGCCGCCCGCCCGCTGCACGAGCCGGTGGCGAAGTACGGCCCGTTCGTCATGAACACGCAGGACGAGATCATGCAGGCGGTCAGGGATTACCGCGACGGGCGGTTCTGAAGATGCTGCGCTCGCCCAGGTGCTGGGCGGGGCCGATCAACCGCGGCTGAGCAGGCGCTCGCGCGCCAGTTGCGTCTGCAGGCGAGTGATGCCTTCGGTCATGCTCACCTTCGGCACGTAGCCGAAATCGCGTTTCGCGGCGCTGAGGTTGAACCAGCTTGCGTGGTTGAACAGGTCGAGCATGTTGGCGTTGACCAGTGGCGATGGGCCATCGTCGCCCTGCAGGCGGGCGCCGGCGGCAAAGGCGCGCGCGGTCAGGCCGGCCAGGCGGCGCTTTTCCGGCGGAAAACCACCGGCGCGCAGCAGTGCGTTGAGGAAGGCTTCGATCGTCAGCGGTTCGCCCTGGGCGATGAAGTAGGTCTTGCCGGCAATCGGCGAACCAGGCGCGAGGCGCTCGATCGCGAGCGCGTGCGCTTCGGCCGCGTTGTCGACATGGCAGGGATCGATGCGCTTGTCGGGTTCGCCGAACAGGCGCAGCTTGCCGCGCCGGGCGAGATCGAGCAGAGCCGGGATGAACCTGGCTTCGCCATTGCCCCAGAGCAGGTGCGGGCGCAGCACGCAGGTGGCGAGGTTGCTGCCGTTGGCAGCGAGCACGCGTTGTTCTGCGAGTGCCTTGGTATGCGGCATTGGCGTCGACCAGCGGGGCGGATACGGCCGGCTCTCATCGACGCCATCGAGATCTTCGTTGCCGATGACGACGCTGGCGCACGAGGTCAACAGCAGGCGCGGTACGCCGACCAGTTCGCAGGCACCGAGCACGCAGTCGGTCGAGCGCAGGTTGGCCTCGTGCAGTGCCTCGATGCTGGCCAGTGGATCGACGCAGCCGGCGGCATGCACGACCGCATCACAACCGATCGCCGCCTCGACGACATCGTCGAAACCGCTGATGCTGCCGGGCTTCTGCTCGACCCCGGCGGCGGCCAGGGCCGGGTGTTCGCGGCGCACCAGCGCGCGCACGCGATGTCCCCGCGCGGCGAGCGCGGCGGCGATGCTGCGTCCGAGGAAACCGGTTGCTCCGGTCAGAAGTATCTGCATGACGCTCGTGCTTCCGTCGCGCGGCGACGGCCCCTGCCGCGAAGTGTGCAGGAAAACCGTGGGGGATTTCGAGGGGAGACCTGCGGGAGCGTGGCGGAATCGACGTTTCGGCGCGAAAACCAGCGGCAGGGCACGCGCCCGGAGCGGGCTGTCGGACGGCTTCCGCGATGATGTCCCTCATGGCGCGGGCCGGCGCGTCATCGGGATGGATCGCGACCGGAGCGCTCCGCGCAGGAGCCGCTCACGGGAAATGAACTCAGCGGATCGGAAACGTCTCCGCGCCGCCGTCGGCGGAGGAGGGTCGCTGCGTGGCCGGTGGACGCAGATGATCGCCGCACTGGTAGGCGCCCCAGCGTTGTTCACCATTGACGACGGCACCGAGTGGCTTGACCGTGTCTGCGCCCATGCTGGCGCCTTCGTTGCGCGCCATGATGTCGAGCTCGTCGTTGACCTTGGTGTTGCGGCGGTTGACCGGGCCGAGCTTGTCGAGCACCGAGACGGTGATCGTGCCGAGGTTGCGGCAGGCGCCGACGTCGTCGTTCCAGGCCACGCGCACGCGGCTGCCGGCGGCATCGAGCTTGATGCCCCAACTGCAGGCGGCGAGCGGAACGACGAGGGCGGCGGCGAACAGGGCTTTCATCGATGCATGATCGGCGATGGAAAAGGGCGTTCAGGCTAGCGGGATGATGCTGAATGGTCGCGGTTGCCCGGCACAGGCGAAAAGCATCCCCTCAACCCTCTTGGCAGCGCCCCCCGCGGTGCAGGGGGAGCGAAGTGGTCAGCGCACGACCTTGCCGTCGGCATCGAGCACCTTGACCTCGCCGAGGCCGAGGGCGCGGACCGGCTCCTCGATCTTCGCGAGATCACCGACCACGACCCAGGTGTAGGTGTCGGCACGGATGACCTCGCGCGCGGCGGCTTCGATGTCGGCATCCTTCAGGCCTTCGTAGCGTGCCTTCAGCGTGGTCGCGTAGTCGTCCGGGCGGCCGTACAGCGCATTGCTGGACAGCGTGCCGAGTACCGCGGCGGTGGTCTCGTAGCTGCCCGGCAGTGCGCGCACACGCTGTTCCCGGATCTTGGTGATCTCGTCCGCGCTCGGCGGGCGCTCGCCGACGATGGCACGCGATTCGCGAAGGATCTCGGTGATGGACTCGGCGGTCTTGTCGGTCTGCACGGACACCGAGGCAATGAATGGGCGTTGTCCGAGCGCGTCACTCATCGAGCTGCGCGCGCCGTAGGCCCAACGCTTGTCCTCACGCAGGTTCATGTTGAGGCGCGAGGTGAAGGTGCCACCGAACACGGCGTTCATGGTCGCGAGTTCGATGTTGTTGGCGGCCGTGGTCGACGGCGCCAGCGCACCGGCGAAGATCAGGGTCTGCGGGGCCGCCGGACGGTCGATCAGGAAAACGCGCGCCTGCTTCTGTGCGGCGACCGCTGGAATCGCCCGCTTGGGCGGCAGGGCGATGCGTGTCGCCGGCCATCGGCCGAAATGGCGGTCGAGCGCGGCGACGATCTCGTCGAGTTCGATGTCACCGGCGACGAGCACGCGCACATTGTCCGGGCGGATCAGTTCGCTGTGGAAACGCTTCAGTTCCGCTGCATCGATCGCGCCGATCGAGGCCTCCGTGCCGCTGCCGGTGAACGGAATCGCGTACGGATGACCCTCGCCGTACAGCAGTGGCGGCAGCGCGCGCAGGGCAAGCGCACCGGCTTCGGTCTTCTCCTGGGCGATGCCGGCCAGCCATTGGCCACGCACGCGTTCGATGTCGGCTTCGCGGAAGGCCGGGTTGCGCACGATGTCAGCGAACAATGCCAGCGAAGGTTCGAGTTCGGCTTTGAGTGCATTGAGCGAAACCGACGAGGCGTCGAGGCCCGAACCGGAATTGATGCGTGCGCCGAGGCGCTGGCTGCGGCGGGCGATCTCGAGCGAGTCGAGTGCCTGTGTGCCTTCGTCGAGCATGGCCATGGCGAACGACGAGGTGCCAAGCGGGCGACCGACGTCGCTGGCATAGCCGGCGGCGAACTGCAGCTGGATCTGCACGACCGGAATCGTGTCGCGCCGCGCGAGCACGACCTCGATGCCGTTGGCGAGCCTGCCGCGCTCGACCGCCGGAAAGCTCAGCGCCGGGAACGTGGTCACTGCGGGGACGCCGGCACTGCGGTCGACGTTGCTCTTGACTGTCGCGTACTCGCGCTTGGGCGGCAGCTTCGGCGCCGGCTTGCCTTTGGCCGGGCCGAGAGCCTTCGGCGGCGCCTCGTCGATCGCCTCGCCTTCCTTCGGCGGGCGCACGACCAGCGTGTAGTCACCTTTTGCGATCCAGCGCTTCGCCGCCGCCTTCACGCTGGCCGGCGTCGCCGCCTGCAGGCGCTGGTAGTCGATCTTCCAGGCATCCGGGCTGCCGCGGTAGACCTGCGCTTCGGCCAGCACGGTGGCCTTGCCGCTGAAGCCGCCGACTTTCTCGAGGCCGCGGATGAATCCGGCACGACTCGCCATCTTCGCGCGCGCAAGCTCGTCGTCGGTCGGCCCCTCGGCGAGGAACTTCTTCCACTCCTCGGCGATGGCCTTCTCGACCCGGGCCGGGTCGACGCCGGAACGCACATCGGCACTGAGCATGAATTGGCTGACCAGGGCGAACGGTGCCACCTCGACGGAGACATCGTCGACCAGCTTGTCCTTGTAGACGAGGCGTTCGTACAGGCGTGAGGTCTTGCTGCCGCCGAGCGCAGCGGCGGCGAGCGTGAGCAGCGGCTGGTCGGCATGGCCGAGCTCGGCGACGTTCCACACGCGATGGATGCGCACCTGGGCGACATGGTCGACCTGTTCGCCGCGCGTCGAGGTCGTGCGTTGCGCGACCCAGGGCTGCTGGCGCGGCACCGGTGGGCCGGCCGGAATGTCGCCGAAGTAACGGGTGACCTTGTCCAGCGCCACGGCAGGCGTGACATCACCGGCCAGAACGATGGTCGTATTGGCCGCGCCGTAGTAGTCGTGGAACCACTGCTTGACGTCATCCAGCGAGGCCGCGTCGAGGTCGGCCATCGAGCCGATCGTGTCGTGCTGGTACGGATGATTGGCCGGGAAGGTGTTGGCGAGGATGTTTTCCTCGACGCGTCCGTACGGGCGGTTCTCGCCCTGGCGCTTCTCGTTCTGCACGACGCCACGCTGGGTGTCGAGTTCGTGCTGGCCGATGGCGCCGAGCAGATGACCCATGCGATCGGATTCCAGCCACAGCGTCATGTCGAGCGCGGTGGTCGGTACGGTCTGGAAGTAGTTCGTGCGGTCGAACCAGGTGGTGCCGTTCTGGTCGGTCGCGCCGACCTTCTCGAACGGCCCGAACCAGGTGCCTTTGTGGTTCTCCGAGCCCGAGAACATCAGGTGTTCGAACAGGTGCGCGAAACCCGTCTTGCCGGCCGGTTCGTCGGCCGAGCCGACGTGGTACCAGATGCTGACCGCGACCACCGGAGCCTTGTGGTCCTCGTGCACGATCAGGGTCAGGCCATTCGGCAGCACGTGGCGCGTGTACGGGATGTCGACAGCGTCAGCCGCGGCGAGGGCATGGCCGATGCAGCCGACGGCGGCAAGCACGGCTGCAGCGATACGCTTGTTCATGGGGTTCCTTCAGGGCTGGAATGCGCGGGGCGCGCAGGCTAACCGCGCCCGTCACCAACGGCAACCGCCGTGCGTCACGGCGATTCCCGCGCGCTGGCGTGACGCCGGGACGGAAGGCCACACGATCCAGGTGGGTGCGTCGTGCCACCGCACGGTCCGCCCCGGGCCGCCGTCGCCGTCCCCCCGCAGCGCGAAGCAGGAATCCCCGGCTCATGCCGCACCGCCGCATCGTTCCGGTACGATAGCGTCTCGATGAGCGCATCCACGGACAGCACGACCCTGCCGCGCCGCCGCGATTTCATGCGGCCCGTGCGCTACGTGGTGCGCACGCCACTGCTCGCGCTGCACATCGCCCTGTCGCTGCCACTGGCGGTGCTCTCGCTCAATCCCTGGTTCGCGAAGATCCCGATCGGCCGGCGTCGCTTCGACCACGTCATGATCAGCTGGTGGTCGGGCACGATGGTGCGTCTGTTTGGTTTCCGCATCCGTCGCTTCGGCACGCCGCTGCCCGGCGCGGTCATGTACGTGGCCAACCACATCTCCTGGCTCGACATCGAGTTGATGCACAGCCAACGCGCGATCAGCTTCGTCGCCAAGAGCGAGATCGCGCGCTGGCCACTGGTCGGCTGGCTGGCCACCCGCGCCGGCACGATCTACCACCAGCGTGGCAACACCCATTCGATGAATTCGGTGATGGAGCGCGTGGTCGAACGGCTGCGTGGCGGTCGCCCGGTCGGCATCTTCCCCGAAGGTGGCACCGGCCGCGGCGACGAGGTGCGCGTCTTCCATGCGCGCGTGTTCCAGGCCGCGCTCGATGCCGAGGTGCCGGTGCAGCCGGTAGCGCTGCGCTATGGCCGCGACGGTCGCCAGGACCCCGCTGTGCCGTTCGCGCGGGGCGAACACTTCGCCGGCAATTTCTTCCGCCTGCTCGGCAATCCGTCGATGGATGCCGAGGTGCACTTCCTCGAACCGGTGCAATCGACGCCCGATGCGCGCCGGCGCATGGCCGAGGAGTCGCGCGCACGCATCATGGCCGCGCTCGGCCAAGTCGACACGAAGAAACGTCGCGGAGTCGAGGAGTGAACGCGGCCGACTACCGGCCGCCCCGCCTGCTGCGCAATCCGCATGTGCAATCCGTGCTCGCCTCCAGCGGCGTACGCCGCCTGCTGCATGCGCGCCGACGCGCCCTGCTCGAGGACGGTGCCGTCGCACATGTGCTCGACTGCGGCGACGGAGTGCGTCTGCAGGGATTCCACACCGCGCAGCGCGCGCAGGCGCAGGCGCGCGGCCTCGTCGTCCTGCTGCACGGCTGGGAAGGCAGCGTCACCTCGAGTTACCTGCTGCACACCGGCGCGCGCCTGCTCGCCGAGGGCTTCGACGTGTTCCGCCTCAACTTCCGCGACCACGGCGACACACATCATCTCAACCGTGGCCTGTTCCACTCCTGCCGGATCGATGAAGTCGTCGGTGCGGTCGGTGCGATCTCGCGCATGTTCCCGCGATGGCCCCTGGCCGTCGCCGGCTTCTCGCTAGGCGGCAACTTCGCCCTGCGCGTCGCCCTGCGCGCACCCGGCGCCGGCATCGACCTGAGCTACGCGCTGGCCGTCTGTCCGGCCATCAACCCGCGCGGCGTGCTGCACGCGATCGAGTCGGCGCCGTGGTTCTACGAACACTACTTCCTGCGCAAATGGCGCCGCTCGCTGCTGCTCAAGCAGCGCGCTTTTCCCGATGCCGACCTGTTCGATGCCGCCGACCTGCGCGGCAACCTGCGGGAGATGACCCGCATGCTGGTCCAGCGCCACACCGACTTCGGCACGCTGGAGGCCTACCTCGACGGCTACTCGATCGCCGGCGACCGCCTCGCCGCGCTCGCCGTGCCTGCCACCATCCTCACCGCCGCCGACGACCCGATCATCCCGGTCGAGGACTTCCACGTCCTGGTCCTGCCGCCCATCGCCGAACTCGACATCGCCCCCGGTGGCGGCCACTGCGGCTTCATCCGCGATCTCTCGCTGAGAAGCTGGACCGAGGACTACATCGCCGAGCGGATGGCGGCACGGCTGAGCGCGTCGCGACGAGCCGACGATCCAGGCACCTGACCGGGGTGCGCCGCGCGGCCCGGACATCCACCGTTCGCATGGCCAACCGGCGGCGTGATCGAAGCGGGTGCGAACACTCAGCCGGCAGCGTTGCGGATGATCCCGACCAGGCCGGCGATGAGCAGGGCAAGCACCGGAATCATGGACAGCGCGAAACCCAGACCACGTCGCGCCGGTGCGGCGGTATAGCTGCGCCAGTAGATGAGCCGGCCGATCAGGTACACGGCACCGATGCCCGCGATGTACTGCGCCGGCCAGTATTTCGCGGCGATGTACAGCGCGGGCAGGAACATCACCATCAGCTCGAGGGTGTTCATCTGCACCCGGTAGGCACGCTCGAACATCTCGTGTCCGGACACGGCCGGTGCCTTGACGCCGTATCGGCCGCGCGCGCGGCCGACCAGGATCGCGAAGAACACCAGCTGCACCACGGCAAGCAGCGCGACGAGATCAATGTGGTTCATGGCTTCCCCCTGTGCATGGCATGCGGGCAGTGACACGCACCAGGGTCGGCTGCGCGGGTCACCGCGCGGATGGGCGCGCCGATGGCAATCGCCGCGCCGGCCCTGGCAGTTCAATCCGCCGGCACCGTCCTTTCCCGCGCCCAGGCACGCAAGGCCTCGACCTGGCTGGCCATCATCACCGAGAGCGGGCGCGTGGCGCGCGCTTCGTCGATGAGATGGGCGGTATCGAGCGGGCGGTTGGCGGCGGCGGCGGCGTACAGACCGGCGACGACGAGTTGTTCGATTTCCGCGCCGGAGAAACCTGCGCTGGCGCGGGCGACCTCGGCCAGGTCGAACTGCGCCGGGTCGAGATCGCGCTTGGCGAGGTGGATGCGGACGAGTTCGACGCGGGTCGCTTCGTCCGGCAGGTCGACGAAGAAGATCTCGTCGAAGCGACCCTTGCGCAGCAGTTCGGGTGGCAGTGCCTGCACGTCGTTGGCGGTGGCGACGAGGAAGACCGGTGTCTTGCGCTCGGCCATCCAGGTGAGCAGGTATCCAAGCACGCGGCGCGAGACGCCATCGTCGTTGCCGGCGGTGGCGAGCGCTTTCTCGATCTCGTCGAGCCAGAGCACGCAGGGCGCTAGCAATTCGGCGCTCTTCAGCGCGCCGCGCAGGTTGCGCTCGGTTTCGCCATGGTACTTGTTGTACAGCGCGCCGATGTCCAGGCGCAGCAGGGGCACGCCGAAGCCGCCGGCAACGGCCTTGGCGGCGAGACTTTTGCCGCAGCCCTGCACGCCGAGCAGGAGGATGCCTTTCGGTGGGTCGAGCCTGACCGGCATCTTGCGGCCGACGAAGGCCGGTTCGCGCTGGGCGATCCAGCGCTTGAGGCGGCCGAGGCCGGCGACATCGGTGAAGCGTGCGGTTTCGTACTCGAAGTGCAGCAGATTGTCGCGGTCGAGCAGGGCGAACTTGGCCTTGGCGAGTTCGGGCAGGTCGGCGGGCCCGAGCGCGCCGTCGGCATAGATCAACTTGCGCACGATGCGCCGGGCGTCGGCGACGGTGAGGCCGCGCAGGTTGCGCACGACGGTGCGCGCGGCCTCGGGATCGACTTCGACGCGCCGGCCGTGCTCGCGCGAATAGTTGAACGCCTCCTCGCGCACGATCTTCGCCAGCGCGTCGGCATCGGGCAGGGCGAGCTCGAAGCGCGTCGCCATCGGTGCAAGGTCGTCGGGCAGTTCGATGCGCGCGCCGACCAGCACGAGGGTATGTTCGGCGGCATCCTGGCGCAGCACGATCTCGCGCAGCAGGCGCAGCGTCATCGTGTAGCGCAGGTACGGCTGGAAATCGAGCAGCAGGAACACGGCTGGCTCGGGGCGCTGCTTGATCGTGGTCAGGGTGAGCGTGGCATCGGGCAGGCCTTCGATCTCGTCGTCGTCCATGTCCAGCCGACGCAGGCCATCGGTGATGCTCCACTGGTACAGCGGGCGCAGGCTCTGCGCGATGGCGTGCCGGAAACTTTCGATGACGCGTTTTTCCTCGGGCGTTTCGACGACCAGCAATGGCGTGCGCGCGCGCAACAGGGTGGCGAGGTCCTGGTTGGCTCCCATCGGTGGCGGTTCCGGCGGATTCGGTTCGAGGTGCGGGCCGCTGAGCCTAGCACGGAGGCACGCAGCGTCCTGCGGGCCGAATCGCCGTCGTGCGGCATAATGTACGGTCCCCGTGCGGCCCCGGCCCTCCCATACCGAATGACCATGACCAGAGAAGAAACCCTCGAACTGCACCGCCAGGGCCGCCTTGAAGAGGCCGAGCAGGGCTACCGCGAGCTGCTCGCCGCGAATCCGAATGACGGCGAGGCCTTGCGTCTGCTGGGAGTCGTGCGCCGCGCGCGCGGCGACCTCGAGGAGGCGGCGACGCTGATCCGGCGCGCCCATGAGCTCGCGCCCGAACAACCGCGCCTGCTGCTCATGCTTGGCGCCATACAGTTCCAGCTCGGCAACATCGAACGGTCGCGCACTGCCTACGAACAGGCGCTCGCGCTCGATCCGAACAGCGCCGGCGCGCATTCCACGCTGGGCCATATCGCCATGCTCAACGCTGATCCGACCCTCGCCGAGCAGTACTTCCGCACCGCGCTGCGTGTCGAGGAGGATGCGCAGGCCTATGCCGGTCTCGGCATGATCGCGCTCGATCGCGAGGACATCGATACGGCGATGAAATACCTGTCGCGCGCGGCCGACCTTTCGCCGAACGACGCCTCGGTCGCTTTCGCGCTCGGTCGCGGTTTCGTCAAGCGGGGCATGATCGCGTTCGCCGAGCAGTCGTTCCGCCGTGCGCTGGAGCTGCAGCCCGGCCAGGCACACGCGAGCAATGCGCTCGGGCAGCTCCTGCTGCGCGAACACCGCGCGGCCGAGGCCGAGCCGTTCATGCGTTCCCTGCTCAACAGACGCAACTTCGAGCTGGCTGGCGAACTTGGCCTCGGTGACGTCTACCGAGCGCTTGGCCGCCACGAGGACGCGGTCGCCCAGTACCGCCGCGCGCTCGAGCGTGCACCACATCACGAAGCCGGCTTCGAGGCCTTGCTGTGGTGCTTGCGCCAGCTCGGCCGCGCGCGGGAAGCGCTCGCCTTGCTCGATGAGCGCATCGAGCGGTTTCCGCTGCAAACCCGCTGGCGTGCCGAGCGCGCGATGCTGAACACCCAGCTCGGCCGCGACGTCGAGGCCGTCGATGAATGGCAGGTGCTGCATGACCGTGATCCGTCCAACGACCAGGTCGTGCTCGAACTGGCCAGGCAGCGGGAACGCATGGGTGATTTCGACGCGGCCAACGAGCTCGCCGAGCGTCTCGCCGTGCGCTATCCGGACGAACAGGAAGCGACCCTGATTCGTGCGCGCGCGCGCCTTCGCAGCGGCAACGACGAGGCCGCCAAGGCCCTGCTCGACCTGATCGCGGGTCGCACCACGCGCGATGACGTCGCCCGCCACTCGCTCAACCTGCTCGGCCGCCTGCACGATCGTGCAGGCCGTTACGACGAGGCCGTGAAGCACTTCCGTGCCTCACAACATGGCCTGACCGGCATGTTGCCGCGCCTGGAAACGCTGCCGGATGCAAGCGAGTACGCGCGCGTCATCGCCCAGGCGCAGGGCGAGAAGTGGGCGCATGCACCGATTCTGCTGGTCGGCACGCCCGGCAGCGGGGTCGAACGCATCGCCGCCCTGCTCGGCGACCAGCCGCAACTGAGCGCGCTGCTCGATCGTGCCGAGGGGGTACGCAACGATGGCTTCGACACGCGCGCCTTCGATCACACGCGCAGCGAGCTGAGCGAGGAGAATGTGCGTGCGCTGCGGGAGGAGTACCTCGAGCCGCTGCGCCGCATGGAGATCGATCTCGACAAGCCGATCATCGACTGGATCCCGCGCTGGGATGCGCGCCACCTGGTCTTCGCGCAGCGCCTGATGCCCGGCACGCGCGTCGTCGTCGTCGATCGTGACATCCGTGACGCCTTCCTGAACTGGCTCGCTTTTGGCTGGTTGCCGTATGCCGGCCTCAACGACTTCGATGCAGCCGTCGATTGGCTGCCACGCGCGTTCGCCCACGTGCGCTATGTGGTCGCCCACGGCGGCCTGCCGCATCTCGTCGTCGATGCCGATACGGTGATGGCCGACGTCGACGGTGCGCCGGCGCGCGAGCTGGCCGCTTTCGTCGGTGTCGAGCGCCTCGTTCGTGGTGACTTCGTCAAGCGTACCGACACCGGGCTCGGTGGCCTGCCGACACGCTTCGCCAACGGCCACTGGCAGGTCTACGCGCAGGCACTCGCCGAGCCATTCGAACGCCTGCTCAAGGACCCGTACGCCAACGCCTGAACCACTTGCCGGAGCCATGCCATGCACATCCGCAGCCAGAGCTTCCACGACATGCAGCCGATTCCGTCGGAATTTGCCTTCGGCAAGCCGGGGCCGGACGGTGAACCCTGCGTACTGTCGACGAACCGCAATCCACACCTCGCCTGGACCGACGTACCGGCAGGCACGCGTGCGTTCGCGCTGAGCTGCATCGATCCCGACGTGCCGAGCGTGGGCGACGATGTCAACCAGGTTGGCCGCCACGTACGCGCCGACCTGCCGCGCGTGGAGTTCGTGCACTGGCTGATGGTCGACATCCCGGCAGAGTGTCGCGAGCTGGGAGCCGGCCGTTGCAGCGACGGCATCGTTGCGCGCGGCAAGCGTGAGCCGGTCGGGCCGAACGGCTCGCGCCAAGGCCTGAACGACTACACCGGTTGGTTCGCCGGCGATGCAGACATGGGAGGGAGTTACCTCGGTTACGACGGTCCCTGCCCGCCGTGGAATGACGAGCGCCTGCACCACTATCACTTCTGTGTTTACGCGCTTGACGTGCCGACGCTCGGTCTCGAACCCGGCTTTACGCTCGCCGACTTCCGCCGTGCGATCGATGGCCACGTGCTCGCCGAGGCGCGGATCGTAGGCACCTACACGCTCAATGCGGCCTTGCGCCGCTGAGTCGTCGGTGGGCACTGCGCCGGCGATGACCGCAACCCTGCTTGCACAGGCGCGCACCGCGGTGCGCGATGGTCGCGGCGCCGATGCCGAGAGGCTGTACGCCGCCGTGCTGGCCAACTCGCCCGATTCGGTCGAGGCATTGCAGCACCTCGGCATGCGTGCCTTCGCCGCAGGTCGGCTCGACGAGGCCGAGCGCCAGCTCGCACGTGCGCGTGCATTGGCCGCGGACGAGGCGCAGGTTGTCGCCAACCACGGCCTGGTACTGCGTGGCCAGGGTCGCCTCGACGAGGCCTTGGTCGCCCTGCGCGACGCCATCCGCATCGAGCCTGATTTCTTCATCGCACGCCTGCAACTCGGTTTCGTGCTCGAGGAGCTCGGACGCACGCGCGAGGCCGTTGCGGCTTTCTTCGGCGCGGTAACCACCGCGCAGCGCCAGGGGCGCTGGCTCAACGCGCAGACAACGGCGCCGCCGATGCGTCCGCTGGTCGAGCACGCGATTCGCGTGATCGACGAGGGTCGCGCCCGCCTGTTCACCGAGCTGCTCGAGCCCTTGCAGGCGAAACACGGTGCTGACGCATTGCGCCGGGTGACGAAATGCCTGTCGATCTGGCTCGGCACGCTGCCGGCCGACTATCCGGACCCACGCCAGAAGCCACTGTTCCTGTACCTCCCGGATCTACCAACCGTGCCCTGGTTCGAGCGCTCGCTGTTTCCGTGGTATGCGCCGCTCGAAGAACGCGCGCCGGAGATCCTCGGTGAACTCGAAGCCGTGCTCGGCAACGAAGCCGTGTTCGAGCCCTTCCTCAAGTTCCAGCCCGGACGCTCAACCGAGGAGCATCTGAGCGGCACGCGCGGCACGCCGCACTGGGATGCCTATTTCTTCTATCGCCATGGCCGCCGCTACGACGACAACTGCGCACGCTGCCCGGTCACGGCAGCGGCACTCGACGCAGTGCCGCTCGTTCGCCTGCGCGGCCACGCGCCGGAGTGCCTGTACTCCAAGCTCACGCCGGGCTCGCATATCCGCCCGCACCATGGTGTCACCAACACGCGCGTGGTCACGCATCTTCCGCTGATCGTGCCTGGCAATGGCGCCCTGCGTGTCGGTGGCGACGATCACGCCTGGCAGTTCGGCCGCTGCATCACCTTCGACGATACCTTCCTGCACGAAGCCTGGAACCACAGCGAGCACACGCGCGTGGTCGTCCTGATGGACACCTGGAACCCCTACATGACCGCCGCCGAGATCGAGGCGTTCAGCACGCTCGTGCTGGCGATCCGTGATTTCTCCGAAGACGCGAAGCTGGCCGATCCGATGAAGGATCGGGCGCATGGTGGTTGACCGGCCCCGATTGCGCGGGATCAGCCCGCTCTCGGCAACCTTGGCACGCCGTGCTGGTCGCGTTCCTCGACGATCAGCGCATGCGTGTCGACCGGGCCGGCGGCGCGCTGCGCGAGCGGGATCGCGGTTTCGCCACGGTTGATGCGCAGGGCGTTGGCGTAGCACCGGTTGGCAAGGGATTCATCGCCCTTGCCGGCGTGCGCGTTGCCGAGGGCCTCCCAGGCGAGGGCGCCGGCATCAAGCGCAGTGGCGCGATCGAGGTACTGGATTGCCTTACCCCAGAGTTGCTGGTCGCGGCAGAGAATGCCGAGGGTGGTCAGCAGGGCCGGACTGTTCGGTGCAATCGCCAACCAGTGTTCGGCATGCTGTGTGCGCGTCGGCAGTTCGGCAGGACCGAGTTCGCCGTAGACGCGGGCGAGGGCTTCGCTCCATTCGCGGCGCTGTGCGGCTTCGATCTCGTCCATGGCAGCAAGCATCTGGCCGAATGCCGCCGAGCGACGCGCGAATGCGGCAATGGTGACGGGATGGCGACGCTGTGCGCGCGTGGCGGAGCCCCACAGCGTGTTGAGGCGTGCCGCGCTCGGCGCAGCGGAGAGGTGCGCGGCGAGGACGCGCACCTCGAGGTCGGCGAACGTGCTCGAAGCCAGTGATTGCGACTTGCCGAGCGGCGCCAGCGCATCGTAGGCGGTCTGGGTATCACCTGCGGCGAGGGCGGCCTCGATCAGCACGCGCCAGCCAACCGGCGGTAGCGCACCGGTTGCGACTTTCGGCTTGAGCAAGGCCAGCGCGTCGAGGTGACGTCCGCGCTCAACGAGGAACTTCGCGCGTTGCGCGAGTGCGGCCGGTTCGGCTTCGAGTGCGGCTTCGTCGAGCGCGCTTGACGCACGCTCGTCCTCGCCACGCGCATGCGCCGCACGTGCCAATGCGAGCAGGGCCGGGCCGCGCAGGGCGGGCTGCTTCGCAGCCTTGGCGAGATCGCGTTCGGCCTGCAGGTAGCGCCCTTCGGCGAATGCGGCAAGGCCGCCGGCGAGGCGTTCGCGGCCACGCCGCCGCTGCGCGCGACCCCAGGCGCGCAGCGGCCATCGCAGCAAGCGCCAGCCCAGGCTCAGCGCGCCCCAGGTGAAGAGCAGGGCGACCAGGGCAAACACGAGGCTGGTTTCGATTGACAGGCCGCGCACGCGCACGAGCACGTAGCCGGGATCAGCGGCGAGCCATTGCCAGCCAAAGGCCGCAGCGACGGCAACCGCAAGCAACAGCAGGATGACGACCCAGGTCTTCACCGTGACGAATCCTGTACCGGCGGCGGCACCTCACGCGAAAGCGCGCGCAAGGTACGCAGGTTGCGCAGCTCGCCGAGCGCGCTGCCGAGTTCGGGCAGTTGCGGCGCCATCGGCGTGGCGGCGAGGCGATCGATCTCGCCGAGCACGTTGCGCACCGCTTCGGCATCAGTGTCGAAGGCGGCGGTGACCCCGCCACGTGCCCGCACGAGTGCAGCAGTGAAGGCTTCGGCGTCGCGCGCGAACAGCGCGGCTTCCGCGGCGCGCAGGTCGAGCGCGGCGAGCGAACGCGTGATCGCGGCATCACGCACCTCGAAGGTCGGTTGCGCATCGGTGCGGCTGACGCGCACGAACTGGCCGAACACGCGTGCGAAACGCGACTCGGGCGGGTCGACGGCCGGCGCGGCCAAGCCATTCGCTCGTGACGGCAGGTTGACGAGGCGGGCGCGCAGGTTGGCCAATGCGTCGAGCGTGGGCTGGACACGCAGGGACTGCGCGGCTTCGAGTGCGGCAATCTCGGCACCGATGGTCTGGCGCACCGAAGCGAACAGGGGATCCTCGGCGGCGGCGAGCGCGCTGTCGGCAAGTCGGTAGGCGGTGATCGCGGCCGCGGCGTCGTGGAACAGGCGCAGACGTTCGGTGGCGATCTGGAGCAGGAACTCGGCTTCGTTCAGGGCGAGTGCGTCGCGGCCGGTCAGGCGCTGGTCGGCGAGATGGGCGACTGCATCCTCGACCGCGCGCGCACGCTCCGCCGCACCGAGCAGTTCCTCGCGCAGGCTGCGGTTGATCGACTCGGCATCGGCGAGACGTGCGCGCAACGATTCGACCTCGCGCTTGAGCTGCTCGCCGCTGCTGGCGAGCGCTTCGACGCGCGCATCGAGCACGCCGGCCTGCTGTGCGCCCTGCTCGCGTGTCTCGCGCAGCCACCAGAACGCCGTAGCGGCCACGGCCAGCACGACGATGACGAACAGGAGACCTCGCGCGCCACCGCGGCGGGGTGGCGTTGCGGGACGGACGTCGGACGATCCTTCGCTGCGCTGGGTCGGCGCCGGCAGCTCCGCGCGGGTGTCGTTTTCCATGTGCACATGCTAGCCGAAGAACTCCATGCGCGGCAGCGCCGGATCGTCAAATGCGATGACGCGCGAGAACCATACCGGCGCAGCCGAACAGGTCGGTCGGCAGGGCCGAGCGAGCGACATGGACATCGCCGAACCCCAGCTCCAGGGCCTGGGTGGCAAGGCGTCGGCTGCTGACCACCAAGGCCTGCCCACGCCAGCGGCTGGCCAGAGCAGCGGGCAGGGCCGCAGCGAGATGACCGAGCGCCTCGCCGCTCGAAACCAGGCTGATCCACGGCAGCGGCGCGGCGGCGAGCCGGGCGAAGTGACGGCGGTCGAGGCGCGGCGCGGTTCGTCGGTAGACGTGCAGGCGCTCGACTGCGGCGCCACGTTCGCGCAGGGTCGGTGCGATGGCGTCGCGCCCGCCCGGTGCGTCGATGACGGCGATCTGCCAGCCATGCGGCGCGGCAAGGATGTCGAGTGCGAGCAGGCCGTCACTGTCGTGGCAATGCGACGGATGGATGGCACCGATGCCATGGCGGCCGAGCGCGCGCGCGGTGCCGGCGCCGACGGCGAACACACGTGTCGCCCGACTCGGACGCAGTTCCGGAGCGAGGGCGAAGGCGAAGTGCACGGCGGCCGGACTGGTGAAGATCCAGGCATCCGCCTTGCGTGCGCGGCGCAGCCCTGCAGCCGCCGTGGCGCGATCCTCGGTTGCGCGCAGACCGAGTCCCGGCAGGCGCACGACCAGCGCACCGAGCCGCCGTGCCGTGCGCACGCTGGCGTCGGCGGTCAGGGTCGGGCGCGTGATGATGACAGTCGCGCCGGCGAGGGGCAGGTGGAGGTTGGTCATGCGGTGAGGATCGTGGTGACGCCAGTCTACGCTCTGGCGGGGCTTGCGGATGTCATGACGCCATTGCGGGATCGATCAGGGCATCCTTGATGATCCTCGATGCCGTCATGTCGGTGCAGGCCGGCATCCCGTACCGGGTTTCGGTTCTTCATCATCCGTGGCATCGGCAGATGGTTCTGACTGGGCCGGCGGGTGTCTGCGAGAACACCCACCGGCGCTCCTGCCTTCCCATTCGCTGCGCAGAAGCGAAGGAAGCGGAATCCGCCTCGCGCTTGTCGCCGCTGCCGGCATTGCGCACACTCGCGCGCCGCGCCAGGGCATCCTTGACCGGGCGACAGGAGGATGAGCTGGTGACCGAGAGCAAAGACCTGCGTGAGGCGCTGGAGCGCGCGCTGCTGGCCGACATCCCGCTGGCGCGGGCGATGGGCCTGCGCATCAGCGCCTGGGATCGGACGACGCTGGCAATCAGTGCGCCGCTCGCCCCAAACATCAATGACAAGGGTTGCGTCTTCGGTGGCAGCCTGGCCGGCGTGATGACCCTGGCCGGCTGGTCGTTGGTCCATCTCGCCGCCGATGACGCGCGCATCGATTGCGACATCTATGTGCAGGACAGCACGATCCGCTACCTGTTGCCGGTGTGGAACGACTTCACCGCGACCGCCAGTCTCGACGCGGACGAATCCTTCTCCGCCTTCCTCGAAACGTTGCGCGTGCGTGGCAAGGCGCGCGTCAGCGTGCGCGTGGTGGTTGCCGATGACAGCGGCAACCCGGCCTGCACGCTGCACGCGCGCTTCGTCGCATTGGCCAAAGCGACCATTCCTTCCGGCGTGACGACCGATGCGGCAGAATCGGGCATCACCACGCCTGCCTGAGAGGCCGTCCATGATCGCCAAGCCTGTCTGCCCGTTGCTGCGCGCGCTGGTGCTGGTCGGCGCGGTACTTGTCGTCGCCTTCGCCACGCCGGCCTACGCGAAGTCGCGCGACAAGCTGCTCACCGAAACCCTGCGCGCATATGCGGCGACGATCCGCTGGGGTTCGATCGAACAGGCCGAAAGTTTCGTCAATCCGGCCTGGCGTGCCGAGCACCCGTTGAGCACGCTCGAACTGGAACGCTACAAGCAGGTCCGCTTCACCGCCTACAACGAGCGCCCGGCAATCCCGGTCAGCGACTTCGAGGTGCGCCAGAGCGTCGAGATCGCGGTCGTCAACCTGCATACGCAGGAGATGCGCACGATCATCGACAACCAGGTCTGGAAGTTCGACAAAAAAGCCAAGGCCTGGACCCTGCACAGCGGCCTGCCGGATCTCTCGAGGCGGAATTGATCCACGCATGAGCCGTTCCTCGCCGATGCATGGTCCGCCGGCATCGCCGACGCCGGGCTGGCGGCTGTACGTGCCGAAGCTCGTCACCGTGCTGCGCCAGGGTTACCACGCGCGCGATCTGCGTCGCGACCTCCTCGCCGGCCTGACCGTCGCCATCGTCGCCCTGCCGCTGTCGATGGCACTGGCGATTGCCTCGGGCGCGTCGCCGGCGGTCGGCCTGCACACAGCGATCGTCGCCGGATTCCTGATTTCCGCGCTTGGTGGCTCGCGCGTGCAGATCGGCGGCCCGACCGCGGCCTTCATCCCGGTCGTGTTCAATGTCATCGACCGTTTCGGCTATGACGGCCTCGTCATCGCCACCCTGATGGCAGCGGCGATGCTCGTGCTGGCCGGTCTGCTGCGTCTCGGCACGTTGATGAAGTACATGCCGCAGCCGGTCATCACTGGTTTCACCGCCGGCATCGCGGTGAGCATCTTCACCAGCCAGATCAAGGACGCGCTCGGTCTCGACATCGACAAGCTGCCGGCCGAGTTCTTCGCACGCTGGGAGGCCTATTTCGCGCACATCGGCAGTCTCGCGCCGGCGGCGGCCGGTGTCGCTTTCGCCACGCTCGCCCTGCTGGTGGCACTGCGGCGCTGGCGGCCGAACTGGCCGGCCTTCCTCATCGCCGTGATCGTCGCCTCGCTGGCCGTGCTCGCCTTCAACATACCGGTCGACACGATTGCGACGCGCTTCGGCGGCATCCCGACGACCCTGCCGACGTTCCATCTGCCGCAATTCGAAGTCGCGCGCCTTGCCGAGCTGCTGCCGGCCTCGTTCACGATTGCCTTCCTCGCGGGTGTCGAATCGCTGCTGTCGGCTGTGGTCGCCGACGGCATGATCGGCGGGCGCCACCGCTCCAACGGTGAACTGGTTGCGCAAGGCGTCGCCAATGCCGCCTCAGCCATGGTCGGGGGTCTGCCGGCGACCGGTGCGATCGTGCGCACCGCGACCAATGTGCGTGCCGGCGGGCGCACGCCGGTGGCGGGCATGGCGCACGCCATGTTCATCCTGCTGTTCGTGTTGTTCCTCGCGCCCCTGGCGAACTACGTGCCGCTGCCGGCAATGGCCGCGCTGCTGCTGATGGTCGCCTGGAACATGAGCGAGATCGAGCGCATCCGTCACCTGCTGCACGCACCACGCGGTGATCTCGCGGTATTCGTCGTCACCTTCCTGCTGACCGTGATGTTCGATCTCACCGTCGCCGTGGAAGTCGGCGTGGTACTCGCGGCCTTCCTGTTCATGCACCGCATGAGCGAAGTCGTCGCGCTCGAATCCGATCATGCACTGATCGAGGAGGACGCCGAGGAAAGCGCCGCCGACCTCGCCAGCGACCAGCGTGTCGACCTGCCGGCTGGGGTCGAGGCCTATCGGGTGTCCGGGCCGCTGTTCTTCGCCGTTGCCAACCGCCTCGACGACGTGCTGCGCGCGGTCGGCGCGCCGCCGCGCGTGTTCATCCTGCGCATGCGCCTGGTGCCGATGATCGACGCCTCCGGCATCGATGCGATCAGGAACCTCGTCGAGCGCTGCCGTCGTCACGACACGCGCCTGATCGTCAGCGGCCTGCAACGGCAGCCACGCGAGGCGTTGGCGCGCATGGGTGTGCGCGACGATGGCGACAGCCTGCGCTTCGCGCGAGATTTCCCTGCCGCGCTCGACCTCGCCCGCAGGATGCTCGGCTAGGGAAGGTCTTATCCCGCAACGGCGTCGCCGTCCCGTGCCGGCGCAGATCATGGCGCGACGGCGAAGGCAGACTGGCTGCCTGGGCAAGCCGCGCACCACGCCGCGAACCTTGCGGACTTCATGACGCCATTGCCGAACAGGTCAGGGCATCCCAGGGGCTCAGCCGCCGAACGAGCTTGCGAAGATGATGTCGTCGCCGACCATGTACTCATGGTAGTAGGTGCGCCCGTTGAAGGTGGCCTCGACGATCCACACGCCGGGCATGGTGCTCGCCGGCAGCGGCGTCCATGACCAGTACCAGTAAGCGGCCGCGTAGTCGCCATTGTTGGTGTGCTGCCAGGTCGAGGTCACGGTGTTGCCGCGGCGCAGGCGGAAGGTCGTCTGTGCGCCATTGAGCTGGTCGCGGTAATAGGCGGCGACGTGGAAGTTGTCGATGCCCGGCCGGAAGCGGTTGCTGAGATTCGGCGTTTCCTGGCCGGGATTCGGGCAACTGACGGCGAAACTCGGCGGCGCCGAGTGGGTGGCCAGCTTGTTGATGCCGCTGTCCCAGTACGGGCGCTGGTTCGCCCACAGGCTGGCACCGGCGCGGCAGGTGCCGCTGTGCGGTTCGAAGATCGTCGCGCCGGCACCGTTCGAGCTGCGCAGCTCGAAATGCAGATGCGGGCCGGTGGAGAAACCGGAACTGGCGACCAGGCCGAGGTATTCGCCGGCGGCCACGCTGGCGCCGATCGGCTTCGCGGTCAGGCTGCCCAACTTCATGTGGCCGTACCACGCCACGGTGCCGTCGCCGTGCTGCACGTAGACGGCGTTCCAGCTGTCGGAATAGTTGTTCGTGCAGCTGCGGTCGTTCCAGCCGTCGATCTTCTGGATGATCGTGCCGGGCGCGGCGGCGACCACCTCGATGACTTCCGCGTCCATCATCCGCCAGGCGAACGGCCAGAGGAAATAGTCGATGCCGGGATGGTTGTAGCCGCTTGAAAGGTCGTACGAGCGCGTGCCGCACTGGTAGTCGAGCAACTGGTTCGGAAACGCCGGGTCGAGGTCGACGAAGTTCGAGATGCCGTGATAGTCGGGGTCGGCGTAGCCGGCACGAGCGCGCAGCGGCCATTGCAGGTTGCTGACCAGCACGCTCGTGTCCGGGGCGGCGAGCAGGCCTTCGCGGGTCAGCCGCGCGACGTTCTCGGCGATGCCGAGTTCGATGTTGGCGCGCATGAAGGCCGGCATTTCATGGTCGTGGGCGAGTGATTCGCGCGTGAAGCCTTCGCCACCAGCGGGTGTGGATGGCGGCCGATCAGCGGCCAGCGCCGGCAGGGCGGTGAACAGGGCGATCGAGCAGAGGCGGATGGACATAGCGGCTTTCCCCAGCATGGACGGTCACGTCTGCGCAGAATGATGGCTGACGGGTTCAGCCGCCCGCCAGCCGGGATTTGCAGGCATCGGTCCGCTCGCCGACAATCGCGTTCCTTTTCGTGCCGGTGCGACCGCGCCGCCAGCCGAGGTTACTCTTCCCGTGTCCGAATTCCTCAGCCGCCTGCCCGAGTTCATCGGCAACCATCCGATCCTTTCGTTCGCCTTCATCGGCGTGCTGGTCGCCCTCGTCGCCAGCGAGTTCGTGCGCCTGACGCGCGGCTACCGCCTGTTGACCCCGGCCGGCCTGACCCAGCTCATCAACCGCGAGAACGCGCTGCTGTTCGACGTGTCGAGCATCCAGGACTACGAGAAGGGCCACATTCCCGGCTCGCGTCACGTTGCCATGAGCCAGTTCGACCCGGAGAGCAAGGAACTTGCCAAGGTCCGCGAGTTGCCGGTGGCCATCGTCTGCCGCAGCGGCCAGACCGCAGGCATGGCGGCCAAGCGCCTGGTCAAGGCCGGCTTCAGCCAGGTGTATTCGCTCGACGGTGGCGTGCGTGCCTGGACCGAGGCGCAGATGCCGCTGGCCAAGGGCCGCGCCACCGGCTGAGCCGGGATCGAACCCGCCCTTGCGTTGGCCGGCATCGACCCCGATGTCCCGATTCCCGCCTGCGTGCACAGGCTTTCCTGGCGTGGGATAATCCGCGTCCTTTTTCCCCCGATTTTTCCGGAGCATCCGCACCATGGCAGAGAACACCCCAGCGAACGGCGCCGCCACCGGCCCGGTCGAGAACGCCGCCCAGCTCAACCTGCAGAAGATCTATACCAAGGATCTCTCGTTCGAGGTGCCGAACGCGCCGCAGGTGTTCCAGTCGCAGGGTCAGCCAAACGTCGAGCTCAACCTGAGCCAGCGCGTCAACACGCTGGCCCCTTCGGTGTTCGAGGTGGTGCTCAGCGTGACCGTCACCTGCAAGCTCGAGGAGGGCACGGCCTACCTCGCCGAGGTGCACCAGGCCGGCATCTTCGGCGTCTCCGGTTTCGAACCGGCCGCACAGGAAGCCGTGCTCGCCACGTACTGCCCGAACGTGCTGTTCCCGTATGCGCGCCAGGTCGTCTCCGATCTCGTCCAGGCCGGCGGTTTCCCGCCGCTGCTGCTGCAGCCGATCAATTTCGACGCCATCTACGCCGAGCAGATGCGCCGGCGTGCCGAAGCGCCGGCAGCCGGTCAGGCACTCAATTCCTGAGTCGATGAAGACCTCGACGCCGGTCGCGGTTCTCGGCGCCGGTTCCTGGGGCACGGCGCTGGCCGTGCTCCTCGCCCGCAACGGCGTGCCGACCACGTTATGGGGGCGTTCCGCGCAGGCCGTGGTCGACATGGCCACGGTGCGGGCGAACTCGCGCTACCTGCCGGAGATGCCGTTCCCGGAGGGCCTGCAGGTCACCGCCGCGATCGAAGCCTGCGTACGCGATGCCGCGATCGTGCTGGTGTCGGTGCCGAGCCATGCTTTTCGCGACCTCGTCGACGAGATCGCGCCATGGGTCGCACCGGAGGCAGGCATTGCCTGGGCGACCAAGGGTTTCGATCCGGGCTCCGGGCGTTTCCTGCATGAACTGGTTGCCGAACGCCTGCCGCAGCATCCGGCGGCCGTGGTCACCGGCCCCTCGTTCGCGCGTGAAGTCGCCCAGGGTCTGCCGACCGCGTTGACAGTGCACTCGGCCAACGCGGAGTTCGCGCAACGTGTCGCCAGCCTGTTGCACGCGCCGAATTTCCGTGCCTATACCGGCACCGACGTGCTCGGCGCCGAGCTCGGCGGCGCCATGAAGAACGTGCTCGCCGTCGCCACTGGCGTTGCCGACGGCATGCAACTCGGTCTCAACGCGCGCGCCGGACTGATCACGCGCGGCATGAACGAGATCCTGCGCCTCGGCACCGCGCTTGGCGCGCGTGCGGAAACCCTGATGGGCCTGGCTGGTCTCGGCGACCTGGTCCTGACCTGCACAGGTGACCTCTCGCGTAACCGTCGCCTCGGCCTTGCGCTTGGCCGCGGCGTGCCATTGCCGCAGGCCGTCGCCGAAATCGGTCAGGTCGTCGAGAGCATCGTCACCGTCGACGAAGTCGTACGTCTCGCCCGCCGCGTCGGTATCGAACTGCCGATCGCCGAGCAGGTGCAGCGCGTGCTGCACGAGGAAATCACCCCGGTCGAAGGTTTGCAGATCCTGATGGCCCGGGAGCAGAAACCCGAGTACCCCGAGGAGATCTGCACGCTGCGGTGAACGCGCGCAAGCGCGGGCGCGCGTCGAGCAGCGACCTCACCCTGCGTGTGTGTTCCAGACTCCTCCCGCGAATCCCGCCTGACGCCACGCCTCGAACGCGACCACCGCGACCGCGTTGGACAGGTTGAGGCTGCGGTTGCCGGGTCGCATCGGCAGGCGCAGGCGATGGGCCGGCTCGATCATGGCGAGCACCTCATCCGGCAATCCCGCGGTTTCAGAACCGAACATCAGTGCATCACCGTCGGCATAGCGCACGCTGTCATAGCGCACCCCGCCGCGCGTGGACAACGCGAACAGCCGACGCGGTGCAACCACGGCGACGAAGGCGGCCAGATCCGCATGCACATGCAGTGCCGTGAACTCGTGATAGTCGAGCCCGGCGCGGCGCAGGCGTGCATCGTCCAGCTCGAAACCGAGTGGTGCGATCAGGTGCAGGCGCGCGCCGGTGTTGGCGCACAACCGGATCACGTTGCCGGTGTTGGGCGGAATCTCGGGGCGGTGGAGGACGATGTCGAGCATCGCGCAAGCATGCCGCAGAACGACGCATGACGGTACGTGCTCGGGCAGGAGCTGGATCCGCACCGTGCCGGGAATGCAGGCTGCGGCCGACCGGTTTCGCACCACCGCCACGCGATCCGATGAGACCGTTCTTCCCGGGCATTCACGGCCGGTCGGACGAAGCGCGGAACATCCATGTGGGCAACCGGTGGGATGGAAACCCTGGTTGCCGGCGTGGTGGAACCCGGCGCGGATGAGGGACGGAATGCCAGCGGCGCATTTCCCGGCCAGGTGCCGCGTCGACGAGCGACTCCGCAGGGCAGTTCGTGCGCCTGCGCCGGCTCAGATATGTGCGCGTTCGAGCGGACGTTCGCGGTGCATAAGAGTCCATTCGGCATGTTCGGCCAGGGCGGCTTCGCCGAGTTCGCGCAGGATCGCGCGCTTGGCATCGTCGTCCGCTGCACGGTCGATGGCCTGGCGCGCCTGCGCGAAGATGCGCTGCATGTAACGGTACTGCTTGATGAGTTCCTTGTCGGCCTTGCGGTACGCATAGGCCTCGCGCACGGCGGCGATCACCGAGAGCGAGCCCATCAGTGCGACCAGGGCGGTCTTTGCATCGTCCGGCAGGACGCGAATCGTGATTGCGAGGAAGATGCAGATGGCGATGCCGGTCCACAGGCTCAATGCGCCGAGGCGTTCGGTGAGCCGATGTGTCGCCGCGCGCTCGCGACTGCGGCGTTGATAGAAGCCCAGCTGACCGTCGCCACCCGGAGTCCCGACCCATGCATCGACGACAGCGTCGAGATCGACCGGTGTTGCCGGCATCGCCGCTGCTTCGAGGGCGGCGGAGCGCATGACGTTGCGGATCCAGTCGAGTTCGACGTCCTGTTTCTGCAGAAAATCATCGTGTGCGAACTCGGCGTCATCGTGGGTGGCAAGACCGCCGCGCCGCCAGTACATCTGCACGCGCAAGCCTTCGGCGAGCGCACGGTAATCGAGGTACTTGCGATGCCAGGCATGCTTGTGGGCGAGTCGATCGATGCCGACGCCAGCGGCAAACAGTGCGAGGAAGACGAAAATCATCGAATCCTGGGACAGCTGTTCGTAGCCGATGAAGGCAATGCCCATCAGGGCGGCCATCGAGTAGAGCGTGCGCATTGCGACGATCACGCGGCGCCGGTAGAGCAGAGCGAGGTGGTCGGCGGCGGCGAAGCGGCGCTCGATCGGCGAGGATGCCGGTGTCGCGGTGCCGGTGTGCGTGGCACGGTTGCCACCACTGCAGTGGCGGGAGAGGTCGGCCTGCCAGGCGGTGAGGCGATCGAGCATGCGCTGGAGTTCGGCGGGCATCGGCCCATCGCCATCCTCCGCCTGACCTCCGCCGCTGCGCCAGAACACCTGCAGCGGTCCAAGGCCTGGAGCGGGCGCGCCCTCGCGACCATTGCGCGAGCAGACGATATGGAAGGCGAAACGTTCGCGGCTCCCACCGAAGCGATTGAGCACGGCCATGTTGCGCCGGCGTTCGATCAGGGCCGGCTCGATGCCATCCAGATGGTAGGTGACGACATCGGCGGTCCCGCCGCTGCCGCGCGCGGGGCGCCCATCCCACAATGCGAGCAGCAGATGGCTGTGGCTCGCAATGTAGATGCCGGCCTGGGTGTAGTGCCAGGCACGCACGTGCTTGGCACCGGCATCGCTGCCGAGTATGGCCGCGCCGTCGACCTCGGGCATCTCGACCACCGTCGCGCGCGCGAGCAGTGTCTCGAAGCGACGACGTGCTTCGTCGGCCGTGAAATCGTCGACATACGAGGAGAGCGTCATCGGCAGCACGGCGATCACGCGCAGACCGAGCGCGAGCGCCTCCTCGGCGACCAACTGGTCGCCACCCTCCGCCAGCGACGTGACCACGGTCACCGCCAATGTCGGGTTGGCGAGCGCCAGCGTGCCGAGAAAATTCGCCACCCGCGCACGCAGCGCAGGCACCTCATCGGGCGCGGGGTCGCGATGGCTGGTGACGCCGATGAGGAGGGGTTCGCAAGCCAAGGGCGCGGGTTCCGTGGACTGCTTCCGACGAGTCACCAGGAGAATGCCCTGAGCAACACGATCGCACACACCGCCCCGGCAACGAAGCCGGCGAGGACGGGCCGAAGCAAGCCGGTCGGGTTGACCCTGGAGCTGCCGCCACCATTGCGAATGACGGGATCGTGCTCGACGTATGCCACATGCGCACCATTGCGGTCACGCAGACTGACGGTGAGGCCGTATTGGTAGTCGATGAGGGCGCCTTGATGCGTGGCTTCGTTCCTCATCGTCACCCTGAGCTCGCGGTTTTCCTCTTCGGAATCGGACAACCGAAAGTTGTAGAACTCACCATCCTCGTACGGCCATTCCTTCTTGCTATTGTCGGTTTTTGGATTCTGGAGTCGCAGCATTCTGCGAATGTTGTCGGAACCATTGGGTTTGAAACTCACCGCGTACGCTCGCCCGCCATGGGAAAGTTGTTTCGTCGCCAGGGTGAACAGGATCCCTACCTCGCTCTTCAGCGACCTGGGCAGGATGATGTCTCCATCTTCTTCAACCTTGATCCCGGATGCCTGATCAGTGGATGCAGCGAATCGAAATCTCACCGCATTTTCCAATGGTGCGTTCGAATCACGTACCTCCAGTATTACTTTGACTCGCGCTGTGGGTACTGGCATGTCCGCTCTCCTCGTTGCGGGTTGGCATGGACCTCAGTGGGCAGGCCGGAGTGTGGGCGAGTCCAGGGAGGGGTCGTTCCGAATCTCGGACGTGATCGCGTCAAGTTCGGGGTCGTGGAAATCCAGCGTGGAAAGCTTGTCCACGAATGGTCTGGCTTCGGCCTCGCGACCGAGTCGATACAGTGCGATGGCTCGCGCCGCGTCCACTCGCGCTCTGTCGAAGGCGATATCGCCTTCGAGCAGCACGAGCACTTTCGACAGGGCGTTGCGATTGCCAGCGACGTTGCCCTGACGCCGATCGGCTTCGGCAATGATGAGCTGCGCCTGGGCCATGAGAAAGGCCCGGCGTGGCGCGTGCAGCCGCGATGCCGGCAGGTTCTCGAGGCGTGACATCACGCCCTGTGCCACGCGTCTGGCCTCGTTGAAGTCGTTGCGCATGATGAGCGCGCGCGCATGGATGAGCACGCTTTCGACCCAGCGGATCTGCCAGATGAGGATCTTTGGATCCCGCTCTATGAGCCTGGCGGCAAGATCCTGTGCCCGCCTCGCCTCCTCGATCGAGGCAGCGAGCTCGCCGTTCCGCGCGTGCATTTCCGCCTTTGTCGTTGAAGTTGCCGCAGCATGTTCAAGCCAGCGCAGGTTGTCCGGGTCGGTGCGTATGAGCTCGGTCACGAGTGCTTGCGCACGTTGAATGTGGCGACGGGCGTCATTGCTCCGACCCAGTCCGAGCAGAACATGCGCCAACGCCCTTTCACCGACGGACAGCGCCTCGCGCGCGTCGTTGTTCGTGGGGTCCAGCGTCAAGGCATCGTCGTAGATCGCGATTTCGTTCCCACGGTGTGCTACAGCATCATGCAAGTGCCCTTCGAGGACGCTCGTGTCGGCGAGCCACGCGTGTGCCTGCGCGATGCGCCACTTGCGCCGATAGTCGCCGGGTGCACGCTCCATCGATTGACGCGCCAACCTGAGTTCGTCTTCGAAAACCCTTCGTGCCTCGTCCGCCCGACCCTGTCCGTACTGCAGGACACCGAGGTTGACGTTGGCGTATCCAAGTTCGGTCTGCCAGTCGTCATTGGTCGGGTCCATGGCGACGAGCCTCCCGGCAAGCGTCTTGTACTCACGGAACGAGGCTTCTGCAGTGGCGGCATCACCGCGCAGGTATGCCACGTTGCCCACCCAATACACGCTTTGTGCATGGTCGAAAACGCGCTGGCCGTTGTCGGGCTCACGTTCGAGCAGTTCAGCGGTGGTGGCAGCCGCCTGGCGGAACACGTCGAGCGCATCGTCGAGCTGGCCACGCAGGTTGAGCACCTCGCCAATCTGCTGCAAGGCGCGGGCGCGGCGGGCAAGGGCGTCGGCATCGAGTTGCCCGGGGTTCTGCGCCGCGTAGTAGGCCAATGCTTCCTTGCCGACCGCATCGAGGGTGGCGAGCTTGCCGTCCGGTTCGAGTTTCCTGCGCAGGTCGCCGAGCATGAACTCGACCAGGCCTTCGGCATGGCGCCGCTGCGCGTCGGCTTCGCGACGCGAGGAGATCGTCATCACGGAGAAGGTCGCGAGCACGACGGCGGCAAGGACCGATACCAGGGTGACCAGCAGCATCAGGCGATGACGGCGCTGCTGCTCGCGACGGAGGAACTTGTCGAAGCGCAGGCCGAGGATGCCGGCGACGAGCTTGAGCCGTGCATTCGCGCGTCCATCGCCATGCGGTCGCAGGTCGGCGGCGATCGGCTCGCCGGCAGGCTGACCCTGCGCGCGCAGTGCACCGGCGAGGGCGGGTGGGAAACATGGCACCTCGGTGGAATCCGGCTCGCCGGCGACGATCAGACAGTGGATGCGTTCGCTGCGGCCGAGCCTGCGGAAAGCCTCGACCTCGGCGTCGACCCAGCGCGATTTCGCCGCGGCTGGCGAACAGATGACGACGAGGCACCACGATTGGCGCAGTGCTTCCTCGATCGTATGGCCGAGGTCACTGGCGGTTGGCAGTTCGTCGCGGTCGCGGAAAATCGGGCTCAAGCGCGCCGGAACGCTGCCGGCCGGGATCGGCATGCCGATCAGTGGCCTCGGCATGCGGTAGGTCTCGAGCGCGCGGTGCAGCCACGCTGCCGTTGCGCTGTCGGCGTGGCTGTAGCTGATGAAGGCCCAGTAGCGGAACCCCGGCCCGGCTTCCTCGTCCGTCATCTGCGTCCCCCGCGTGGTCGCGGCCACGCCTGCCCCTGTGACCCCAGGGATGTTCCGATCAATCCCGCAACGGCGTCACCGTCTTGTGCGGGCGCAGATCAAGGCGCGATGGCGCAGGCAGATGGGCCGTCTGTCGAGCCGGCACAAGGCCGAGCTGCGCCCGCACAGGACGGCCCCAACCTTTTGATTCCCAATGATGGGGTGACATCCGCAAGGCCCGCAGCGTGGCGTGCGCGGCTCGCCCAGGCAACCAGCCTGTACCTCGGCACGCTTACCCCGCAGCGAACCTTGCGGATGTCATGACGCCATTGCGGGATTGATCAGAGCGCCCCTAGCGTAACACCAGAAATGCGATCTGTTTCACAATTCCAGAGCGTACCGGGGGCCGTGGCAACCATTCCACCCGCCCGCCGTGCGATCAGGCGATGGCAAGGCGCCTCGTATCCCCGCGGCCGGAAATCCCATGTCGACTCATGCCACTTCGATCGTTCACGAGTTCTGGCGGCTGATGGCGAGCAATGATTTCCATTCGGTCGCACGCGTGCTGGCGCCTGAGTTCGTGCTCGAGTGGCCGCAGTCGGGTGAGCGCATCCGCGGCGCCGAACGCTTCGCGTGCATGAACAGCGAGTATCCGGCGCACGGCCCGTGGCGGTTCACCGTGAACCGGTTGGTCGGCGGCGGCAACGAGGTCGTGACCGATGTCGAAATCAGTGACGGCGTGCAGACCGCACGCGCGATCTCGTTCTTCACGATCGGCGATGCAGGCATCCTGCGGCTCGTGGAGTTCTGGCCCGAACCGATGCCGGCATTGGCAAACCGCGCCCACCTGGTCGAGCGCATGCCATGATGTTCGGTATCGCCTTCGCGACTTGATCTGCGCCCGCACAGGACGGTGACGCCGTTGTGGGATTGATCAGAGCATCCCTTGGCGCGAAGCGCGTCGAGCAGGTCTGCAAAGGGCGGGTCATGCAGACGCCAGTGTGGCGTCAGGTATCGAAGAACTCGACCAGGCCGGTCTCCAGCGAGTACTCGGCGCCGACCACCATCAGGCCCTCGTCGGCGATCAGGTGTTCGAGCACGGCAGAACCCGTGCGCAAGTGGCCGACCGACATGCGGATGTTGGTGCGCACCGAATGGCGCACGAGGGCATCGTGGTCTTCGATCAGGCCGGTATCGAGCAGCGACTGCACGGACGGCTTGATGCGGTTGACGATCGAGCCGAGATTGCGGTGGCGATGGTCGGGGGCGCGGCCGAGCTCTTCGATCGTGGTCAGGATCGCGCCGCAGTTCGAGTGACCCAGCACGACGACCAGGCGCGTGCCATAGCGTTCCGCGGCAAATTCGACGCTGCCGATCTGCGAGGGCGCGACGATGTTGCCTGCAACGCGGATCACGAACAGTTCGCCAAGGCCCTGGTCGAAGATGATCTCGGCCGGCACGCGCGAATCGGAGCAGCCGAGGATGATCGCGAACGGCGACTGCCCGGCGGCAAGTTCGCGCCGGCGCGAAGTCGAGGTGGCCGCTTCGCTGCCGCTGGCGTCGCTGGCGAAGCGGCGGTTGCCTTCGCGCAGGCGTTCGAGGGCTTCCTGCGCACCGATCACCGACATGCCCGCGTTCCGTGGTGGCGCGGCGACGCGAACAGATCCGGCGCAACGGGCATGGTCGGCTCCACCCTGGACAGACCCGCGATCATAGTGGGTCTGGGCCGTTGCCGGGGACGGTCGGGCCCGGAAAAGCGGACCGCGTTGCTCTCGGGCGCCTCGTTCTCCATTCTCCACGGCCCGATCCTGATCTTCCGGAACCACGCGCATGCTGCCGATCATCTCGATCGACCGTGTCGGCAAGACCTACGCCTCGGGCCACGTGGCCCTGAAGGACGTCAGTCTGGATATTCGCCGCGGCGAGATCTTCGCCCTGCTCGGCCCGAACGGTGCCGGCAAGACCACCCTGATCGGCATTGTCTGCGGCATCGTGCGCGCGAGCTCCGGCACGGTCGTGGCCGACGGCCACGATATCGTGCGCGATTACCGCGCCGCGCGCGCGGCGATCGGCCTGGTGCCGCAGGAACTGCATACCGATGCCTTCGAGTCGGTCATGGCCACGCTGAGGTTCAGCCGTGGTCTGTTCGGCAAGCCGCCCGACCCAGCCCTGCTCGAACGCCTCCTGCACGAGCTCGCCCTGTGGGACAAGCGCGATGCGCGGATCATGACCCTGTCGGGTGGCATGAAGCGCCGCGTGATGATCGCCAAGGCGCTCGCGCACGAGCCGAAGATTCTGTTCCTCGACGAGCCAAGCGCCGGCGTCGACGTCGAGCTACGTCACGGCATGTGGCAGATGGTGCGCCGCCTGCGTGACGCCGGCACCACGATCATCCTGACCACGCACTACATCGAGGAAGCCGAGGAGATGGCCGACCGCATCGGTGTGATGCGCAGCGGCCAACTGGTCGTCGTCGAGGAGACGTGCATGCTGATGCGCAAGCTCGGCAAGCGCCAGCTCAGCCTGAGCCTCGCCCAGCCGCTGGCCGAACTACCGGGTGCGCTCGCCACGCTGCCGCTTGCGCTGTCCGACGACCGGCAGTCGCTGATCTACACCTTCGATGCACATGCCGGCGATGCCGGCATCGCCAGCCTGCTCGCCCGCCTTGGCGAGCACGGCATCGCCTGGAAGGACCTGGCCACGCGCGAAAGTTCGCTCGAGGACATCTTCGTCGACCTCGTGCATGGAGCCCGCACATGAACCTGTATGCGATCCTCGCGATCTACCGCTTCGAGATGGCGCGCACGTTCCGCACGTTGACCCAGAGCATCGCCTCGCCGGTGCTGTCGACTTCACTCTACTTCATCGTGTTCGGCGCCGCGATCGGGTCGCGCATGGGCGAAATCGACGGTGTGAGCTACGGTGCCTTCATCATCCCGGGCCTGCTCATGCTCTCGCTGCTCAGCGAAAGCATCTCGAATGCTTCGTTCGGCATCTACATGCCCAAATGGGCCGGCACGATCTACGAGCTGTTGTCAGCACCGGTGTCGTGGCTCGAGGCGGTGATCGGTTACGTCGGCGCGGCGGCGACCAAGTCGCTGATCCTCGGCGTGCTGATCCTGGCCACTGCGCGCGTGTTCGTGCCGTATGAGATCGCGCATCCCGTATGGATGGTCGGGTTCCTCGTCCTCACCGCGGTCACCTTCAGCCTGTTCGGCTTCGTCATCGGCCTGTGGGCCGATGATTTCCAGAAACTGCAGGTGATCCCGCTTATGGTGGTCACCCCGCTGACCTTTCTCGGCGGCGCATTCTATTCGATCGAGATGCTGCCGCCGTTCTGGCAGAAGGTGACCCTGTTCAACCCGGTCGTCTATCTCATCAGCGGTTTCCGCTGGAGCTTCTACGGCATCGCCGACGTGCACATCGCGGTGGCGACGGGGATGACCCTGCTGTTCCTCGCGATCTGCCTCGGCTTCGTGTGGTGGGTGTTCCGCAGCGGTTGGAAGTTGCGCTCCTGAAACGGACGAGGCAAACACCACGCGCTGCCGCCGGTGCCCCGGCGCGGGAGTGGCGCGGCCGGACCCGACGTGAGACCGGTCCGGCCCTTGCCTGAGGGAGTTTGCCGCCGGATTGCGATTGAGGAGAACGAGCAGGAAGCGCGACCGGATACCGGGAGCGAACCTGACCGCATTCTTCTTCGATCAAGGGAGCCCCTCATGAACGTATCGTCGAACCTGCGCACGCCGTTGTCGGCGGCGCTCGCCGTTCTGGCTTTCGGTTGCGCCAATGGCGCGCAGGCGGAAATCCGGGATTCCACGGGATCCACGCGTGGCAATGTGCTCACCGTGAACAGCCTGGCTGACAACACGACACCCGGCGACGGCCTGGTCACGCTGCGCGAGGCGATCATCGCCGCCAACGCCGACGGCACCACCGATCTCGGCCAGACCGGCAACGGCGCCGACATCATCGACCTGTCGGCGCTGTCCGGCACGATCCAGCTCGGCTCCAGCCTGCCGGCGATCAGCAGCGACATCACCCTGTTCGGTGCCGGCAGGGATCAGCTGACGATCAGTGGTGATGACGGCGCGGGCACTCGGAATCGCATCTTCTTCATCGATGGTGGCGACCTGCAGCTCATCGATCTGGCATTGCGTCACGGCTTTGCCCGAGGTGGCAACGGCGGCACCTGCCAGCAACGCTCCGGCTGTGGCGGTGGCGGTGCCGGGCTCGGCGGTGCGGTGTTTCTCAACGACGGTTCCCTGCGCATGTTCGCGGTCCGCGTAAGCGACTCGATCGCTCGCGGCGGCACAGGCGGCAGTCGCAGCTTGCCAGCAGGTTTCGATGGCGGCGGTGGTGGTGGTGGAATCCTGCTGCCCGGTGGCGCGCCGGCGAACCAGCTTGGCGGCGAGGGCGCACACGGCAACCCGCTGGCGGGACTCGGTGGCTCACCGGGCATCGCCGCGATGGGTGCCTCGAACGGCGGGGACGGCGCCGGCGGTGGTGCCGGCAGCTATGGTGTGGAGGTCAGCACGGTGCCCGGAGACGGCGGCTTCGGCGGCGGTGGCGGCGGTGGCGGTTACTCGTTCGGCAGCGGTGGTCCGTCGCCCGCGGGCGGGGCAGGCGGATTTGGCGGTGGCGGCGGCGGGCGTGGCGCAAAGGGCTTGAGCATCGACGGCCCCGGCGGACCCGGCGGCGAATTCGGTGGCTTGGGCGGCAGCAGCTCCGGCGAGGGCAACGTCGGTGGCGGTGGCGGTGGCGGTGCCGGGCTCGGCGGGGCGATCTTCGCCCGCGCAGGTAGCGCCGAGCTTCAGGACGTCATCTTCAGCGGCAATCAGGCCGAGCGCGGCGCGGCCGGCAGCCAATCCGGTGGCAACAACGCAGGTTTGCCCGGTCAGGGCAAGGGCGGCGCGCTCTTCATTCTTCCGGGGGCGGTCGTGACCGCGCTTGCGCTGGACTTCGACGGTAATTCAGCCGCGGATTCCTCGGATGAGGGCTACACGCCGGGCGTCTCCGTGGACACCCGGGACGTCCACGGCCTCATCTCCGACATCGACAGGATCTTCGCCGCCGGTTTCGAGTCCGTGCCGTGAAACATCGGGGCCGGTCCGCGCCGACCCCGGTTTCGTGCCGGCTCAATCCTTGATGCCGAGGACCTTGGCCACGCTGCCGCGCGTCAACGGGTGGTAACCCGCCTTGGCTTTCTCGAATACGCCGATGGCGAACTGCTTGCCTTCGTCGGTCTTCGCGAGGGCCTCGTAGATCGGCAGGATCAACTTGCGACGACCGATGCGCTGGATGAAGGTGGCGATCTGTGGGCGCGCGTCGGCATAACCGGCGCGCACCGTGGCCACGTACCAGCGGAATGCGACTTCGCCGTTGCCGGTGCCGGTCAGTTTCCAGGCCTGGTCGAGCGCCTTCATCTGATCGACGGTGGGTTTTTCCGGCAGCGCATTGATGAACCGCAGCCATTCGTAGGTGACCCAGTTTCGCGCCGGAATCTTCTTCGCTGCCAGCTTGCCGGCGAGGAAGTCGGCAGCGGCCTTGTCGACGATGTCGAAGCGTGCCGAATGCGCGACCGGGGCATTGGCCGGAACGCCGATGCCGTGCAGCCACTCGTCGAGTTCGGCGAGGCCGACCTTGCCGGGATGCCGGCTGGCGAGTTCGCGTTCGTAGAAGGCCAGGAAGTCGGTGGTGACCACGCTCTGAAAGGCGTGCTGGTCGAACCACGCGCGCACGAACGGATCGAACGCGTCACGTCCGTAGCGCGATTCGAGGAAGCGCAGGAACCAGCGCCCCTTGTCGTAGGGCACGCCGGTCAGGCCGTCATCCGGATCGATGCCGGTGAGGTCGGTGACGAGGCGCTGCTCATTCGGCGTCATGTCGGCGAGTTCGCTGCGGAGCTCCTGGTCATCGACGACGAGCT
The DNA here is from genome assembly GCF_019634775.1 of Dokdonella sp. Classification (NCBI taxonomy): domain Bacteria; kingdom Pseudomonadati; phylum Pseudomonadota; class Gammaproteobacteria; order Lysobacterales; family Rhodanobacteraceae; genus Dokdonella; species Dokdonella sp. The sequence goes on from NZ_JAHCAS010000001.1 coordinate 1,051,925, forward strand.
GCATGGTTGCCACATCCTTGCCGTAGACGGCCTCGACGATGCGGTTCTCGACATAGGTGGTGAAGCCTTCGTTGAGCCACATGTGCTGCGCATTGGCATTGGTGACGAGATTGCCTGACCACGAATGTGCAAGTTCGTGGGCGATCAGGCCGACCAGGCTCTTGTCGCCGGCGATGATTGTCGGCGTGGCGAAGGTGACGCGCGGGTTCTCCATGCCGCCGAACGGGAAACTGGCCGGCAGCACGAGGATGTCGTAGCGGTCCCAGCGATACGGGCCGTACAGCGACTCGGTCGCGGCGATCATCGCCTCGGTGTCCGCGAACTCCCGCGCTGCACGCGTCACGACCGCAGGTTCGGCGTAGACGGCCGTGCGCGGGCCGGTCTTGCGCACGGCCAGTTCGCCCACCGCGATAGCGAGCAGATAGGACGGAATCGGTTGCTTCATCTCGAAGCGGAAGTCGCCGTTCAGCGCGTGGGCGACATCGTTGTCCGCACTCATGATGACGCGCAGACCCTTCGGGGCCTTGATGCGGGCGGTGTAGGTAAAACGTACCGCCGGGGTGTCCTGCAGCGGTACCCAGCTGCGCGCATGGATCGCCTGTGACTGCGAGAACATGAACGGATGCTTGCGGCTGGCGGTCTGCGCCGGCGTCATCCACTGCAGGCCCGAGGCGATCGGCTGCGTGCGGTAGTGGATGCGCACGACCGGTTCGGCCTTGTCGAGCGCGATGCGCAACGCCGAGCCGAAGATCGCGTCGCGCTCGTCGAGCGTGAACTTCGCCGCGGTCGTCGTGCCGTCTGCAGCGACGGCTTCGATGCGCTCGATGACGAGGTCGCGCGTGTCGAGAACGAGGCTGCGTGCCGCGTCGTCGTGCCAGTCGAGCGCGAGTTCGGCGGTGCCGGCGAGCTCACGTTGGTTGAAGTCGACCTCGAGCTCGAGGTCGAGCGCGCGCACGCTGACGACGCCTGGCTGCGCATAGCTGTGCGGGTCGGTTTCGGCGTGGGCGGGGTGGGTGGCGGCGAACGCGAGGATCGAAGCGGTGAACCAGCGGCGGAAGGACATGCGGACTCCGGGTGGTGCGAGGTGCAGGCCCCTCGAACCCAGGGGCCGGTAGGGATCCGGGAAAGCCGAGCGTCACGGCAACGCAGGCATTCCCGGCTCAGATGCGGTAGCCACGATGGATCGCGACGATGCCACCGGAAAGGTTGCGCACGTCGACGCGGGCGAGGCCGGCGCTTTCCATCATCGCGGCCAGCGTGGCCTGGTCGGGATGCTTGCGGATCGACTCGGCAAGGTAGCGGTAGCTCGCCTCGTCGCCGGCGATCATCGCGCCGAGGCGCGGCAGCACCGAGAACGAATGGATGTCGTAGAGCGGCTTGAGCAACGGTGCCTTGACCGTCGAGAACTCGAGCACGAGGGCGCGGCCACCGATCTTCAGCACGCGCTGGATCTCGGCCAGGGCGCGTTCCTTGCGGGTGACGTTGCGCAGGCCGAAGGCCATGGTCACGCAGTCGAAGCTACGATCCGGGAACGGCAGCGCCTCGGCGTCGAGCTGCACCCAGTCCAGCCCGCGCACGAGGCCGCGGTCGGTCAGGCGGTCGCGGCCGACCTTGAGCATGTCGCCATTGATGTCGCCGACCACGACCTCGCCCTGGTCACCGACCCGCGGCAGCAGCAGTACGGCGATGTCGCCCGTGCCGCCGGCGAGGTCGAGCACGCGATCGCCGCGGCGCACGCCGCTGGTGGCGACGAAGTGGCGCTTCCACAGCCGATGCACGCCAAAGGACATGAGATCGTTCATCAGGTCGTACTTGCGCGCGACCGAGCTGAACACTTCGCCGACGAGGCGAGCCTTGTCCCGTTCAGGGACGTCGCGGAAGCCGAAATGGGTCGTGCCGGGCTCGTTCATGCGCGCATCCTACCCGATCCACCCGGCCCGACCGTCCTGGGGATTGATCAGAACATCCCCCAGGGATGCCCTGATCAAGGCGGCAAGGGTAGAATCCGCCGTTCGCGCCGCCGCGCACCGCGTCGGCCACCCCTGATCCAGGATCCACGTGATGAACCGAGTTTCCCTCGCCGTCGCCAGCAGCTTCGCCTTGCTGTTCGGCGGCAGTGCCGGTGCGCAGCCGCTCTACAGCAACGGTGCATTCGTGACCCATCCGCAGGCACACGTGTCAGGCGAGGACGTGAGCCTGGCTCAGGACGTGACCTATCCGGGCTACACCGCGCTTGGCTTCAGCGCCGGTCCGGAATGGCGTCTGGCCGACGATTTTGGTGTCCCCACGGGCCAGATCTGGACGATCGAGGCGATCACCCTGTTCGCATACCAGACCGGTACCGAGGCGCCCTTCACCGATGCGCGCGTGATCGTCTGGAGGGGCGTGCCGGACTTCGCTCCAAGCGAGAAGCTGTTCGACGGCACGGCCTCGAACGTGCTCGGTGACTCGATGCCCGGGCCGTACCGCATCGCCCAGTCCGTGCAGGCGACGGGGCCGTTCACCGATACCGCGCGTCGGGTGCAGGCATTGACGATCGAGCTGCCGGAACCGCTCGTGCTGGAAGGCGGCAGCTACTGGGTCGACTGGTCGTTGCTCGGCGCACAGGCCGCGAACCCCGTCTATACGCCACCGGTCAGCATCCTCGGGCAGGCGTATACCGCGGTTGGCGGATTCGCCCGCCAGAAGTGCCCGACCACCGTGGTCCAGCCCGACTGCGTGCCCGGTTCGTGGCGCCTGTTCGAGAACGGTTCGTCGCCGAACCTCGTCGACTTGCCGTTCCTGCTGATCGGCACGAGTTTCCTCGACAGCATTTTCGTCGACGGCTTCGACACCCTGCCGGACGACGACGATCCCTGAGCTGCACCGGGCACATCGGCCGCTGCGGCGACTGATCGCGTCATTTCGCCGAGCGCGGCCGAAGCGGCTCGACACGGCCTGGATTCGGTCGGCTCGGCTCGGGTCCGATGGACTTGCTCACTCGCGCCCCAGGCGGCTGTGGCGGATGCCGTAGCCGAAGTAGACGACCAGACCAAGCAACAGCCAGATGCCGAAGCGCTCATAGGTGTGCAGCGGCAGGCCCGAGATCAGCCAGATCGAGAAACCGATGCCGAGGATCGGCACGACCGGTACCCACGGCGTACGGAACGCGCGCGGCAGCTCGGGCCGACGCACGCGCAACACCAGCACCGAGGCGCAAATCACGATGAACGCGGCGAGCACGCCGATGTTGACCATCTCGGCCAGCTCGCCGATCGGGAATGCGCCGGCGGCCAGGCCGGTCAGCACGCCGAGGATCAGGGTCGGCCGGTACGGCGTGCCGTACTTCGGATGCGACTTGGCGAACCAGGCCGGCAGCAGGCCGTCGCGCGCCAGCGCATACCAGATGCGCGCGGCGCCGAGCATGAAGGCGAACACCACGCTGATGATGCCGGTGACCGCCGTCACCGAGATCGCGATGCCGACCCAGGTCAGGCCGATGGCATTGAACGCATTCGCCACCGGCGCGTCATTGCCGAGCGTCGAGTAGTGGGCCACGCCGGTCAGCACGAACGAGATCGTCAGGTACAGCGCCATCGAAATGCCGAGCGAGAGCAGGATCGCGCGTGGCAGGTCGCGTTGCGGGTTCTTCGCCTCCTCGGCCGCCGTGGTCAGCGTGTCGTAGCCGAACACGGCGAAAAACACGACGGCCGCCGCGGTGACCACGCCGGCGAAACCGAAACGTCCGTTGCCGTCGGCGTCGACGATGCGCTCCGGGATGAACGGCACCCAGTTGGCCGGATCGACGTAGAACACGCCGACACCGATGATCAGGGCGACGCCGAGGATCTTGATGAGGACGACGATGGTGTTGATGCGCGCGCCGAGTTCGGTGCGCATGGTCAGCAGCACGGCGATCGCCATGGCGACAACCGCGGCGATCACGTTGAAATAACGACCCTCGCCGGTGCCGTAGGCGCCCTGTGCCCACACCGGCAGGCCGAGGCCGACCGCTTCGAGGATCTTCTGCAAGTAACCGGCCCAGCCGCTCGCCACCGCGGCAACGATTAGCGCGTATTCGAGCAGCAGATCCCAGCCGATCAGCCAGGCCGCGAACTCGCCGAGCACCGCGTAGCCATAGGTGTAGGCGCTGCCGGTGACCGGGATCATGCCGGCGAACTCGGCATAGCACAGCGCCGCGGCCGCGCTCGCCACGCCGGCGATCAGGAACGCCAGCGCCACCGCCGGTCCGGCGTTCGCCGCCGCCTGCTGTCCGGCCAGCACGAAGATGCCGACCCCGATGATCCCGCCGAGGCCGATGCTGGTGAGCTGCCACACGCCGAGCACGCGACGGAAATCGCGCCGCTGGCCAAGTTCGGCCTGCAGTTGTTCGATGCTCTTGTGGCGTGTGAGGCGCGCGATCAGGCTCATGGTGTTCCTCCCCGGAAGTGCGCCGGATCATAGACCGAAGCGGACGGCACCGTCCGCAGCACGCACGCGCGTGCGCACTCGATGTGGCGGAGCGTTGCGAGTCGACCGGGCCGAAGTTGATGAAGGTTCAGCGCGTGCTGCGACGCGTGCCGCGCAGGCGCTCGATCGGGAAGCTGGCAATCGCGCCGTCGGAGCTACGCCGGGGTTGACCCGGTTCGGGAGCGCGGGCGATGGCATAGACGACTTCCCAGGTCGCAGGCAGACGATCGCCCTGACGGAACTGCTCGTAGGCGTCGATCACTTTCTGCAGGCGGCCCTTGCCGGTGAGGCCACGCTCGCGTTCCGGGTCGGCGTTGGTGGCACCCAGTGCGCGCAGTTCGCGCATGAGATCGAGTGCGCTCGCGTAGGTCAGGGTGAAGCGGTCGCGTTCAAGCACGGGATCGCGGAAACCGGCAGCCAGCAGGGCGTCGCCGAGTGGATGCATGTCGAGGAAGCGACTGACGTGCGGCTTTGCATCGACTTCGGCGAACGCGGCACGCAGTTCGTGCAGGGTTTCCGGGCCGAAAGTGCTGAACAACACGAGCCCGCCCGGACGCAGCACGCGGCGAAAACCATCGAACACCGCATCGAGTCCGCCGCACCATTGCAGACACAGGTTCGAATGCAGCAGATCGATCGAGGCCTCGGCGAACGGCAAGGCTGCGGCGTCGGCGCAGACCCGCGCGAACGGGCGCAACCAGGTGCGATGGCGGCGCGCGGCGACCAGCATCGGCATGGCGAGGTCGATTGCGACGAGCTGCGCCTTCGGATAGCGCTTGCGCAGCAGCGCCGTGCCGCGTCCGGTGCCTGCCCCGACATCAAGCACGCGTTGCGGCGCAAGCGGATGCTCATCGAGCCGTTCGAGCAGGCGTTGCTGGACCTCGGCCTGCAACACCGCGTGGGCCTCGTAGCTGGCGGCGGCGCGGCCGAAGGCGCGGCGTACGTGTGTGCTGTCGAAGTGCTTGCTCATGGTCCGAGCTCGGCGGCGAGGGCGCCGATCGCGGTGGCGATCGGCGCGGCATGGGCGAGGAAGGGCGCATGGCCACTCGGCAGTTCGAGAAGGCGCGCGCGCGGCGCCTGTTGCGCCGCCCAGGCCAGCGCGCCCGGTGGCACCAGGCGGTCGCGGCGACCACCGATCCACAGGCTCGGCACACGCAGTTCGGCCAGCGTCGCGCGCAGGTCCACTGCATCGAGCAGGGCAAGGCCTTCACGCAACGCCTCGATGCGCGGCGCGCCCGGCGCGAACACCTGCGCGCGCAAGGCCCGCAGTTCCTCATGCGCATGTGGCGAGCCAAGTGTTTCCAAGGCGAGAAAGCGCTCGATCGCGTGTTCGAAGCGTGATTCCAGTGCCGCACCGAATTCGGCGAATACGCTTGCCGCCACGCCATGCGGCCAGTCGGCGGCGGCGACGAATCGTGGACTGCTGGCGATCGCGATGAGACCGCGGACATGCCGGGGATCGGCGAGTGCCGCGTGTACGGCGACGAGGCCGCCGAGCGACCAGCCGAGCCAGATTGCCGGGGGTGTGGCGGCGATGATGCGAGCGGCACAGGTGGCCGGGTCGAGAGCGCCGGGCGTCCACGCTTCGCGGCTGCGGCCATGGCCAGGCAGGTCAACCAGATGCACCCGCCAGTGCGTGGCGAGCACGTCGACCAGCGGCGCGAAAATGCCGCCGTGCATGGCCCAGCCGTGGATCAGAACCAGATCAGGGCCCGCGCCACACGTGGAGATCGCGAGCGTCATGACCCGGACTCGACGGGAAGCGGGATGGTCTGGCGACGTCCGTTGCGGTAGTCGGCGATGCGCGGCGCGAGTTCCTGCCACAGCGCATCGACGATGCCACGCATGATGAATCCGCGCGGCCGCAGCCAGCGCGGCCGCGCGTGGCGGCGCAGGATTTCCGCTTCGAGCCAATCGGGATCGAAACCGTTCCAGACACCGGCGCTGACGAACAGATTCGTGCGCAGCACGGGATGCACCTCGCGGCGCAGGATCGTGGCCAGCTCGTCGAGGTCGTAGTCCGAACGCGCGAGGTCGTGTGCGCAGTGCTCCACGAGCCCGGCCGTGTCGGTATCGAGATACAGCTCCGACAACGCCGCCCAGACCGGTCGCCGCCGAGCGAGGTCGTCACGCGCCTCGATCATGATGCGGCTCCACTGCGTGGCAGGCAGCGCGAGAGCGCGGCGAGCAGGCCGTCTATGTCTGCTTCGACATGTGCGGCCGACAAGGTCACGCGCAGGCGCGCGCTGCCTTCGGGCACGGTCGGCGGGCGGATTGCCGGCACGAAAAAGCCGGCCGCTTCCAGAGTCTGTGCTGCCTGCAGAGCCGCCACACTGTCGCCGACCAGGAGCGGCTGGATGGCCGTGCGCGACGGCAGCAGAGGCAGCCCGCGTGCCGCCGCACCGGCGCGAAACCGCTCGATGTTGAGCAGCAGGCGCTGACGCCGTTCGCCATCGTCGCGCGCGATGCCGACGGCTGCCAGACACGCCGCGGCGAGTGCCGGTGGCATCGCCGTCGTGTAGATGTACGGCCGCGCGAACTGCACGAGGCCGTCGATAAGCGAGGCTGATCCGGCGACGAAGGCACCGGCGACGCCGAGCGCCTTGCCGAGCGTTGCCATCAGCACCGGCGCCGCGGTCTCGTCGAGCCCGGACTCGGCGAGGCTGCCCGCACCGCGCGGACCGAGCACGCCAAGGCCGTGCGCATCGTCGACCATCAGCAAGGCCTGTTCCTCGGCACACAGCGCGGCGAGCGCGCGCAACGGCGCGATATCGCCGTCCATGCTGAACACGCCGTCGGTGGCGAGCATCGCCGCCGCACCGGGTCGTGTGCCGAACTGGCGTCGCGCGGCCTCCACGTCCGCATGCGGGTAGCGCTTGAGCTCGCAGCCGGCGAGGCGCGCGCCATCGATCAGGCAGGCGTGATTGAGCTTGTCCTGCACGCACAGCGCCGGGGTCGTGCGCGCCGTCGGCTCGGCCGGTGCGAGCAACGCCTGCAGCACGCCGAGATTGGCCATGTAGCCGGTCGAGAACAGCAGCGCGCGCGAGCGTCCGGTCCATGCCGCGAGTGCTTCTTCGAGCGCGGCGTGTTCCTCGCGATGGCCGCCGAGCAGGTGCGCCGCGCCGGCGCCCACGCCGGTCCGTCGCGCGGCACCGGCGAGCGCGTCGACGACTGCCGCATCGCGGGCCAGGGCGAGATAGTCGTTGCTGGCAAAGTCGAGCAGGCGGCGTCCGTCGACGAACAGGCTGACCGGTGCCGCGACGTCACGGCCGACCGTGCGCGTGCGGCGTCCGAGCGCGCCACCGACCCGGCGCGCGCGCGCATCGGCGAGTCCTTGCAGCAGGTCGGGGCGCGAGGTCACGGACGGTTCCGCATCAGCGCGACGAGCGCGGCGCGCGCTCTTCCGGCGCCATCCCCAAGGCGGGCGTGTGGACCTCGATCTCGCCGGGCATTTCGGCGAGGCGCACGAGCGGCCTCGCGGATCCGTCCACGGCGGCCTGCACGAGGGTGCGCGGTCTGCCCGCTCCGACGTCGTCCCCGGGGTGGCGACGAGACTGGAATCCGGCACGCCGGGCGGCACGCGCGTCCGCCTCGATCTCGAACAGGCGCAGGCTGGTGTGGTCCAGGCTCGTGCACCGGCGGCTTGCGCAAGCACCCGAAAACATCCGCGCAGCGGTCGAGCGGGGTTGCGCTCATGCGTGGCGGACCCTGGTCATGATGTCGATACGGGCGGGCGGAACATGCGTGTGCGGATTGTATCCGCGCACACGACGGCCGATCCGGACACGCCGCAGGTGCCGCGCGATACCCGTACACTCGATGTCGTGATGGCTGCGCGGCAACGATCCATGCATTACGACATCGTGGTGATCGGCGGTGGTGCCGGCGGGCTTGAGCTGGCCGCGCGGCTCGGCCGCAAGCTCGGTCGCAGGGCCGGGCGCGAGCGCGTGCTGCTGATCGACCGTTCGGTGTTCCACATCTGGAAGCCTTCCCTGCACGAGGTCGCCGCCGGCACGCTCGACGCGCACCAGGAAGGCCTGTCGTACATGATCCTGGCGCGGCGCAACCATTTCAGTTTCACCCTCGGTGACTTGGTGGACTTCGATGCGGCGGGCAGAAGCCTGTCCCTGGCCGAACTGCTCGACGACGACGGCCGTGTGCTCGTGCCGGCGCGCACGGTCAGCTTCACCCGTGCCGTGCTCGCGCTCGGCAGCGGTTCGAACCATTTCGGTACGCCGGGCGCCGAGAGCGCGTGGGTCCTCGAACAGACGGCCGATGCCGAACGGTTTCGCCGCCACCTGCTTGGCGCATTCACGCGCGCCGCGTTTTCCGAACGTCGCCAGCTCGGCATCGCCATCGTCGGCGGCGGTGCGACCGGGGTGGAACTCTCGGCCGAACTGCTCGAGGCACATGCCGTGCTGCAGGAGGGTTTCGGTGCCGAGCAGCGCTTCCGACTCGACATCACCCTCGTCGAAGCCGCACCGCGCATTCTCTCCGCCCTGCCCGAGAAGATCTCGAAGCAGGCGACTCGCGCGCTCGAACGCAAGGGCGTGCGTGTGCTGCCGGGTACGGCGGTAACCGAAGTACGACCCGATCGCCTCGTCACCGCGGATGGCGAGATCGAAGCCGACATCATCGTCTGGGCCGCCGGCATCAAGGCGGCTGCGACCAATGCGGGGTACGGCCTCGCCACCAACCGGCTCAACCAGTTCATCGTCGACGATCACCTGCGCACTTCGGCACCGGATGTCTACGCGCTCGGTGATTGCGCGCAATGCCCTTGGGGTGAACGCAGCGTACCCGCGCGCGCGCAGGCCGCGCACCAGCAGGCGGCCTATCTCGCCCGGGCGCTGCTTGCTGCGCTGCGTGAGCGCAGCGTCGACAAGCCCTATGTCTACCGCGACTTCGGCTCGCTGGTTTCGCTCGGCGAGAAGCGCGGCGTCGGCTCGTTGATGGGTGGTCTCGGCGGACCGAACTTCTTCGTCGAAGGCTTGGTCGCCAAGTTGGCCTACATGTCCCTGCACCTCGACCACCACCGCGCCATCCTCGGCATCGGCAACACGCTCGTGCTGGCGCTCGCGCGCCTGCTGCAGCGGCGTGTGTCGGGCCGGCTCAAGCTGCACTGAGGCACGCGATCCCCGCGCTGGGATCGGCGGCGCGTTTTTGCGTAACAGGCAGGACCCCCTGAATGGAGTCCCGCCATGCGCGTTGCGTCTTTCCGGTTTCCGCTCATCCTGCTCGCGCTGGTCGCGGCGATGCATCTCGCTCCGGTCGCCGCACAGGTGATGCCCGATCCGGCCTGGGATCTTAAGTTGCAGACCGTTCCGTCCTCCGGTGCCACCCAGCCCGGAATCGTGCATGCGCTGTTGCGCCAGCCCGACGGGCGCATGCTCGTCGGCGGCATCTTCAACCGCGCCGCCAACGGTGCCCTGGTCCGCACTGCGCTGCTGCGCCTGGAGCGCGACGGGACGATCGATCCGACCTTCGCCCCGGAGTTCGGCGGCCTCAGTACCGTCGCGGTCTATTCGCTGGCCGTATCGGGCGGTGAAATCTACGCCGGCGGCTTCTTCGACAGTGTCAACGGCACGACCATGCGCAGCATTGTGCGCCTGCGTGCCGACGGCAGCCTGGCGCCTGGCTTCGCCTCGCCTTTCTCGACCGCCGGCGGCAACCAGATCCGCGCCATCGCGGTGACCGCCAACGGCTTGTTCCTCGGCGGTGACACCCAGGAAGGCGCCAGCTATGGCCTGCTGCGCCTCAACCGCGACACCGGTGCGATAGAAACCGCATGGCAGGCGCAAACGCAGTTCAGCCCGACCGGAACGCCCAGCGCCGGTAATCGTGGCACGGTGTCGGCGCTGCAGGTCAGCGGCAACGATCTGATCGTCGGCGGCGAGTTCGGCCAGATCGCCGGGACTGTGCGCCAGGGACTCGCGCGCATCAGCCAGAGCGTGCCGGCCACGGTCTCGGCGTTCAACGCCGGGATCAGTGGCCGTGTCGACGCCATGCACCTTTCCGGCACACAGCTCTACATCGGCGGCAACTTCTTCCACAGCAATCCGAACATCAATTTCCTTGCCCGCATCGACGCCACCAGCGGCTCCTTCGATGCCGGCTGGTCGACGCCGATCTCGGGTTCGATCCTCGCCTTGCTGCGCATCGGCGACCATGTCTACGTCGGTGGAGCGTTCGCCAACCAGCCGCCCGGCGGCGCCCGCCTCGCGCGTGTTGCCGTCGCCGGCGGTGGCGTCGATGCAAGCTTCGCGCCCCTGGCCGACAACACCGTGCGTGCGCTTGCCGATTCGTGCCGTGGCCGCCTCGATGTCGGCGGCTCGTTCGCGACGGTCGGCGGCATCGCACGCAACGGTTACGCGGCATTCGTGGTGCCACAGATCGACTGCATTTTCCACGGGAATTTCGAGATCCGCTGAGCGCGTGGCTCAGGCGGCCGCGGTCGCGCAGGCGCAGGGTTCGACGATGTCGGCGTGCACGGTATGCGCATCGTCGTGCCCGCCGTCGATCGGCATGGCGTGGATGCCCAGGCGCGTGAACAGTGCCTGGTCGGCGACGACGTCGGGATTGCCGGTGGTCAGCAGCTTTTCGCCGTAGAAGATCGAGTTGGCGCCGGCGAAGAAGCACAGCGCCTGCAGCTCGTCGCTCATCTCGGCACGGCCGGCCGACAGGCGCACCATCGATCGCGGCATGCTGATGCGCGCAGCGGCAATGGTGCGCACGAACTCGAACGGATCAAGCAGGGCGGTGCCGGCCAGCGGCGTGCCCTCGACCTGCACGAGGCGGTTGATCGGTACCGACTGCGGGTGCTCGGGCAGGCTCGCCAGCGCCTGCAGGAGACCGGCACGCTGCGCGCGCGATTCACCCATGCCGACGATGCCGCCGCAGCAGGTCTTGAGCCCGGCGTCGCGGACATGACCGAGCGTTTCCAGGCGATCCGCGAACTCGCGCGTGTGCACGATCTCGCCGTAGTGCTCGGGCGCGGTGTCGATGTTGTGGTTGTAGTAGTCGAGGCCGGCGTCCCGGAGCGCCACGGCCTGTTCCGCGCTCAGCATGCCCAAGGTCGCGCAGGTCTCCATGCCGAGCGAGCGCACTTCGCGGATCATCGCCGCGACCTTGGGGATGTCGCGGTCCTTCGGCGAACGCCAGGCCGCACCCATGCAGAAACGCGTCGCCCCGGCGGCCTTGGCCTGGCGCGCCCGCGCGACCACGGCTTCGAGCGGCATCAGCTTCTCGGCCTGCACCCCGGTGGCATAGCGCGCGGCTTGCGGGCAGTAGGCGCAGTCCTCGGGACAGCCGCCGGTCTTGATCGAAAGCAGGGTCGACACCTGCACGGCATTCGGGTCATGGTGGGCACGGTGCACCTCGTGTGCGCGATGCAGCAGTTCGGCAAACGGCAGGTCGAGCAGGGCGAGGATCTCCTCGCGGCTCCAGTCGTGACGGAGGCTGGCGTTCATGCGGGGCTTACCGGGCAAGGGGATGGGGCAGGTTGCGCCGCACGCGAGCGCGCCGCAGGATGCCGGCGCGAGTCTGGGTTCGGCATGGGAGGCTGTCAACTTGAGCGGAAGCCGACAGGTTGACGGTATCGCGCGGCGCGTCCTGCAGGCGCTGCTGCCGCCGCGCTGCCTGCTCTGCGGCGGCGACGGCGCGCAAGGCCGCGACCTCTGCGCCGGCTGCCGCGGCGACCTCGCCGCGAACACGCACTGCTGCGCCCGCTGCGCGCTGCCGCTGCAGACGGCGGAGCCGCTGTGTGGCCGCTGTCTGCGCCGCACGCCGCCGTTCGACGGCGCCTGGGTGCCGTGGCGCTACGGCCACCCGCTCGACCTGCTCGAGGCACGTTTCAAGTTTCATGGCGACCTCGCCGCCGGCCATGTCCTCGCCGAACTGTTGGTCGATGCCGCCTGCGCCGCACCGCCCGCCCAAACCGACCTGGTCATCTGCGTGCCATTGCACCGCGAACGCCTGCGCGAGCGTGGATACAACCAGGCCCTCGAGCTCGCGCGGCCACTGGCCAGGGCGCTCGGCCTGCCGCTCGCCGCGGGTGCCCTGCTCCGCACGCGCGCCACGCCGGCGCAGACCGACCTCGATGCTGGTGCGCGCCGGCGCAACCTGCGTGACGCTTTCAGCCTTTCCCCGGGAGTCGAGCTGCCGGCCCGCGTCGCCATCTTCGACGATGTCATGACCACCGGCGCGACCCTCGCCGAATGCGCTCGCGTGCTGCGCCGTGCCGGCGTGCAACACATCGATGTCTGGGCTCTGGCGCGGGTGCCGGGACGACGGTAAGGGCTGGAACGGGTTGCATCGGCGGCGCTGCGCCAGCCACGGGGTGAGTGGCGCGGGGCCTTCGTGCAGACCTTGGGATGTTCTGATCAATCGCTTGCGAATGATCAGAACATCCCTTGGCAAGGACCCGTGTCAGCTCCGCTCGTGCTCAGGCGACAGCGCGACCTGTTCGTGGATCGCGCCAGGCGACGAGCAGGTCGTCCTGGCGCTTGAGCGCGTCGGCGAGGTGGCGTTCCTTGACGTGGCCGTAGCCGCGGATGTGCTCGGGCACGCTGGCGATGTCGACGGCGAGCGCATGGTTGTCGTGGTCGAGCTTCGCGAGCAGTTCGTCGGCGAGGCGGAAGTAGTCCTCGATGAGGCGGCGTTCCATGCGGCGTTCGGCGGTGCGGCCGAACAGGTCGAAGGCGGTCCCGCGCAGGCCCTTGAGTCTGGCCAGCAAACGGAACGCCTTGAACACCCATGGCCCGTACTCGGCCTTGCGCAGGTGGCCATCGGCATCCTTCTTCGCCAGCAACGGCGGGGCGAGGTGGAAGTGCAGCTTGAAGTCGCCGTCGAACTGCTCGCGGATGCGCCGCTCGAAATCGCCGCTGGTGTACAGGCGCGCGACCTCGTATTCGTCCTTGTAAGCCATCAGTTTGAACGCGTAACGCGCGACGGCTTCGGTGAGGCTGGTGAAACCCGGCGTCTTCTGCTGCTCGGCGGCGCGCACCTTGTCGACCAGGGCGCGATAGCGCGCCGCATAGGCGGCATTCTGGTAGCCGGTGAGGAACTCCACGCGGCGGGCGATGCGCTGGTCGAGGCTGCTGCTGAGCGTGCTGTCGTCGAGGGCGTCCGCCGTTTCCTGTTGCCCTTGCGCTGCGCCGGAAGCAGCCGGGTGCGATGAAGGCGACGGCTTCGCCATGGGCAAGGCCAACGGAATCGCGCCAGCCGGCAGGCGCGCACGCACGCCGGCGGCTTCGCGCACGCGGCCCATGTCCTCGGCGGCGAGGCGACCCCAGTTGAACGCGGACTTGTTCATCTCGATCGCCGCGCCGTTGAGTTCGATCGCGCGCATCAGCGCGTCGTGGCTGACCGGCACCCAACCCTTCTGCCAGGCCAGCCCAAGCATGAACAGGTTGGTGGCGATGGTGTCGCCGAGCAGGGCAGTGGCCAGTTCGGTGGCGTCGACGAGCTCGGGCGACTGGCCGTCCAGGGCCAGCTTGACCGCATCGATGATCTGCTGCGCCGGAAACTGCATGTCGGGTCGCGTGGTGAACGTGCCCGGCATCGCTTCATAGGTGTTGAGCACGACGTTGGAGCGATCGGCGCGGATCTTCGACAGTGCCCAGTAGTCGTTGACCACGACCATGTCGCAGCCGAGCACGAGATCGGCCTCGCCGGCGGCGATGCGCACGGCATGGATCTCGTCGGGCGATCTGGCGATGCGCAGGTGGCAGGTGACCGCACCACCCTTCTGGGCGAGGCCGGTCTGGTCGAGCACGGTGCTGCCCTTGCCTTCGAGGTGGGCGGCCATGCCGATCAGCGCGCCGATCGTGACCACGCCGGTGCCACCGATGCCGGTGACGAGAACGTTCCACGGTCGCGTAAGGTCGGTCGCGAAGCGCGGCATGGGCAGCGCGTCGAAATCGATCGTACCGACGCCCTTCTTCTTCTTCAGACCACCGCCGTGCACGGTGACGAAGCTCGGGCAGAAACCCTTCACGCACGAGAAATCCTTGTTGCAACCGCTCTGGTCGATCTCGCGCTTGCGTCCGTATTCGGTCTCCTTTGGCAGTACCGACACGCAGAACGATTTCACGCCACAGTCACCGCAGCCTTCGCAGACCAGCGAGTTGATGAACACGCGCTTTTTCGGGTCTTCGAGCTTGCCGCGCTTGCGCCGGCGGCGCTTCTCGGTCGCGCAGGTCTGGTCATAGATCAGGATCGACACGCCCTTGATCGTGCGCATGCGCTTCTGCACTGCGTCGAGCTCGTCGCGATGGATGAACTCGACGCCGCTCGGGAAGATCTCGGGGCGCGACCATTTGGCGATGTCGTCGCTGACGACGATGATCGTCTGCACGCCTTCGGCGCGCATCTGGTGGGCGATGTCGGGCACGGTAAGCGTACCGTCGACCGGCTGTCCGCCGGTCATCGCCACGGCGTCGTTGTAGAGGATCTTGTAGGTGATGTTGACCTTGGCCGCGATCGCCTGGCGGATCGCCAGCGAGCCGGAATGGAAATAGGTGCCGTCGCCGAGGTTCTGGAATATGTGTTCGGTCTCGGTGAAGGGTGCCTGCCCGCACCAGGTCACGCCTTCGCCGCCCATGTGCGAGAACGTGTCGGTGCGCCGGTCCATCCATGTGACCATGTAGTGGCAACCGATACCGCCGTGTGCGCGCGAGCCTTCCGGCACCGCAGTCGAAGTGTTGTGCGGGCAGCCCGAGCAATAGTGCGCGGCACGCGGGAAGTTCGCGCGCGGCAGCGTCAGTTCGCGCTCCTTGGCCTCGATCCAGGCCACGCGCGCGCGGATCGCCTCGCTGCTGAAGAAGCGCGCGAGGCGCCTGGCGATGACCAGGGCGATCATCGCCGGGGTCAGTTCGCCGGTGCTCGGCAGCACCCAGTTGCCTTCCTCGTCGTACTTGCCGACCACGCTCGGTCGGGTCGGCCAGTTGTACATGTACTCCTTCATCTGCGATTCGATGAACGAACGCTTCTCCTCGACGACGATGACGTCCTCGAGTCCGGCGGCGAACTCGCGGATGCCGACCGGTTCGAGCGGCCAGGTCATGCCGATCTTGTACACGCGGATGCCGATCTCGCGTGCGTCGCGTGCGCTGATGCCGAGGTACTCGAGCGCCTGCAGCACGTCGAGGTAGCTCTTGCCGGTGGTGACGATGCCCAGGCGTGCCTTCGGCGAGTCGAGCACGACCTTGTCGATGCCATTGGCACGCGCGAATGCGCAGGCGGCCTGCACGGCGTACTGGTGCAGGCGCAGTTCCTGGTTGAGCGGCGGATCGGGCCAGCGGATGTTGAGGCCACCGTCGGGGCCGACGAAATCGTCCGGCAGGACGATGTCGAGCTGATGCGGATTTACGTTGACGCTGGCGCTCGATTCGACGGTTTCGGCGATCGTCTTGAAACCGACCCAGCGGCCGGTGAAGCGCGACATCGCCCAACCGAGCAGGCCCATGTCGAGGATGTCCTGTACGCCGGCCGGGTTGAGGATCGGCATCATCGCCGAGACGAACTCGAGTTCCGACCCGTGCGGCAGGGTCGATGAGCGGCATGCGTGATCGTCCGCGGCGAGCGCCAGCACGCCACCGTGTCGGGAGGTGCCGGCCGCGTTGCCGTGCTTGAACACATCGCCGCAGCGGTCGACGCCGGGTCCCTTGCCATACCACATGGCGAACACGCCATCGTACTTCGCGCCCGGGAACAGGTTGGTCTGCTGCGTGCCCCAGACCATGGTCGCGCCGAGGTCCTCATTGAGGCCCGGCGTGAACTCGATGTTCGAGGCCTTGAGGTGTTTGCGCGCCTTCCACAGTTCGAGGTCGAAACCGCCGAGCGGCGAACCACGGTACCCAGAGATGAAGCCGGCCGTGTCGAGGCCCTGGGCGCGGTCGCGCATCTGCTGCATCAGTGGCAGGCGTACCAGCGCCTGCACGCCGGAAAGATAGATGCGACCTTCGGCGCGCGTGTACTTGTGGTCGAGCGTGTATTCGCGATCGATCGAAGGTTGTTCGAGGGCGTGGGCGGACATGGCTGCCTGGCGACTTTGCCCGGGTCTCGGGCAGGCTGGGAAAGTCGGCGATTCTATCAGGTCACCCCAACCCCTCTGACCGCGTCTGCCTTGCGCGGCCCTTCACCGCTGCTCTACGCTCGCCGCGCGGTCGCCGGCCGCATCCGGGGAAAATCCACATGTTCGACGCGCTTGGCCATGTCGCCTTCGGCCTGTTCGGCCTCGTCACCCTGATTGCCCTGGCCTGGTTATTCTCGAACAACAAGCGCGCCGTCGACTGGCGACTGGTCATCATCGGAGTCCTGCTCCAGATCGCGTTCGCCGCCTTGGTCCTGCTCGTGCCCGGAGGGCGCGAGGTGTTCGACTGGCTCGGCCACGGCTTCGTCAAGGTGCTGAACTTCGTCAACGCAGGTTCCAACTTCATCTTCGGCAGCCTCATGGACACCTCGAAGATGGGCTTCATCTTCGCCTTCCAGGTGCTGCCGACAATCATCTTCTTCTCGGCCCTGATGGGCGTGCTCTATCACCTGGGCGTCATGCAGGCGATCGTGCGCGGCATGGCCTGGGCGATCACCAAGGTGATGCGCGTGTCGGGTGCGGAAACCACCAGCGTCTGCGCCAGCGTGTTCATCGGCCAGACCGAGGCGCCCCTGACCGTGCGCCCGTACATCTCGCGCATGACCGAATCCGAACTCATCACGATGATGATCGGTGGCATGGCGCACATCGCCGGCGGCGTGCTCGCCGCCTACGTCGGCATGCTCGGTGGCAGCGATCCCGAACAACAGGCCTTCTACGCCAAGCACCTGCTCGCCGCCTCGATCATGGCGGCGCCAGCGACGATGGTCGTGGCCAAGATCCTGATCCCGGAAACGCAGCAGCCGCTGACCCGCGGCACGGTCAAGATGGAAGTCGAGAAGACCACCAGCAACGTCATCGATGCCGCTGCTGCCGGTGCGGGTGATGGCCTGCGGCTCGCCCTCAACATCGGCGCGATGCTGCTCGCCTTCATCGCCCTGATCGCCCTCATCAACGCGCCGCTGACCTGGCTCGGCGAATTCACCGGCCTGGCCGCCGCGATCGGCAAGCCGACCGACCTGTCGACGATCTTCGGCTTCGTGCTCGCGCCGGTGGCCTGGATCATCGGCACGCCGTGGGCCGACGCGACCACGGTCGGTTCGCTGATCGGCCAGAAGGTCGTCATCAACGAATTCGTCGCCTATACCGAGCTCGCGAAGATCGTCAATGGCGAAGTCGCCGGCATCGCGCTGACCGACCAGGGCCGCCTGATCGCGACCTACGCCCTGTGCGGCTTCGCCAACTTCTCGTCGATCGCGATCCAGATCGGCGGCATCGGCGGCCTCGCTCCCGAGCGGCGCACCGACCTTGCCCGCTTCGGCCTGCGCGCCGTCCTCGGTGGCTCGATCGCGACGTTCA
The DNA here is from genome assembly GCF_019634775.1 of Dokdonella sp. Taxonomy (NCBI): domain Bacteria; kingdom Pseudomonadati; phylum Pseudomonadota; class Gammaproteobacteria; order Lysobacterales; family Rhodanobacteraceae; genus Dokdonella; species Dokdonella sp. Next base: position 1,069,827 of record NZ_JAHCAS010000001.1, read on the forward strand.
TGACGGCAACGATCGCCGGAGTGTTGAGCGCGCTGTGAACGGATGCCCCGCAGTCAGGTTGCACCTGCCTCGTGCTGCGCGGATGGAGCCGGACCTGATCCGGTGCAACGGCGCGACCTGAACGCTCAGCTCGCGCACGACGCCGGCACGGGCCCGAAGCGCGCCAACTCCTGTTCGTCGGCGTCGACTCTCTCGATGGTCCATGTGCCGTCGGGTTCGTCGCGCTTGAGGCTCACGATCACGGTTTCGCGCTCGCCAGCGTCCCCTTTCCCGCAGGCAGCGAGCTTGGCCGTGACCTGGCCCGAGTCGAAACGGTTCGTGTAGTACGGATCGAGGTCGATGCGGACGGCGTAGACCGTGCCGGGAAGCGCTGGCCGTTGGCCTTGATCGATCGCTTCCTGCAGGTCCCACGCCAGCTCGAAGCCTTCGGCGGGCTTGCCTTCGAGGGAGCCGAGCAGGGACGCGTAGGCGCGGCGCGCCCCATCCTCGGCGGCGGCATGCATTTTCGGATAGCCGGCAAGCCGACCGGTGAGCGTGGGAGCGAGCCCCTGGGTGGCGAGGACCGGCAGGTCGAACTTCACCCTTGCACTGGCCTTGTCGGGTTGGGCGACGACGATCTCACCGGCGACACGCTGGCCATCGATACGGGTCAGGTGCAGCCGTATGTCGTTGCCATCCATGCCGAGATTGCCCTTGTTCAACCGGCCCAGGGTGAGGCTGGGCACGCCGCGTTCGTCGATGACCAGTTTGACGTGACCAAGCACCTTCTGGCTGGTGAAGCGCCACCGTTCCAGCGCCATCACCGGGTCGTTGGCCGGATCCTTGATCTTGTCGGCCAGCGGCTGGTCGGCCAGCACCACGTACAGCTTGTAGTCCCCGGCTTCAGCCGAGTCGCGGTCGAAAGCGGCGAAGCCGTGCCCGAGCCGGGTTTCCGGGACCGGTGGATCGAGGTAGGGGACGGCGAACGAACCCTCCACCGTGTCGGCGGCGAAGGTGGCATGTGCGCCCAGGGCGAACAGAGCGGCCATGAGGGTGTGGAAATGACGATGCATGGGGGGCTCCTGCGGGTGCGTAGTCCTCCTCCACGAAATTTCGCGTGGACAGGGGCCAGGGATGGGAAAACGACGAGAGGCCGGGGAATGGATCCGGGCGTCCTTGTGGAGCCCTGGCACGGGCGATGCGCCGGTCTATCGGGGGGGCGCCGGTGAACGTGCTCTACAAGGCAACACCCTTGACACCACCGTCGAACCCATCAGCGAACAAGGCATCGCGGGCGATCGTGATGGTCATGCGGGCGATGTCGCGGGCGCCGTTTGTGTCGGTGGCGCACACGGTGACGATGATCGTGCGCGGCGTGGCGCCGTCGCTGGTGTAGGCCGCACTGGCGCCGACGCCGCTGGCATCGTCGCAGTCACCATCGCCATCGAGATCCCAGGTCCAGGCGAGGCTGTCGCCATCGGGGTCGACGCTGTTCGCGGCGGAGAAGCTGACCGTACGTTCCGGACCGTCGGCGAGCGCGCCCTTGGCCAGTGCGATTGCCGCCGATGGGGCGAGATTGCGGCGGCTGGTGTCGGCATCCCAGGCGATGCGGGTGATGCGACCGTTGTTGATGTTGACGAAGAAGAGGTCGCCACCCGGGCCGGACACGAGGTCGACGACGGGCAGGTTGCCAAGGCCGAATACGGGCGCACCGCCTTCCGGCAGCGGATCCGGGAGACCATCGCCATCCGTGTCGGCGAGCACGCGGATGCGGTTGGTGATCAGGTCGGCGAAGAACAGCGCGTTGCGGTATTCGGCCGGCCACTGTTCGCCCGTGTAGAAGGCGACCGCCGAGATCGAGGCGCCACCCATGTGGCGGTAGGAATGGAACGGCGGCGTGACCGGCGTGCGCCCGCCGGCATTGTCGTTTTCGTAGAGATTCATGCACAACGGGCGCGTGGCATAGCCGCCGCTGGCCTGGATACCTTCGAAGCACGGCCAGCCGAAATTGAGCAGGTTGCCGGTACCGCCGACGGCGGGAACGACATCGATCTCCTCGACCGTGTTCCAGCCGACGTCGCCGACCCAGACCTCGCTGGTACCGGGGCGCATGGTGAAGCGGAACGGGTTGCGCAGCCCATAGGCGATGATGCGACGAGCGTTCGGTGTTGCGCCCGGCATCGCCGCGAGCGGATTGTCCGGCGCGCCTGCGCCGGTGGCTGGATCGACGCGTGCGATGGTGCCGTTGAGCCAGACCTGGCCGACGTAGGCGGCCTCCACCTCCAGCCCCTGCGCGCGCAACGCGCCGCCGTGGTCGACCGGCGCGCGCTGGTCGGGGAAGTCCGGATTGCCGCGCTGACCCCAGTCGGCCCACAGGAAGCTGGCGCCGTCGCCGCCGCCGACATAGAGATAGCCGTCGGCACCGAAGCGCACGCTGCCGATCGAATGGCTTGGATATTGCTGGTACCAGTCCTCGATCAACACCTGCTCTTCGCTGATCTGGTTGCCGTCCAGGGTCAATCGCGACAGACGGCCACTGATCACGCAGCCGGCATTGTCGCCGTTGGGGTTCGCACAGCCGGCAGCAGGCCAGCGCGGCGGCAAATCGGCGAACAGGCCGCCGTTGTATGAATAGCTGACGTACAGCCAGGGCCGCTCGGGAAAGCGTGGATCGAGGGCAAGGCCGAGCAGGCCGCGGTCCTGGTAGTCATGCACGACTGCGGACAGGTCGGCGACCTGCTGCGGGCTCGTGTCGAGCAGATTCGCGTACATCCAGATGCGACCGGCCTTCTCGGCGACGAACACGCGCCCGTCATGCGCGAACGCGACCTGTGTCGGCTGGTTGCGTCCGGTGATGGCATGCACATGGCGAAAGTTCGCACTCGGCCATGTCTGGGCACCGACCGCGCCGCACAGCATGGCAAGAGCAAACAAGGCGATGCAGGGCTTCATGGCGGGTTTCCTGCGCGCAGCGAGTCACTCGGGTCGAACTGCAAGCGACGCCGGGCGCGGTGACCGTCGTCGCACTATCGCGAATCTACTCGCCGAGTTCCTCGCGCACGAACTCCGGCAGCGACAGCGCGGCCTTGTGGATGTCGGCATTGTAGTAGCGCGTGGCGAACTGCTTGGTCTGCGCGCCGCGCTCGCGGAAGCCCGACAGGTCGGCACCCTTGCGCGCCAGCGTCGCGCTCCACCAGCCGGTCGGGTAGCAAGGCTGCGGGAAGGTCAGCGTGCGTACGGCCTGGAAGCCGGCCACGCGCAGGGCCGAGCGCATCTGCTTGATCAATCCGATGTGGGCGAGCGGCGATTCACTCTGCTGCACGAAGATGCCACCGGGACGCAGCGCCTTGAAGCAGCTCGAGTAGAACGCGGCATTGAACAGGCCCTCGGCCGGGCCGACCGGATCGGTCGAGTCGACGATGACGATATCGACCGACTCCGGATCACAGTCGGCCATGTACTTGATGCCGTCGTCGAAGCGCAGTTCGGCGCGCGGATCGCCGTTCGATTCGCACAGCTCGGGGAAGTACTGCTCGGCCAGACGTGTCACGCGCTCATCGATGTCGACCTGCACGACGCGCTCGACCTCGTCGTGGCGCAGCACCTCACGCAGGGTGCCGCAGTCGCCGCCGCCGATGATGACCACGCGCTTGGCGCGCGAATGGGTGAACAGCGCCGGGTGCGCCATCATCTCGTGGTAGAAGAAGTTGTCGCGCGTGGTCAGCATCATGCAGCCGTCGATGACCATGAGCTTGCCCCAGTCGGTCGAGTCGTAGATCTCGATGTGCTGGAACGGCGTTTGCTCGGCGTGCAGGCGCTCGCGGACGCGGAATCCGATCGAGGAACCGGAGGATTCGTGGGCTTCGGTGAACCAGCTCGGCTCGGACGTCGACATGGGAGGATTCCTGGACTGCGCTGTAGCGTGCCGCGGAACGGCGCGGCGCCGAAAGGCGCGCGATTGTAGCGGCTGGCGCGGGCGCCGCGAAGCAAACTCTTGTCATGCGATCACGGCTGGTCTTCGACAGCCGAACGGCTGGTCAGTCGCTCCCACAGAAGCCGCTTCCAGCAAAGGAAGGGTTCCCTCCATCGTTCGTGCCGCTTCGCTACAATGCGCGCCCCCGACGGATCCCGCGGCGTGCGAGGCTTCCGATCCGTCGTGGCCGTTCCGTCCAGGCCCGCCGCTGCGACGTCGCTGTCATCCCGGAGGACCCCACATGAGCCGATCCTGGAGCACGGACGACGCACGCGATCTGTATTCCGTTGCGCATTGGAGCGAAGGTTATTTCGACGTCGGCGCGAACGGTCACATCATCGTGCGCCCACGCGGCGAGGCCGGCCAGGCGCTCGACTTGCCCGAGGTCGTCGCCGCGGCGCGCGCGCAGGGTGCGCGCCTGCCGCTGCTGGTCCGTTTCGCCGACATCCTCAACGACCGCCGCGAGCGCTTGCAGCGCGCGTTCGCGAAAGCGATGGCGGAGTGGGATTACAGCGGCGGCTACACCGGCATCTATCCGATCAAGGTCAACCAGCAGAAGAACGTCGCCGGTGAGCTTGCCGCGAGCGTCGGCGAAGGCTTCGGTCTCGAGGCCGGCTCCAAGCCCGAGCTGATGGCCGTGCTTGCGCTCGCGAAAGCGGGGACCACGGTCATCTGCAACGGCTACAAGGACCGCGAATACATCCGCCTCGCCCTGATCGGACGCAAGCTCGGCATCGATGTGTTCATCGTCATCGAAAAGCCGTCCGAGCTGCGCTACGTAGTCGAGGAGGCGCGTCGGCTGGGCGTCGAACCGCTGCTCGGCGTGCGCATGCGCCTGAAGAGCCTCGGCGCCGGCAAATGGCAGAACTCCGGCGGCGACAAGGCCAAGTTCGGCCTCACCCCGCGCCAGCTGCTGACCTTGATCGACGAGCTGAAGGCGGCACAGCTTGCGCACACGCTGCGTCTGCTGCACTTCCACATGGGCTCGCAGATGTCGAACGTGCGCGACATTGCGCGCGGCATGCGCGAGGCCGTGCGCTACTTCGTCGAGCTGTCGCAGCTCGGCTTGCCGATCGGTTACATGGACGTTGGCGGTGGCCTTGGCGTCGACTACGAGGGTACGCGCTCGCGCTCGGACTGTTCGATCAACTACGGTATCGACCAGTACGCGTCGAGCGTGGTCGGCGCGCTGGCCGAGGCCTGTGCCGAGCACGGCCTGACCCATCCGCGCGTGCTGACCGAATCGGGTCGCGCGCTGACCGCGCACCATGCAGTGCTGGTGGTCAACGTCAGCGAGGTCGAGCAGGCCCCCGCTGGTGCGGTGCCGCCGGAGCGCGCCGATGAACCAGCCGTGCTGCGTCGCCTGCGCGAGGTGCATGCCGAGATCGGCATGCGCCCGGCCACCGAGCTCTACCATGAGGCGCAATACCACCTGTCCGAAGGCCAGTCGCTGTATGCGCTTGGTCAGCTCTCGCTGGCCGATCGCGCCGAACTTGACGACCTCTACTACGCGATCGCGAATGCCGTGCGCGGGCGTCTCAAGCCCGATGAGCGTTCGCATCGCCAGGTGCTCGACGAACTCAACGAGACACTGGTCGACAAGTATTTCGTCAACTTCTCGGTGTTCGAATCGGTACCGGACATCTGGGCGATCGACCAGGTGTTCCCGATCGTGCCGATCGCCGGACTCGAGCACGAGCCGACCCGGCGCGGCGTGATCGCCGATCTCACCTGTGACTCGGACGGGCGCATCGACCGCTATGTCGATGCCGACGGTGTCGACGTCAGCCTGCCGCTGCACGCGGTTGGCCATGGAGAGCCGTACGTGCTCGGCCTGTTCATGGTCGGCGCCTACCAGGAGACGCTTGGCGACATCCACAACCTGTTCGGCGACACCGATGCGGTCAGCGTGCGCCTGGACGGTGCCGGCTATCGTTTCGGTCACGTCCGTCGCGGCGATACCACCGACCTCATGCTCGATTACGTCGGCTACGACCTCGCCGCGCTGCGTGCCGAGTACCGCGCCAAGATCGCCGCGGCCGGGATCAGCGGCACGCTGGCCGACGAACTCGATGCCGCGCTCGAAGCGGGCCTGACCGGATACACCTATCTCGCGGAGGACGCATGAGCGCGAAGCTGTGCGCCGGCTTCGTTGGCCTCGGCGCGATGGGCCGGCCGATGGCCGGACACCTCGCGCACGCCGGTCTGCTCGCCGCGGTGTGGACGCGCACGCCGGCCAAGGCGCAGGCATTCGCCGCCGCAACCGGCGTGGTCGCGGCGGATTCGGTCGAGGCGCTGGCCCGGCGCTGCAACGTCGTCGTGCTGTGCGTGCCGGCCGATGCCGACGTGCTGGCCAACGTCGATGCGATCGCGGCGCAGGCGCGGCCCGGAACGGTCGTGGTCGACCACTCCACCGTGTCGTCGTTGACCGCGCGCGAGGCGCAGCGGCGCCTGCGCGCGGTCGGCGCCGACTTCATCGACGCACCGGTGTCCGGTGGCGTCGAAGGAGCGAACAACGGGCGGCTGTCGGTGATGGTCGGCGGTGATGCCGACGCCCTCGAAAGAGTGCGTCCGGTCATCGCCTGCTACGCCGCGAAAGTCGGGCATATGGGTGCCTGCGGTGCCGGCCAGGACACCAAGGCGGTCAACCAGGTGCTCGTCGCCGGCATCGCCCAGGCCGTCTGCGAGGGGCTTGCGTTGGGCGAGCGTCTCGGCCTCGATCCTGAACGGCTGTTGCCGACCCTGCAGGCTGGTGCTGCCGGCAGCTGGTTTCTCGACAAGCGCGGCGCGACCATGCTGCGCGACGAATTCTCCGTGGGCTTCAAGCTGGCCCTGCTGCACAAGGACCTCGCCATCGTGCGCGAGCTCGCCCGCGCCGCCGGCACCGACCGCAGCATCATCGAGAAGTCGCTGGATGACTATGCCCTGTTGATGCGGCAAGGCCATGGCGACGACGACATTTCGGCACTGATCCGGCTCAAGCGCGGGACCAATCCGTGAGCACGGTTGCAGTGTTGCACCCTGATCGCGGGCACAATGGCCCTTTCCTCACGTCCAATCAGTCCCTGACCCGGAGACGACCGTCATGCGCATGACCATCCTCGGTGCCGCCGTCGCGGCGGCAATCCCGTTCGCCGCCAGCGCACAGACCCTGCCGGCAGACCTCACCCTGACACCATTTGCTTCGGGCGTCGGCAGCCCGGTGGCGATCCGCGCACCACATGACGGTAGCGGTCGGGTCTTCATCGTCAACCAGGGCGGCACGATCCGGGTGGTCAAGAACGGCAGCGTGCTGGCGACGCCGTTCGTGACGGTGCCGGTCACGGCGGGCGGCGAGAGCGGCCTGCTCGGCCTGGCCTTCCATCCGAACTTCGGCAAGGTCGGTCTGCCGCACAACGACGAGTTCTATGTGGCCTACAACCGTGCCAACGCCGAACCGAAACTGGGTTCTGCGCCCGATGTGGCGCTTGCGCGCTACACCGTACCCTCGCTCGATTCCGACGTCGCCAATCCGACCGGCACGCTGGTTCTGCGCGTGCCCGACAATGCCTCCAACCACAACGGCGGCGACATACATTTCGGTCCGGACGGCTACCTGTACATGTCGACCGGCGATGGCGGCAGCCAGGGCGACCCGCACGGTTTTGCCATGTGCCTGTGGAAGAAGGCGCTGGACAGTACACCGGGCAACTGTGGCAGCGGCACGCCGCAGTATTTCCTCATGGGCAAGATCCTGCGCCTGGACGTCGACACGCGCGGCGGCGCAGTCGCGGCCGAGATGTGTGGTTCGAGCGGCATTTCGCCGGCCCAGTATGCGATTCCCGCCGACAACCCCCACGTTGCCACCGGCAACACCTGCGACGAGATCTGGCTGCACGGCTTCCGCAATCCGTGGCGCACCAGCTTCGACCGCGCCACCGGCGATTTCTGGATCGGCGACGTCGGCCAGGGCAACGTCGAGGAGATCGATCTGCGCGTCGCCGGCTCGACCGAGCCGACCTTCTACGGCTGGCGTTGCAAGGAGGGCAGTGCGACCTACAACTCGTCGAACGTCTGCGCGACGCCGCCGGCCAATGTCCTGCCCGTGCTCGAATACACCCATACCGGCGGTCGCTGCGCGGTTACCGGAGGGTTCCGTTTCCGTGGCCCGATTGCCGCGCTCAACGGCATGTACTTCTACTCCGACTCGTGCACCAGCGAGATCTGGGCGGCCAAGCCAGGCGGCGGTGGCTGGACCACGTCGATTTGGCGCGACGATACCAACGGTTACGGCACCTACTCGGGATTTGGCGAGGACGAGGCCGGCAACCTCTACGTTGCCCACACCTCGAACGGCGTCGTCTACAAGTTCACGTCCGATCGCATCTTCGACAACGGCTTCGACAACTGAGGCCGCTGCCTGCCGGGATCGGCGCTGTGGGAAACGCCTTCAGGTGTTTGATTGGGGTGTTGTACGGAAGGAGCATCGCGGTTGAAGCCGCTTCCTACAGCCGCTTCCTACAGCCGCTTCCTACAGCCGCTTCCTGCGGTGCGGGGCGACCTCAACGTCCGGTGTCTTCCTTCAGTGCGATCGCGTTCATGCCGTTCTCGGCGAGCGCGGCCTTGGCCGCCTCGAGCTCGCTGGCGCTGGCATAGGGACCGAGGCGCACGCGGTTCCAGGTCTTGCCGTTGATCGTCACCGGGTAGACCTGGGCGACAAAGCCCGACAGGGCGAGCTTGGCTTTCACTTCGTCGGCCCCCCTCGCGTCGGGATACGAACCGACCTGCAGCATGTAGCGCGAGGTGCCCGCGGCCGCCGGCTGCGGCGTCTGCACGCCCGGCGAGGTCGGGTTCTCGCGGGCGGCGCGTGCCTGCGCCTCGGCGCGTGCCTTGGCTGACAGCTCGGCGTCGGGAATGACGACTTCCATTTCCGGCAGCACCGAATAGAAATCGTAGGCCTTCCTCTTCGGGTCCTTGCTCTCGGCCAGCGGCGGCTCGCTTTCGCGCGGCGCCACCGCTGCCGGGTTCGGCTGCGGCAGATGCTTGCCGCGCAGTACGGGCAGCCAGTTGCCGGCAAGGAATACGGTCGCCACGGCAAGGCCGAGCAGGACGCCGATGCCGAGCCAGATCCAGGCCGGCCATGTCCGGCGCGAGCCGCCGCGGGTTGCCTGTTTGCGCGATCGAGCGGCCATCACATGGTCTCCGGGGCGGATACGCCCAGCAAATCGAGTCCGTTCGCCAGGACCTGGCGCGCGGCGTCGGCGAGGGCGATGCGGGCATGGCGCAGCGCGGCCTCGTCGACGATGAACTGGTGCGCGTTGTAGTACGCGTGGAAGGCCGCGGCAAGGTCGCGCAGATACTGGGCGACGAGCTGCGGATCGAGCTGTGCGGCGGCGGCCTCGACGATTTCCGGATAGCGCGTCAGCTCGCCCATGAGCACGCGTTCATGCTCGCTGTCGAGGCGGTCGAGCGCGGCATAGCCGGCCTCGAGGTCGGCGACGAGGCCGCGCTCGGCGAGCTGGCGCTGCACGCTGCATACGCGTGCATGCGCGTACTGGATGTAGTAGACCGGATTGTCGTTGGTTTGCGCGCGTGCGAGGTCGATGTCGAAGACGAGCTGCGAATCGGTCTTGCGCGCAACGAGGAAGTAGCGCGTGGCATCGCGGCCGACCTCGTCGATGAGGTCGCGCACGGTGACGTAATTGCCGGTGCGCTTGGAGAGCTTCACCTCCTCGCCGCCGCGCATGACCGTGACCATCTGGTGCAGCACGTATTCGGGCCACCCCTTGGGGATGCCCACGTCGAGTGCCTGCAGGCCTGCGCGCACGCGCGTGACGGTCGAATGGTGATCGGCACCCTGTTCGTTGATGACGCGCTCGAAGCCACGCTGCCACTTGTTGCGGTGATAGGCGACGTCCGGAACGAAATACGTGTAGCCGCCCTCCGACTTGCGCATGACACGGTCCTTGTCGTCACCGAAGTCGGTCGTGCGCAGCCACAGTGCGCCGTCCTGCTCATAGGTATGTCCGGCAGCGACCAGGCTGCGCACGGTCTCCTCGACCTTGCCGTCGGCATACAGTGACGATTCGAGGAAGTACACGTCGAAGGCGACGCCGAAGGCACGCAGGTCGAGGTCCTGCTCACGGCGCAGCCAAGTCACGGCGAAGCGGCGGATCGCGTCGAGGTCGTCGGCATCGCCGGCAGCGGTGACATCGTGGCCGTCGGCCTGCACGGTCGCGCCGGCCAGATAGTCGCGGGCGACATCCCGGATGTACTCGCCGCGGTAGCCGTCGGCTGGCCAGCCGACGTGCTCGGGCTCGATGCCCTTGCAGCGCGCCTGCACGGACAGGGCAAGGTTGTGGATCTGCGCGCCGGCATCGTTGTAGTAGAACTCGCGCGTGACCGCCCAGCCGTTCGCCGCGAGGATGCGTGCCAGGCTGTCGCCGACTGCGGCGCCGCGGCCGTGACCGACATGCAGCGGACCGGTCGGATTGGCCGAGACGAACTCAATCTGCAGCTTGCGCCCGCCGCCACCGGCGTTGCGGCCATACGTTGCGCCCGCCGCGCGGATGTGGCGGATTTCGCCGTGGATCGCCTCGTCGGCAAGGAAGACATTGACGAAGCCGGGCCCGGCGACTTCGACGCGGGCGATGCGCGGGTCCCCGGCGAGAATGCCCGCGATGGCCTCGGCGAGCTCGCGCGGCTTTCGGCCGGCGGCCTTGGCCAAGGTCATCGCGACGTTGCTGGCGAAGTCGCCATGTTCGCGGTTGCGCGTGCGTTCGACGACGAATGTGGGCGTGGCACCATCAGGGAGCAGGGCTTGCGCCCGCAGCTCGGCGAGCGCGGCGAGGATGAGCTCGCGCAGGGATTCTTTCACGGCTGGGTTCGGCATGCGGCGGGACGGCATAGTGTAGGGCGCAGGCTGGCCGACCGGAACCGCGCTCGCGCCATCGAGGTCGCGGGGTTGCGACGCTCTCCTTCGTAGCGTCGCCAGAAAGATGCGCCAAGCATTTGTCCGCAAAGCATTCCTGGAGGACCGGGGGAAGCCTGTGGATAACCGTGTGGGAAAAACCCCGCGCGCGATCCGTCGAACCATGGTCGGCTTGCGCAGAAACCTGAGGAATTCGCGGGTGATCTGCGCAACCGAATGATTTCCATGCATTTTTTTGCATGAAACCAAGGTGAACAAGGGATCGCCTGTGGTTGTTGCGACAGGCGCGGGCATGTGTATAGAAATGCCGATTGCTGCGCCGCAGTCGCCTGGAAGCCGGCTTGGGAATGCATTGGATCGGGTGCCGCCCCGGCACAGCCCGACAGCCGCGGCCGATCCGCGCCTCAGACTATTCCGGCCAGCGCATCGCCGAAGGCATCGAGCACCTGCTGGCCCGAGGTCGGGCGTCCGCGCATGGCGATGCGTGCGCGCAGGCCGAGGCCGAGCGACCTCAACGGCTCGGCGTTGGCGGTCTTGGCCTGCTGGAAGGTGGCCCGGCCGAGGTCGGAATTGAAGCGATGCAGGTCGAAGAAGAAGCGGTCCTGGCCATCGGTGAGGAAGCCGAGCACCGGTTGCGCGCTTTCGCGGCTGTCGAGGCTGCGCAGGCACAGCATCTCGCGCTCGCGACAGAGGTTGACTGCGCTGGCGGCGAAGCGGGCGAATGGTTCGGCGACGTTGGCGGTGTCGATGTCGGCGGCGATCAGGGCGAGCGCGTGGGCGTGCATCAGCAACGGCTCGTCGCGCCAGCCGGGTCGGTGCTTGTCGAGCTTGCCGGCCAGCTTGGCGGCCAACGCGCCGCCGGACTGGACGATCTCGGCGGCGTTGAACGGATCGCCGTTCGCCGATGGCCGGGCATCGAAGGTGCTGCCACCGATCATCAGGTCGAGCGCGTGGTGGAGGTCGGCATCGGTACTGGTCGAGAAGCCGACACGATCGAGCAGGCGGAAAGCCTCCTCGAGGCTGGCGCGTTCGTTCGCACCCACGCCGGCTTCGTAGCATGGCGCCTCACGCTGGCGCAGATCGTGGAACGCGGCGAACAGGCCGAGCGCGGCCCAATCGCGCAGCGACAGCGCTTCGACACCGCGCGCGGCGATCAGGCGGTCGATGCGTTCGCCGAGGATCTCGAGGATGTGGACTTCGTTGTGGTAGGCGTGGAAATCCTCACCCCAGCTGCCATGTCGGCGCGCCAGACGTGCGTAGGCGATGCGGATCGCCTCGTCGCAGCGATCGAGAAAGGCCTGGTCATGCGAGCTGGTGACGAGCGGAGCGAGTTGGGCCCGGCGCCTAGCGAGCACAGCGTCGAGTTCGGCGAAGCGCGGACCGCCCGCGGCGAGCGCTGCGGCGAGGTCGGGCAGTTCGCGTTCGACCGTGTCGGGCGGATAGGTTTGCGGAAAACCGAAGATCACGCGCGGCGTGGCTCCGAAGGAGGACGGCGCGAGTATAGGGTTCCACGCGGGATCAGATCATCCCAAGGGATGCTCTGATCAGTCCCGCAATGGCGTCATGACATCCGCAAGGTTCGCAGCGGGGTGGGCGTGGCGAAGTGCAGGCTGGTTGCCTGGGCGAGCCGCGCACGCCGCGCTGCGGGCCTTGCGGATGTCACCCCGTCATTGGGAATCGAAAGCTTGGGGCCATCCTGTGCGGGCGCCGCTCGGCGTTGCGCCGGCTCGACAGACGGCCAGTCTGCCTTCGCCGTCTCGCCTTGATCTGCGCCCACACAGGACGGTGACGCCGTTGTGGGATTGATCAGAACATCCCTAGATCATGCCGCGCTGGGCCAGTGAGGTCGGTGTGCCGGCGCCGACGACGAAGTGATCGAGCACGCGCACATCGACCAAGGCGAGCGCCTCGCGCAGGCGCAGGGTGATGGCGCGGTCGGCCGAACTCGGTTCGGTCACGCCGGAGGGATGGTTGTGGGCGAAGATCACCGCGGCCGCATTGTGCCGCAAGCAATGCCGTACGACTTCGCGCGGATGCACGCTGGCACCGTCGATCGAGCCGCGAAACAGTTCCTCGAAGGCGAGCACGCGGTGGCGATTGTCGAGGAACAGGCAGGCGAAGACCTCGTATGGGTAGGCGCCGAGCTGTGCCTTGAGGAAACGCGCGCTCGTGCTTGGGTCGGTCAGGCCTTCGCCGACACGCAGCTCGGCATCCAGATACCGGCGGCCGATTTCCAGCGCGGCCTGCAGGCGGCACCAGGCGACCGGGCCGAGCTGCACCTGTGCGGCGTCACGTTCGAGCAGCGCCTTGAGTCCTCCGGTTGCCGTGAGCAGGTCGCGGCCTAGATCGACCGCATTGCGTCCACGTCGCCCCGAGCCGATGAATACGGCGAGCAGCTCGGCATCCGACAGCGCACCGGCGCCGCGCGCGCGCAGCTTCTCGCGTGGACGCTCCTGGTCGGGCCAGTCGCGGATGCTGCCCATGAGACGGGCTCCCGTAGAGGAAAGTCCGCACGCTAGCGGTTGTCATGCCATCCGGACAGAAGCCGGTGGCGCGGATTTCGGTAAGCTAGCGCCGCCTTCCCGTGTCAGAAATTTCCTGCATGACTTCCCCAGTGCTCGCGGGTGCCCGCGTCCTGCTCGGCGTCTCCGGTGGCATCGCCGCCTACAAGGCGGCCGACCTCGTGCGCCGCCTGCGCGAGGCCGGTGCCGAGGTGCGCGTGGTCCTCACCGAGAGCGCGGCGCGCTTCGTCACCGCCCTGACCTTCCAGGCACTGTCCGGCCAGCCGGTGCGCAGCAGCCTGTGGGACGAGGCCGCCGAGGCGGCGATGGGCCATATCGAGCTGGCGCGCTGGGCCGACGAGATCCTCGTCGCACCGGCTTCGGCCGACGTGCTTGCGCGTCTCGCCCACGGTCAGGCCAATGACCTTCTCACCACCGTGGTATTGGCCAGCACGGCACCGCTCAGCGTCGCCCCGGCGATGAACCATCAGATGTGGACGCATGCCGCTACCCGTGCCAACGTCGAGACCCTGCGCGCACGCGGCGTGCGCGTGTTCGGGCCGGCCAGCGGCGCCCAGGCCTGCGGTGAGACCGGCGAAGGGCGTCTGCTCGAGCCGCTCGACCTGATTGCCGAACTCGCCGCTGCGCGCGGGCCGCGGCCACTGGCCGGCTTGCGTGTGCTGGTCAGCGCCGGCCCCACCTTCGAGGACATCGATCCGGTGCGCTTCATCGGCAACCGCAGCTCGGGACGCATGGGCTTCGCCATTGCCGAGGCGGCCGTGGCCTTCGGTGCCGAGGTCGAACTGGTCGCCGGGCCGGTGGCGCTGCCGACACCGACGGGCGTGCGTCGCCGCGATGTGCGCAGTGCGCGCGAGATGCGCGAGGCCGTGCTCACGGCAGTACCGTCGAGCGACATCTTCGTGTCGGCGGCGGCGGTCGGTGACTACCGTCCGGCCGAACCGTCGGCATTGAAGCTCAAGAAGACGGGTGCGTCGCGAGCGCTCGAACTGGTGCAGAACCCGGATATCCTCGCCGAGGTTGGCCGGCTCGCCCCGCGACCGCTGCTGGTCGGTTTCGCCGCCGAGACGGACGACCTCGAACTCCACGCACGCGACAAGCTCGAACGCAAGGGTCTCGACCTCATCGCTGCCAACCGGGTCGGTGAAAACCTCGGCTTCGAGTGTGCCGAGAACGCCTTGCTGCTGCTTTGGCCGGGTGGCCGCGAGGAGCTCGCCCAGGCCGACAAGCGCGTGCTCGCGCGCGCGCTGCTGCAACGTGTTGCCGCACGCTACCGGGAAACACGAGGGGCCACGCCATGAAGCTCAAGGTCGAAGTGCGCATCCTCGACGCGCGCATCGGCAGCGAGTTCCCGCTGCCGGCGCGCGCCACCGAGGGTTCGGCCGGGATGGACCTGCGCGCGATGGTCGAGGCGCCGCGTGTACTGGAGCCGGGAGCTACCGACCTCGTGCCGAGCGGCATCGCTATCCACATCGGCGATGCCTCGGTCTGCGCGGTGGTGCTGCCGCGCTCGGGTCTCGGCCATCGCCACGGCATCGTGCTCGGCAACGGCACCGGACTGATCGACGCCGACTACCAGGGACCGTTGATGGTTTCGCTCTGGAACCGCAGCGCCGAGGCCTTTACGATCGTCCCCGGGGAGCGCATCGCACAACTGGTGTTCATGCCCGTCGTGCACGCCGAATTGGTCGTGGTCGAGGGTTTCACGCCGAGCACCCGTGGCGAGGGCGGCTTCGGCAGCTCGGGGCGTCATTGAGGCGCCAGCACGATCATTCGAAAGTGGCGATCCGGCACGACGCAGCCCACGTGCGTCGGCTATTGTTCGGGCCGCCCGCAGGGCGGGTCGGCATCGATCGGAGACGGTGATGGCAGCGCAACAACCGGTACAGGCGGGCAAGCCCGCGGCGACGCGAAAGCCGGCGCGCCCAAATGTCCTGCTCTCGCGCCTGCTGCCAAGCCTGCGCGTCCTGTTGCCGTTGGCGGCAGCGACCCTGCTCATGCTGGTGGCCTTGTTCCTGATCTGGCAGTGCTCGCTGGTCTGGTCGAAGAGCGGCGAAGCCGAGATGGCCGAAGCGGCGCGCGCACGCCAGGTCGAAGCGCTGGCGCGGCAGATCGACGATGCGAATGCCAAGGCTCGTGAGGTGGTGCAGGCACCGACCGTGCTGCATGCGCTTGCCAGCGGGGATGCAGGGCTTGCCGAGGCGGCACGCGTGGCGCGCGAGCGCTGGCCCGAGCTGATTGATGTGTCGTTCTACACGCCGAAGCTGCTCGAGGTGTTGCGCGATGACCTGCAACGGCTCGGCTATGCACGTGCGCAGATGCTCATGCAGGCGCAATCGAGCGGTCGACCCGCCCCCGCGCAGATGCGCGTCGAGGACGGCCAGCGACGCCTCGTGCTGGCTCTGCCCGTGCGTGATGGCGAGGCGACGGTGTCCTACGCCTACCTGCAACTCCCGCTCGCGCCTCTGCTCGAGACCTTTCACCGGTTGTCTTCCGGCGCCGGGCATATCGAACTGCGCCAAGGGGACGGGCGTGGTGACCTCGTCATTGAGGGGGCGAGCGGTGGCGGCACGTCGATCACCGACCTCGGTGTCGCTGTACCGAATTCGAAGTTCCGCCTCGGCCTGGTCACACCGGACGACCCGATCTTCGTCACCCGCAACCTGTGGGTACTCGTACCCTTGACGGCCTTGTGCCTGCTCGCCGCCTTCGTCGCCTTGTGGCTGCGTCAGGTGGGCATGCAGCGTGCCATCGAGGTGCTGCGTCCGGGCAGCCGCTCCAACACAGAGGAAATCACATTGGCCGAAGCCATGAAGCAACAAGCCGCGGAGCCGGCACCGAAACCGGTGATGGCAGCGGCCGTCACCACCGAGCCGGCGCCGAAGTCTTCGGACACACCGGTCAGCGTCGATCGCAGCATTTTCCGCGCCTATGACATCCGTGGCGTGGTCGGGCAGACCCTGAGCACGGGCGGGGCACGCCAGATCGGCCGCGCGATCGGCAGCGAGGCGCGGCAGCGCGGCCTGCGCGAGATCGTCGTCGGCCGTGACGGTCGCCTGTCCGGTCCGGACCTGTCAGCTGCCTTGATCGATGGCTTGCGGTCGACCGGTTGCGATGTCATCGACATCGGCCTGGCGCCGACACCCGTGACCTATTTCGCTGCCTACCAGCTTCAGACCGGCTCCTGCGTATCGGTGACCGGCAGCCACAATCCGCCCGACTACAACGGCTTCAAGATCGTGCTCGGAGGCGAGACCCTTTCCGAAGGCGCAATCCAGGACCTTCATGCGCGCATAGTCGAAGGCCGGTTCGCCAGCGGTTCGGGTGGCGTCCAGGTCATGGACATCGGCAACGACTACGTGAGCCGCATCAGTGACGACATCCAGGTCGAGCGCCCCCTCAAGGTGGTCGTGGATTGCGGCAACGGCGTCGCCGGAGCCGTTGCCCCAAGCGTGCTCGAAGGTATCGGCTGCGAGGTCATTCCGCTGTACTGCGACGTCGACGGCCAGTTCCCGAACCATCATCCCGATCCGTCCGACCTGCACACCCTGCAGGATCTCATCCTGTCGGTGAAGCAGACCGGCGCCGACCTCGGTTTGGCCTTCGACGGTGATGGTGACCGCCTCGGCGTGGTCACGCGCTCGGGCGAAGTGATCTATCCGGATCGCCTGCTCATGCTGTTCGCGATCGATGTGCTGAGCCGCAATCCGGGCGCCACGATCATCTACGACGTCAAGTGCACCGGCCACCTGCAGCCGGTCGTCCTGCAGCACGGCGGCATCCCGATCATGTGGCGTACCGGCCATTCGCTGATCAAGGCGAAGATGCGCGAGACCGATGCGCAACTGGCCGGTGAAATGAGTGGCCATTTCTTCTTCGGCGAGCGTTGGTACGGTTTCGACGATGCCATTTACTCGGCCGCGCGCCTGCTCGAGATCCTCGCCGGTGACCTCGACGGGCGCACCCCGGAGGAAATCTTCGCTGAACTGCCGAAAGGCGTATCGACGCCCGAATTGAAGATTTCACTGCACGAAGGCGAGCACTACCGCTTCATCGATGCCTTCCGCAAGCAGGCGGCATTCGATGGCGCGCGTCTGACCCTGATCGATGGTGTACGCGCGGACTGGCCGGACGGCTGGGGACTCGTGCGTGCCTCGAACACCACGCCGGTGCTCGTGCTGCGCTTCGATGCCGACAACGAGGCGGCGCTCACCCGCATCAAGGAGGCATTCCGCAGCCAGTTGCTTGCGATCGACAAGGCGCTGGCGTTGCCATTCTGACGCGCCTGGCGCGCGTGGTTCGTATGCCGCCGACCAGTTGTTTCCTGCCGCCGTTTCCTATGGCGACGAGGTGAGCTTGCGGTAATGCTCGAGCTCGGCGGCAAAGTCGAGCTTGGCCTTCTCCAACTCGGCGATGCGGCGATCGACGACACGATGTTGCGCTTCGATCTGCACGCGCGTCGCACCGATCTGGTCGGTGATGCGTTGTGGTACCGGCTTGCCTTCGCGCTCGATGTCCGCGGCCTGGCCAAGCTGTTCGGCGAGACTGCGTTCCTGGCTCTGCAGGCCGATTTCCGCGCTGCGGATGTTCTGCTGCAGCAGCTCGAGTTGCTGGGCGTGCGCGCGCTGCAGTTCGGTCTCGTTCGGATAGGCAGCGAGCAGTTGCTGATCCCTGCGCAGGCGCGCGTCGGCGTCTTCCTTCGCTGCGCGTGCCTTGTCGGCTTCGGCCTTGGCAATGGCCTTTTCCTCGGCCGACATGGCCGGTGCGACGCGGCGGACGACGATGCCCTGCGCGTTGACCACGTCATAGCCGAACTTGTTGGCATCCGGCGGCAGCGCGTCGGAGTAGTGCAGGTTGCCCTCGGCGTCACGCCATTTGTAACGATTGCCCTGGGCTTCTGCGCTGGGCAGGCCGAGATGCGCGGCGATCAGCACAGCGGCGACGGAAACGACACTCTTGCGCATGGGAAAGGTCTCCTGGCGGCCGAGTATAGGCAAAGGTGCAAGGCGTTCGCAGCGGCCGCGGTCACACGCCGTAGCGGTTCCGATACTCGAGCAGGGCCGCACGATGCGGCGCCAGCTCCGCATGTTCGCCGGTATAGGCCAGCAGTTCACTCAGGCGGGCAATGGCCACCACCGGGATACCGAACTCGGCGGCGACTTCCTGTGCCGCGGAAAGCCTGTCCTGGCCGCGCTCCTCGCGGTCCAGTGCGATCAGCACGCCGGCGGGCCGCGCACCATGGGTGGCGATCAGGGCCAACGACTCGCGAATCGCCGTGCCGGCCGTGATGACGTCGTCGACCACCAGCACGCGTCCGGCCAACGGCGCACCGACCACCACGCCGCCCTCGCCGTGGTCCTTGGCTTCCTTGCGGTTGTAGGCGAAGCCGGTGTCGCGGCCGTGGTCACGCGCCAGCGCCGCTGCGGTCAGCGCGGCCAGCGCGATACCCTTGTAGGCCGGTCCGAACACCAAGTCGAAGGCCAGTCCGGACTGCATGGCCGCCGCCGCATAGGCGCGGCCGAGCGCATCGAGCGCCGCGCCCGAATCGAACAGGCCGGCGTTGAAGAAATACGGACTGACCCGCCCCGACTTCAATGTGAACTCGCCGAACCGCAACACGTTGTGCGCAAGGGCGAGGTCGAGGAATTCACGTTGATAGTCGAGCATGGGTGCGGGGATTGACGATTCGGATTCGGGGTTCGGATTGTGCAATCCTGCGTGGCCGGCAGGAAGTGACGAGCGCATCGCTCCGCTTGCCCGGCAGCGTCTCCCGATCCGGAATCCCAAACCCCATTCCCCGCACCATGAAAATCATCAGCTTCAATGCCAACGGCATCCGCTCGGCGGCAAACAAGGGCTTCTTCGACTGGTTGCGTGTGCAGGACGCCGACGTGACCTGCATCCAGGAGACGAAGGCGCAGGAGGATCAGCTGACCGATCCGCTGTTCCGCCCGGACGGTCACCACTGCTTCTACCGCGACGCGATCACGAAGAAGGGTTACAGCGGCGTGGCGATCTACTCGAAGCGCGAACCCGACGAAGTACGCACCCAACTCGGCTGGGCACCGTTCGATGACGAGGGTCGCTACATCGAGGCGCGATACGGCAAGCTCAGCGTGGTGTCGTTCTATATCCCGTCCGGTTCGTCGGGCGACGAACGCCAGGGCTTCAAGTACGCGTGCATGGACTTCCTCGCGCCGATCTTCGCCGAGTGGCTGAGCAGCGGGCGCGACTACGTGCTGTGCGGGGACTGGAACATCGTGCGTGCGCGCAATGACATCAAGAACTGGACTTCGAACCAGAAGAACTCCGGCTGCCTGCCGCGCGAGCGGGCCTGGCTCAACGGCATGATCGCCGACGCCTGCGGCGACGGCACCCCGGCACCGCAGCGCGGCTGGGTCGACAGCTTCCGCGCGCTGCGTCCGGATGCCGTCGAATATACCTGGTGGTCGAATCGTGGCGCTGCGCGGGCCAACAACGTCGGCTGGCGCATCGACTACCAGATCGTCACGCCTTCACTGCGTCCGAAGCTGCGCGATTGCCAGATCACCGCTTCGCCGCGTTTCTCCGACCACGCACCCTACGCAGTCGACTACCTGCCCTGATGGCCGCCCGTGGCGGCGCGCACGTCGTCCTCGGCGATCGCCGCATCGACCAGGCCACTGCGCACCAGCCAGGCGAACAGCAAAATCCCGGGCAGCGCGGCGACTGTCGTCAGCAGGTAGAAATCGACGTAGCCGAGCCATTCGATCAGCCCTCCGGCCGTGGTGCCGGTGATGAAACGCCCGATCACCGAGGCCGCCGCCGAGAACAGGGCGAACTGCGTTGCCGTGAATGACAGGTTGCACAGCGCCGACAGGTAGGCGACCACGACCACGCCCCCGATGCCGCTGGCGAAGTTCTCGAAGCCGATCGTGAAGGCAAGGAAGCCGTTGCTGTGGCCGATAGAGGCGAGCGCGGCGAACGACAGGTTCGACACGCCCATCAGCACCAGGCTGACCATCACTGCGCGCTTGAGTCCGAGCCGGGCGTAGAGGATGCCGCCGGCGAAGATGCCGACCAGGTAGGCAATGAAGCCGAAACCGACGTCATAGGTGGCAATTTCCTCGTTGCTGAACGAGAGGTCATTGAGCAGCAGGCGCAAGGTCAGGTTGGCCAGGGTGTCGCCGATCTTGTGCAGCAGGATGAACAGCAGCACGAGCCAGGCGCCGCGGCGGCGGAAAAACTCGGTCAACGGTGCGGCGACAGCGGCGAGCATTTCGGCGAAGCCTCGGCTTTTCAGCGGCGGGCGATGGCGTGCCGGCTCGCCGAGCCAGACGCCGGCGACGGCAGCCGGCAGTGCGAACACCGTGCAGGCAAGATAGGCGGCGTGCCAGCCGTACGGCGCGGCAATCAGCAGGGCCAGTGCACCGGCGCAAACCGAACCGATGCGCCAGCCGTATTGCGACATGCCCGAACCGACGCCGAGCTGGTGCGGCTCGAGCAGTTCGATGCGGTAGGCGTCGATGACGATGTCGAAAGTCGCCCCGGCGATGCCGACGGCCACGGCCGCGGCGGCGACTTCGGCAAGATTGGCCTGTGGATCGACCAGAGCCAGCCAGGCTACGGCCGCGGCAACGGCCAATGCCGACAGCCATAACCACGAGCGCCGGTGGCCGAAGCGGCCGAGCAGGGGTAGACGCACGCGATCGACCAGCGGTGCCCACAGGAACTTGAGGTTGTAGACGAGGAACGCCAGCGAAAACGCGGTCACGCTCTTCTTGTCGATGCCGGCTTGGGCGAGGCGCGTCGTCAGTGTCGCGCCGATCATCGCGTACGGGAATCCGGACGACATGCCGAGCAGCAGCGCGCCGAGCGGTGCCGGCTCGAAGTAGGGGCGGACCAAGGAAAGGGCGCGGCGGTACGCAGGTGCGGCAGGTGTGCTCATGCGGCGCATGCTATCGGAATGCGACGACGACGACGTCCGACGCTGCAATCGATGCGCATATGCTGCGACAATCGCTGGACGCAGGAACCTATGTCAGCCATGCCCCGACTCGTCATCGACCACCTCGACCAGGCCCTCTGGGACCGCCTGCTGGCCGCTGCCGCCACCCAGGGTTGCCCGCCGGCCGACATCGGCGCACGCGCCCTGCGCTTTGCCTTCGGTCTGTCATCCGAGGACTTCGCTCCGCGCGACCGCCAGGACATCGCCACCCTGCGCGGAGTGTGGAGCCAGAGCGAAAACGCGGCGTTCGACGAAGCGCTGCAGGCCTTCAAGAGTGTCGACTCGGGGCCGTCGTTCGAGGAGGCGCCATAGACGCGTTGAGGGCGTTTTGCCGATCGCGGCTTCAACCGCGCTGCGTTGGTGCAAGATCGCGCGGCGCCGCGTGAATCGCACCGAGCAGGCGCGGCCCGTGTGCACCGGTTACGTCGACACGATTGCCGGGGCGGCCGGCGAGGCGTTCGCGGGCGAGCCAGGCGAACAGCGCGGCTTCGACGAAATCCGGGTCGAGGCCGATCGCGGCGGTGGTGTGCAGTGTGACCGGCGCGATCGCGGTCGCGATCGCAGCCATCAGGACCGGATTGTGCACGCCACCACCACAGGCATACACGCGCGCGACATGGGTGTCGGCCGCGCGCAGGCCATCGGCAATGGTGGCCGCGCTGAATGCGAGCAGGGTTGCCTGCACGTCGGCGGTGGCGATGGGGGCTCCGGCCAGTCGAGCCTCGAGCCAGGCCAGGTTGAAGTGCTCGCGACCGGTGCTCTTCGCGCCGCGGCGGGCGAAGTACGGATCCTCGCGCAGGCGCGCCAGGAGTTGCGTGTCACATCGTCCGGAGGCGGCCCAGCGGCCGCCGTCGTCGCGTGCCTGGCCGTAGTAGCGCTCGGCCCAGGCATCGAGCAGACAGTTCGCCGGCCCCGTATCGAAACCGAGCAAGCCGCCGTGCCCGTCGAGCAGGCTCAGGTTGGCGATGCCGCCGAGGTTCAGCACGGCGCAGGGCGCGTGGTCGGCGAACATCGCGGCATGGAAGGCCGGGGCCAGAGGCGCACCCTGGCCGCCGGCTGCGACATCGGCCCGACGGAAATCCGCGACGGTGGTGATGCCGGTGCGTTCGGCGATCGCCGCGCCATCGCCGATCTGCCACGAGAACGGATGTGCCCCATCGGGGCGGTGGCGGATCGTCTGGCCATGTGAGCCGATCGCAGTGACCTGGGTGGCATCGATCGCCGTCCTGGCGAGCAGATCGCGCGCGGCTTCGGCGAAGGCCATGCCGACTTCGACGTCGAGCGCACCGAGCGCATCGAGCGGGATCGCGGCTTCTGGTTTCGTCAACGCAAGCAGGCGTGCGCGCAAGGAGGACGCATACGGCGTGGTCGCCGTCGCAATGACTTCGGGTGTCGGTGCGAAGCGCATGAGCGCCGCGTCGATGCCGTCGGCACTGGTGCCGGAAATGAGGCCGAGGAAGAGACCCTCGTCGAGACTGCCCATCGGGCGCGCTCAGTCGGCGCGCGCGAGGCGGACCTGGTCGACCAGCTTGAGGCGCGCGAGCAGTGGTTGCGCACGCGACTGAAAGCGCGCCAGTTCGGTCGCCGGCAACGGCTCCTCCTTCGGCAGCGTGACCGTCAGCGGGTCGCGGTGCTTGCCGTCGAGGCGGAATTCGTAGTGCAGATGCGGGCCGCTGGCGAGGCCGGTCATGCCGACATAGCCGATGACCTGGCCCTGGCTCACGCGTTGCCCGACCGTGGCGCTGGCAAACTTCGACATGTGGCCGTACAGGGTCGTGTACTTGCCACCGTGCTGGACGATGACGACGTTGCCGTAGCCATTCTGCCAGCCGCGGAAGGTGATCTTGCCGTCGCCGGCGGCACGGATCGGCGTGCCGGTTGGTGCCGCGTAGTCGACGCCGCGATGCGCGCGCATCTTGCCGAGAATCGGATGCATGCGACCTGCGCTGAACTTCGACGAGATGCGCGTGAATTCGACCGGCGTACGCAGGAAGGCCTTGCGCAACGGGCGTCCGTCCTCGGTGTAGAACAGCGTCTCGCCGCGGGTGTTCGTGTAGCGGATCGCGGTGTAGCGCTTGCCCTGGTTGATGAAGGTTGCGGCGACCACGTCGCCCGCGCGCAGGCGTTCGCCCTCACGGTAGATCTCGTCGTAGATCACGCTGAAGCTGTCGCCTTGGCGCAGGTCCTGGGCGAAGTCGATGTCGTAGCCGAAGGCATTGGCGAGCTTGAGCGTCATCAGATCGCTCATGCCGGCCTGGTCGCCGGCCTCGAACAGCGAACTCGTGATGACGCCATGGGCTACCTGCACGCGGCGTTCGATCGCGCGGTCGTGAGCGATCTCGATGACGCCTTCGGGCGCGAACTTCAGGATGACGCGGGTGGCATCGTCGCGGTCGAAGCGCAGCGCGCGCAGGGTGCCGGCTTCGTCGATGTCGAAGGCAAATTCGTTGCCCGGCCGGATGCGACGCAACGCCGTCGTGTCCTTTTGCGCATCCAGCGCGCGATGCAGATCGGTCGGGCTGAGGCCGTTCTCGCGGAAGATGTCCGACAGGGTTTGCCCGGCGCGCACGATGGCGATCCGCCATTCCGGTTCGAGCTCGGCCTGTTCGGCGAGCGCTGCGATCGCCGCATCGGCTTCGGCGCCCGCCGGAAGGGCGGGCACCGGCAGGTCGAGCGTGGTGTAGGCGATGCTTTCCGGTTCGCTGCGCGTCGCGCTGGCAAAGTTCGGCATGATCGCGCCGACGAGGATGGTCAGCAGGATCGCCGTGCCGCCCAGCACCCAGTGCTCGCGCCGCCACGACACCGGTGCGGTGGCGACGTTCTGCAGGAAGGTCCAGGTCTGGTTGCGCAGGTAGAAGTCGAAATGTTGCCGCTGGGCGCGGCGACGCAGGGCAAGCCGGCGGGCAGCGCGGCGGGCTTCTGAGGGCGGCGGGCTCGTCTCGGTCACAATCGCGTTCCGGCTGCTGGCCACGTACCATAGCGACGCGCTGCGAACGGCGTCAATCTCAATAGTTGCGCGGGTTTGCAGAACATTTCTCGATTAACGAATAATTAACCGCGACGTCTCTGTTCGTCGCGCGTGCGACGTGCCCGCGCCCGCTGCCTGACCACGCTCGAAGAGGAAACCATGTCCGACCTGACCGCTGCGCTCGACCTGATCGGTCGTGGCGCCGAGGAAATCATCAAGCGCGAGGAACTCGAGGCCCGCCTGCGCCTCGGTCGTCCGCTGCGCGTCAAGGCCGGCTTCGACCCTACCGCGCCGGACCTGCATCTCGGTCACACGGTCCTGCTCAACAAGATGCGCCAGTTCCAGGACCTCGGCCATCAGGTCATCTTCCTGATCGGCGACTTCACAGGGATGATCGGCGATCCGACCGGCAAGAATGCCACGCGCAAGCCGTTGACCCGCGAGGATGTCGAGGCGAACGCGCGCACCTATGCCGACCAGGTGTTCAAGGTGCTCGATCGCGAGCGTACCGAACTGCGCTTCAACAGCGAGTGGTTCGGCACGATGAATGCCGCCGACATGATCCGGCTCGCTGCACAGCACACGGTCGCGCGCATGCTCGAGCGGGACGACTTCGCCAAGCGCTATGCAGCGCAGCAATCGATCGCGATCCACGAATTTCTCTACCCGCTCGTGCAGGGCTACGACTCGGTCGCGTTGAAGGCCGACGTCGAGCTCGGCGGCACCGATCAGAAGTTCAACCTGCTGATGGGGCGCGGCCTGCAGGAGCACCATGGCCAGCCCCCGCAGGTCGTGTTGACGATGCCGTTGCTTGAAGGCCTGGATGGCGTCAACAAGATGTCGAAATCGCTCGGCAACTACATCGGCATCGACGAGCCTGCCATCGATATCGTCACCAAGACGATGAAGATCGGCGACGAACTGATGTGGCGCTGGATCGAATTGTTGAGCTTCGACATTTCCACGGCGGAAACGCTGACCCTGCGGCGCGATATCGACGCCGGCTCGTTGAACCCGCGTGACCTCAAGTTGCGCCTGGCGCGCGAACTGGCGGCGCGCTTTCATGGTGGCGCGGAAGCGGAGAAGGCCGTTGCCGGCTGGAATGCGGTCGTACGCGGCGAGGGCGATACCGCGCTGCTGCCGCTCGCCGAGATCGTCGTGCCGGGCGAAGGCCTGCGCCTGACCGCCCTGCTGACCGCCGCTGGCCTGACGTCGAGCAATTCGGAAGCCTCGCGCAAGCTCAAGGAGGGCGCCGTGCGCATCGATGGCGAGCTCGTTTCCGACCCGCAGTGTGTCATCCCGGTCGGTTTCGAGGGTGTCCTGCAGGTCGGCAAGCGCAACTTCGCGCGGGTACGCCTCGTCGCGACAACGGCCTGAACGCCAGCCGTGCGCGTACGCGCAATGCCTGGTTTCCCTCTTTTCAGCTCGCGCGGAAGCCGCTAGGATTCGCGCCCCCTCGGAGGAGGGGTCTGCAGGGCGATGGTCTGGAAGGCTGTGAACGTCGATGCCGAGTGTTTTTGGGTGTTGACGGCCCTGAAATTGGTTGTATGATGTCGGGCTCCCTTGGACGAAAGGTCCTCGGGTGCGGGATGAAGGTTATCCTGCAAGTCCTTGATCTTTGAAAGTATGCGCAAGTGTTTTGTGTGGGCGCCTCGGGTTGGATGGAAGTCCAAGAGATCGAGCGTCCAAGCAAACGTCAAAGCAGCGCTTTAGCGAGCTTGGGTTTCACGCTCAAAAGAAATGTCCGTGGGAAGCCACGGGCGACAGGTTCAACTGAAGAGTTTGATCCTGGCTCAGAGTGAACGCTGGCGGCAGGCCTAACACATGCAAGTCGAGCGGCAGCGCGGGGGCAACCCTGGCGGCGAGCGGCGGACGGGTGAGGAATGCATCGGAATCTACCTCGTTGTGGGGGATAACGTAGGGAAACTTACGCTAATACCGCATGAGACCGAGAGGTGAAAGTGGGGGACCCGCGAGGGCCTCACGCGATGAGATGAGCCGATGCCGGATTAGCTAGTTGGCGGGGTAAAGGCCCACCAAGGCGACGATCCGTAGCTGGTCTGAGAGGATGATCAGCCACACTGGAACTGAGACACGGTCCAGACTCCTACGGGAGGCAGCAGTGGGGAATATTGGACAATGGGCGCAAGCCTGATCCAGCCATGCCGCGTGTGTGAAGAAGGCCTTCGGGTTGTAAAGCACTTTTGTTGGGGAAGAAAACCTGCCGGTTAATACCTGGCGGGAATGACGGTACCCAAAGAATAAGCACCGGCTAACTTCGTGCCAGCAGCCGCGGTAATACGAAGGGTGCA
This sequence comes from Dokdonella sp., assembly GCF_019634775.1. NCBI lineage: Bacteria > Pseudomonadati > Pseudomonadota > Gammaproteobacteria > Lysobacterales > Rhodanobacteraceae > Dokdonella > Dokdonella sp. The sequence goes on from NZ_JAHCAS010000001.1 coordinate 1,096,475, forward strand.
AGCGTTACTCGGAATTACTGGGCGTAAAGCGTGCGTAGGCGGTTGGTTAAGTCTGCTGTGAAAGCCCTGGGCTCAACCTGGGAACTGCAGTGGAAACTGGCCAGCTAGAGTGTGTCAGAGGATGGTGGAATTCCCGGTGTAGCGGTGAAATGCGTAGAGATCGGGAGGAACACCAGTGGCGAAGGCGGCCATCTGGGGCAACACTGACGCTGAGGCACGAAAGCGTGGGGAGCAAACAGGATTAGATACCCTGGTAGTCCACGCCCTAAACGATGCGAACTGGACGTTGGGCACACTTAGGTGCTCAGTGTCGAAGCTAACGCGTTAAGTTCGCCGCCTGGGGAGTACGGTCGCAAGACTGAAACTCAAAGGAATTGACGGGGGCCCGCACAAGCGGTGGAGTATGTGGTTTAATTCGATGCAACGCGAAGAACCTTACCTGGCCTTGACATGTCCGGAATCCTGCAGAGATGCGGGAGTGCCTTCGGGAATCGGAACACAGGTGCTGCATGGCTGTCGTCAGCTCGTGTCGTGAGATGTTGGGTTAAGTCCCGCAACGAGCGCAACCCTTGTCCTTAGTTGCCAGCGAGTAAAGTCGGGAACTCTAAGGAGACTGCCGGTGACAAACCGGAGGAAGGTGGGGATGACGTCAAGTCATCATGGCCCTTACGGCCAGGGCTACACACGTACTACAATGGTCGGTACAGAGGGTTGCGAAGCCGCGAGGTGGAGCCAATCCCAGAAAGCCGATCTCAGTCCGGATCGGAGTCTGCAACTCGACTCCGTGAAGTCGGAATCGCTAGTAATCGCGGATCAGCATTGTCGCGGTGAATACGTTCCCGGGCCTTGTACACACCGCCCGTCACACCATGGGAGTGGGTTGCTCCAGAAGCAGGTAGCGTAACCGCAAGGGGCGCGCTTGCCACGGAGTGGTTCATGACTGGGGTGAAGTCGTAACAAGGTAGCCGTATCGGAAGGTGCGGCTGGATCACCTCCTTTAGAGCATGGCTTCGCCGATTCGAGGCGTCCACACAAGGCACTTGCACGTTCAGAGTAAAGCCGGCAGCGGCGAGCTGATCGGACGGTCCGGGAGGGCGGTTCGTATTTGGCGTCCTTGCCATACGGGTCTGTAGCTCAGGTGGTTAGAGCGCACCCCTGATAAGGGTGAGGCCGGTGGTTCGAGTCCTCCCAGACCCACCATTGTCTTCAGGCGAGTCGCTTCGCGGAGAGCGAAAGTCAAAAGGCGCACATCCGAGTGCGCGCTCTTCACGGAAGAGCTTCGGCTTCGGGTGAGGCAGTCGGGAGGCCCGCTGGTTATCCCATGGGGCCATAGCTCAGCTGGGAGAGCACCTGCTTTGCAAGCAGGGGGTCGTCGGTTCGAACCCGACTGGCTCCACCAGACTTCTGGACGTAGCGCATACGAATTGATGATTTGAAGCGGACCGGTGTTGAGGCCGGGTTCGTGTTCTTTGAAAACTTGGGACGTAACAAGCGTTTTGGCTCAATCGAGTCGAACGTGTCGTTGAGGCAAGTAGGCGAAGAAGTTGGTTGTTTGCGTGTGGCCCCGAGGCTTCTTGGGGTTATATGGTCAAGCGACTAAGCGCATACGGTGGATGCCTTGGCGGTCAGAGGCGATGAAGGACGTGGCAGCCTGCGAAAAGGGCCGGGGAGCTGGCAACGAGCATTGATCCGGTCATGTCCGAATGGGGAAACCCACCGCGCAAGCGGTATCCCACGCTGAATACATAGGTGTGGGAGGCGAACCCGGGGAACTGAAATATCTCAGTACCCGGAGGAAAAGAAATCAACCGAGATTCCCTGAGTAGTGACGAGCGAACGGGGAACAGCCCAAAAGTCGTGCAAGTTCTAGGAGAACGGTCTGGAAAGGCCGGCCATAGACGGTGATAGCCCAGTATCCGAAAGGGCTTGCACGATGAAAGTGAGTAGGGCGGGGCACGTGAAACCCTGTCTGAACATGGGGGGACCATCCTCCAAGGCTAAATACTCCTGACCGACCGATAGCGAACCAGTACCGTGAGGGAAAGGCGAAAAGAACCCCGGAGAGGGGAGTGAAATAGAACCTGAAACCGTATGCGTACAAGCAGTCAGAGCCCGAAAGGGTGATGGCGTACCTTTTGTATAATGGGTCAGCGACTTACGTTGTGTGGCGAGCTTAACCGTCTAGGGGAGGCGAAGGGAAACCGAGTCTGAATAGGGCGCATAGTCGCACGGCGTAGACCCGAAACCGGGTGATCTATCCATGCCCAGGGTGAAGGTCCGGTAACACGGACTGGAGGCCCGAACCCACTCCCGTTGCAAAGGTAGGGGATGAGGTGTGGATAGGAGTGAAAAGCTAATCGAACCCGGAGATAGCTGGTTCTCCTCGAAAGCTATTTAGGTAGCGCCTCGTGTATCACTGCTGGGGGTAGAGCACTGTTATGGCTAGCGGGTCATCGCGACTTAGCAAACCATGGCAAACTCCGAATACCAGCACGTGCGAGCACGGGAGACACACGGCGGGTGCTAACGTCCGTCGTGAAAAGGGAAACAACCCAGACCCGCAGCTAAGGTCCCAAAATCATGGCTAAGTGGTGAACGAAGTGGGAAGGCATAGACAGCCAGGAGGTTGGCTTAGAAGCAGCCACCCTTTAAAGAAAGCGTAATAGCTCACTGGTCGAGTCGGCCCGCGCGGAAGATTTAACGGGGCTCAAGCCATGTACCGAAGCTCGGGGTGTATCCACTCCACTTGAACACATTCGACGCTTGGCGGCGCAGCCGCACAGGCGTTCCCACCGTAGGTGGGGGAGAGGGAAAGAGTGTGTTGAAGGGAGTGGATACGCGGTAGAGGAGCGTTCCGTACGCCTGTGAAGGTGGATCGTAAGGTCTGCTGGAGGTATCGGAAGTGCGAATGCTGACATGAGTAACGATAAGGGGGGTGAAAAGCCTCCCCGCCGAAAGCCCAAGGTTTCCTAGCGCAACGTTCATCGGCGCAGGGTGAGTCGGTCCCTAAGGCGAGGCGGAAACGCGTAGTCGATGGGAAGCTGGTTAATATTCCAGCACTTCATTGCAGTGCGATGGGGGGACGGAGAAGGGTAGGTGTACCGGGCGTTGGTTGTCCCGGAGAAAGGCGGTAGGCATGAGGGTTAGGCAAATCCGGCCCTCTTTATGCCGAGCACCGAGACGAGTCCTTTTTGGACGAAGTCACTGATCCCACGCTTCCAGGAAAAGCCCCTAAGCTTCAGCTGCAATGGAACCGTACCGTAATCCGACACAGGTAGGCAGGGTGAGAATCCCAAGGCGCTTGAGAGAACTCGGGTGAAGGAACTAGGCAACATAGCACCGTAACTTCGGGAGAAGGTGCGCCCGGAGGCGTGGCTCCATGCGGAGCTGAGCGTTTCCGGGCCGCAGTGACCAGGCCGCTGCGACTGTTTATCAAAAACACAGCACTCTGCAAACACGAAAGTGGACGTATAGGGTGTGACACCTGCCCGGTGCCGGAAGGTTAATTGATGGGGTCAGCCGCAAGGCGAAGCTCTTGATCGAAGCCCCGGTAAACGGCGGCCGTAACTATAACGGTCCTAAGGTAGCGAAATTCCTTGTCGGGTAAGTTCCGACCTGCACGAATGGTGTAACGACAGCGGCGCTGTCTCCACCCGAGACTCAGTGAAATTGAAATCGCTGTGAAGATGCAGCGTTCCCGCGGCAAGACGGAGAGACCCCGTGAACCTTTACTATAGCTTTACACTGAACGTTGAGTTCGTCTGTGTAGGATAGGTGGGAGGCTATGAAACCAGGACGCCAGTTTTGGTGGAGCCATCCTTGAAATACCACCCTGATGTGCTTGACGTTCTAACCTGGGCCCGTGATCCGGGTCGGGGACCGTGTATGGTGGGTAGTTTGACTGGGGCGGTCTCCTCCCAAAGAGTAACGGAGGAGCACGAAGGTGCGCTCAGCACGGTCGGACATCGTGCAGTGTGTGTAAGGGCATAAGCGCGCTTGACTGCGAGATCGACGGATCAAGCAGGTACGAAAGTAGGTCCTAGTGATCCGGTGGTTCTGTATGGAAGGGCCATCGCTCAACGGATAAAAGGTACTCCGGGGATAACAGGCTGATACCGCCCAAGAGTTCATATCGACGGCGGTGTTTGGCACCTCGATGTCGGCTCATCACATCCTGGGGCTGTAGCCGGTCCCAAGGGTATGGCTGTTCGCCATTTAAAGTGGTACGCGAGCTGGGTTCAGAACGTCGTGAGACAGTTCGGTCCCTATCTGTCGTGGGCGTTGGAGATTTGAGAGGGGCTGCTCCTAGTACGAGAGGACCGGAGTGGACGAACCTCTGGTGTTCCGGTTGTCACGCCAGTGGCACTGCCGGGTAGCTACGTTCGGAAGCGATAACCGCTGAAAGCATCTAAGCGGGAAGCGCGCCTCAAGATGAGATCTCCCGGGACACAAGTCCCCTGAAGGAACCATCAAGACTAGGTGGTTGATAGGTCGGGTGTGTATCGCAGTAATGCCGAGCTAACCGATACTAATGATCCGTGCGGCTTGACCATATAACTCCAAGTGGCTTTGCCCAATGCTTGGCTCGACAACACGTCGACCGAAAAGCTGAACCTTGTTACGTCCCAAGACCCCATGCGAGACCGGCGCATCCGTGCGCTGTCTCCACCGCTTGCTCAGTGAACATAGCGCTGTGGAACCACCCGATCCCATCCCGAACTCGGAAGTGAAACGCAGTTGCGCCGATGGTAGTGTGGCTCAAGCCATGCAAGAGTAGGTCAACGCTGAGCATCCAACCCGAACCCCCGCTCGACCGAGCGGGGGTTTTTTATTGCGCCCCGCCAAGCGCAGAATCCCAACCGTGCTCTCCTTCCCGCGGGCGACTCCCGGGACGTTTCAACCAACTCCAAGCAGGTGCCTCGTGCAGATTCAGTCCGGCCAGATCGAACGCGTCGATGGATTCCTGCGTGCTTTGCAGGATCGCATCTGCGCGGCCATCGAGGTCGCCGACGGCGCTGCCCGTTTTCGCGAGGATGCCTGGCAGCGCGACGAGGGCGGTGGCGGACGCACGCGCGTGCTGGCGGATGGCCAGGTGTTCGAGCAGGCCGGTATTGGCTTCTCGAGGGTTCGCGGTCCGCGCCTGCCGCCTGCCGCCTCGGCGCGTCGCCCGGAGATCGCAGGTCGGAGTTGGACTGCGCTCGGTGTGTCGCTGGTCTTCCATCCGCGCAATCCGCATGTGCCGACGACGCACATGAACGTGCGCTACTTCGAGGCGCAAGCCGATGGCGAACTCCCCGTCTGGTGGTTCGGTGGCGGCTTCGACCTGACTCCGTTCTATCCGCGCGACGAGGATGTCCGGCATTGGCATCGCGTCGCCCGCGACCTGTGCGCACCATTCGGCGAGGAAATCTACCCGCGCTGCAAGCGCTGGTGCGACGAGTATTTCTACCTCAAGCACCGCAACGAGACGCGAGGTGTCGGCGGACTGTTCTTCGACGACCTCGACGAAGGGGGCTTCGAGCGCTGCTTCGCTTTCATGCAGGCCGTCGGCAATGGCTTCCTCGATGCCTACCTGCCGATCGTGGCGCTTCGTCGCGACGAGGCGTACGGCGATACCGAACGCGAGTTCCAGTTGTACCGGCGTGGGCGTTACGTCGAGTTCAACCTCGTCTATGATCGTGGCACGTTGTTCGGCCTGCAATCCGGAGGCCGTACCGAGTCCATCCTCATGAGCCTGCCGCCGCGTGTGCGCTTCGAATACGCCTACAAGCCTGCGGCTGGCACGGCCGAAGCGCGACTCGCCGATTACCTGGTGCCACGCGACTGGGTATGACGGGGTCGCTCAGTTCCACTGGTAGATCGTGAAGTACACCGGCGCGACCGGGCCATCCAGCGCGTGGCGTTCGAGGCGGCCGTCGCCGTTGTGGTCGAGATAAGTCTGTTCAGAACCGCTACGCGGGATGATGCGCAGCATGCGCAGGCGACCCTTCTCGCGATATTCCTCGACCGTGTCGTCGCCTTGCTGGCGACGGACCACCGAGTCGCTCTTGGCACGGGCTTCGGCGATGGCCTTTTCGCGATCACGCGATGCCTTGTCGCGCACGAGGCGTGTATCCGGTTTGTCGAGGTCGAGTGGCTCATTCACCCGCGCTGCGGCAGTGGCCGTACCTTTGTCCTCAAGCGCGGGGGGCGGCAGGCCGTCTCGGGTCGTTTCAGGTTCCGACTTCGGTTCCGCGGCAATCACGGTCAGGGAAGCCAGCAGCAGCAGGGTCAGGGGCGTGCGCATGATCGGTCCTCCGGGGGTGGGTATCAGATTACGCCAACTGGCGCGAATGCGCGCGGACCACAGCCGCACGGGGTAGCGTCGCTCTGATGGCGCGCCGTTTCAGGAGTCCAGTGCGGTCTTGAGCCAAGCTCGGGCCAGCCGCAAATCGCGGTCGACCGTACCTTCGGAAACCGAGAGCGCGCTGGCGACTTCGGACCGACTCAAACCGCCAAAGTAGACGAGTTCCACCATCTGGGCACGCCGGGCATCCGTCGTCGAGAGCTGACGCAAGGCGGAATCGATGCGCAGCAGGTCGGAATCGGCGGCGGGATCAGCGAGATTGAGCACGTCGTCGAGCATGACGCGCTCCGCGCCACCGCCACGTTTGTCGGCAAGACGTTTGCGCGCAGCATCCACGAGGACCTGACGTGTCGCCTGCGCAGCCACATGGAAGAAGTGCTTGCGATTCTCCCAGTCGCCCTGCGCGCCGAGCATGCGGATCAACGCCTCATGGGCCAGATCGGTCGCGCTCAGGGTGGCATTCGGCATGCGCCGCAGTGACTGCGCCGCTATCGAGCGCACGTTCATGTAGACGCGTTCGATGAGCAGCTCCCGCGCAGCCTCGTCCCCACCACGCCAGGCCTCGATGAGTCGGGTGACTTCATGCTCGACCGGCTCGGCCATGGGAACCCGCGTGACACCGAAAGCGGGAGTGTAAGCGCTCGAGCGGCATGAGCGGGCGCCCGGGTTCACGTTCCGGGGAGGAACTGCATCACATCGACATCGGCAGGGGCGCGGCCCGACACAAGTCGCGTTTGCATTTGCCGTGGTCGCGCGCGAAGCTGCCCGCCCGCCGCCGAGCAGGTGTTCCATGTCGCCGCTGCGCCCACGCCTCGTCCTCATCGACGGTTCGTCGTACCTGTTCCGCGCCTACCATGCGCTGCCACCGCTGACCAACGCCGGCGGCGAACCGACTGGTGCGTTGTTCGGCGTGGTCAACATGTTGCGCTCGACGTTGAAGGAGAAACCGACCTACGTCGCTTTTGTCGTCGATGCGCCCGGACCGACGTTCCGCGATGCGATGTACCCTGCATACAAGGCCACGCGAGCAGCGACACCCGAGGAACTCAAGGTGCAGGTCGAGCCGATGCTGGCGATCGTCGGCGCGCTCGGGTTTCCGATCCTGCGCGTCGCCGGTGTCGAAGCCGACGACGTGATCGGCACGTTGGCGCGCCAGGCCGAAGCGCAGGGGATTGAGGTCGTCATCTCGACCGGGGACAAGGACTTCGCCCAGCTCGTCTCCGAGCGGATCACGCTGGTCAATACGATGACCAACTCCGCAACCGACCGCGACGGGGTGATCGCCAGGTTCGGCGTGCCACCCGAACGCATCGTAGACTTCCTGGCGCTTACCGGCGATTCGATCGACAACGTACCGGGTGTCGCCAAGTGCGGGCCGAAGACAGCAGCCAAGTGGTTGGCCGAGCACGACTCTCTTGACGGCGTGATCGCCGCGGCAGGACAGATTGGCGGCAAGATCGGCGAGAACCTGCGCGCGGCCTTGCCGCACCTGCCGCTGTCGCGCGAACTGGTCACCATCAAGACCGATGTCTCGCTCGACGTCGGTCCAGCCGACCTCTCGCTGCGTGCACCGGACGTCGATGCCCTGCGCGAGCTCTATCGACGCTACGAATTCAATGCTGCGCTGAAGGAGCTGGACCGAACGACCAATCGGTCGGAGGAGGCGGTGGCGACCACCGCGCCGGCGGTGGCGGCGAAACCAGCACCAAGCGTGCCCATCCCGCCGGCGCAAAACGGCGAGTACGAGTGCGTCCGTGATGAAGGCCGCTTCGCCGTCTGGCTGGAAAGGCTGCGCACTGCGCCGCTCGTCGCGATCGATACCGAAACGACTTCGCTCGATCCTATGCGTGCCGATATCGTCGGAGTGTCGTTTGCAGTCGAGGTCGGCCATGCGGCCTACGTGCCGCTCGGCCATGACTATCCCGGTGCGCCGACACAGCTTGACCGTGCGCACGTGCTCGATCAGCTGAAGCCGCTGCTCGAGGACGCGACCAGGCCAAAGCTCGGCCAGCACCTAAAGTACGACCTCAATGTGTTTTCGCGCGTCGGCATCGAGATGCGCGGTGTCGCCCATGACACGATGCTGGAATCCTACGTGCTCAACTCGACGGCTTCGCGTCACGACATGGACACGCTGGCCAAGCGCCATCTCGGCTATGACACGGTCCGCTACGAGGAAGTCGCTGGCAAGGGCGCCAGACAGATTCCATTCTCCCAGGTCGACCTTGGCACGGCGACCCGCTACGCGGCCGAGGATGCCGACATCACCCTGCGTCTGCACCAGACCCTGCATCCGCGGCTCGCGGCAACCGCCAGCCTGCTCGCGGTGTACGAGACGATCGAGGTTCCGCTCGTGCCGGTGCTCGCACGCATGGAGCAGCGTGGCGTGCTCATCGATTCGGGCGCGCTGCGCACGCAGAGCAACGAGCTCGGCAAACGCATGCACGCATTGACCGAGCGCGCCCACGAGTTGGCTGGTCATGCCTTCAGTCTCGACTCGCCGAAACAATTGCAGGCCCTGTTGTTCGATGAATTGAAACTGCCAGTCGTGTTGAAGACGCCGACAGGGCAGCCGTCGACCAACGAGGAGGCGCTGGAGGCGATCGCGCACGAGCACGAACTGCCGCGCGTGATCCTCGACTATCGCGGCCTTGCCAAGCTGCGTTCGACCTACACCGAAAAACTTGCCGAAATCGTCAACCCGCAGACCGGGCGCGTGCACACGAGCTATCACCAGGCGACCGCGGCGACCGGGCGCCTGTCGTCGGCCGATCCGAACCTGCAGAACATCCCGGTGCGCACCGAGGAGGGGCGACGTATCCGCCGCGCATTCATTGCTCCGCCCGGCTGGAAGGTGCTCGCTGCCGACTATTCACAGATCGAACTGCGCATCATGGCCCACCTTTCCGGTGATGCAAGCCTGCTTGCGGCGTTCCACGGCAACCAGGACATCCATCGCGCCACCGCCGCCGAGGTGTTCGGCGTGCCGCTCGAGCAGGTTGACGTGAACCAGCGCCGCGCGGCCAAGGCGATCAACTTTGGACTCATGTACGGCATGGGCGCATTCGGCCTCGCCCGCCAGCTCGACATCGGTCGCAACGAGGCGCAGGACTACATTGCCCGCTACTTCCAGCGCTATCCGGGCGTGCGTGAGTTCATGGAGCGGGTACGCGAGCAGGCGCATCGCGACGGCTATGTCGAAACCGTGTTCGGACGGCGCCTGCATCTCGACTACATAGATTCACGCAATGCCGCGCAACGCGCCGGTGCCGAACGCGCTGCGATCAATGCGCCCATGCAGGGCACGGCGGCCGACATCATCAAGCGCGCGATGATCGAGGTCGACGCCTGGCTGCTCGACCAGCAGGCAAGGGCACGCATGCTCATGCAGGTGCACGACGAACTTGTGTTCGAAGTACATGCCGACCACGTCGACGAGATCCGCGCCGGCATTCGTGCACGCATGGCCGCGGCGGCTGAACTGACGGTACCGCTGGTGGTCGACATCGGTGTCGGCGCCAATTGGGACGAAGCGCACTGAGACGGTCTTTCGGCGGCTTGAGGTGAACCAAAGCTAAATCGGGCAGCGAACCGGACGAACGCCGTGAAACTTTCTGGTGCCGGACCGCGTCTGATCATTCGGGTGTACGCAACGGCACCCCCGGATCCCCGCCACCTCCCTGGCAGGATCCTCCGGGAATCGGTCCCTCCCCAGACCGGTTTTCGACCCCGCGCCCCGAGGGCTCCCCCTGGCCCTCGGGGCTTTTATTTGCGCAATCCATGCCGAACGCATGGAACCGCCGCAAATCAGCACTCCGACGCGGATTCAGCCGCGACACGTCCTCCACCCCGCCCCTGCAGAAAGGGCATCAGGGCGAGAGTCATTTTTCACCCAAGCTGCTCAGCCGCCGCCGGGCCGGGTTAGTCGTCCGATGCTCCCGTCAGCGCCGCCAACAGCGCCGCGCGCGGCAGCTTGCCGGTTTCGTTGCGCGGCAGGCGCTCGATCCTGCGTAGTGGCCGCGGGAGGAACACCGGGTCGACCTGCCGACGCAGGGCATCGAGAATGTCGACCACGTTGCGTGACGGTGCGACGACCAGCGCGGCGATGCGCCGCACGCCTGCTTCGCACTCGTCGAGCTGAAAGACCACGCCGTCGTCCACGCCGGGCACGGCGAGCAGGCGTCGCGTGAGGTCGCCGAGCGAGGCACGCTTGCCAGCGATCTCGAGCAGGTCGGCATTGCGTCCACGCAGCGCAAAGCGTTGCTCGGGCAGCAGTTCGATCACGTCCTGCAAGACCACCGGGTGGGCGATGTGGTCAGCCTCGACGAGGGTGCCGTCGGGCTGCGGGCGCAACGTCACGCCGTCATAAATGCGCCACGCATCCTCGCTCGCGCTGCGCCGATGGGCTATCACACAGGTCTCGGTGGATCCGAACAGCTCGATGACCGGTGCGGCGAAACGCTGCTCGGCAAGCGCAGCAATGTCGGCCGCAAGTGGCGCGGTAGCTGAAACGATTGCCGCGACATCGGGCAGCGGCGTGTCCGCCAGGAGCAGGTTGCGCAGGTGGATCGGTGTCGTCACCAGCACGCGCGGAGACGGCGTCTGCGCGAGTGCGGCGGCGATGTCGGCCGGGAAGAAAGGCTTGCCGGCGTGCACGGCAAACGGCCCGAGCAGCGGCAGCAGCACCGACATCTCGATGCCGTACATGTGCTGCGCTGGCACGGTGGCGACGATCGAAGCGACCTCGCCCTCGCTGAGGCCGATCGTCCGCATCAGCAGCTGAGCATTGTGGCGCGTGCCGATTTCGAAATCCCGCCAGCGCTTGGTGTTCGCCTTCGGCTGTCCGGTACTGCCCGAGGTGAATCCGATCGCGACGATCTGCTGAGGATCGATATCAAGGCTGCGCCGATCGGCACCGCCCACGTTCGTGAATGCGTGGTTCGGAATGCGCAGATAGCGTGCCGGCGCCGGCTCAAGCGCCGCATCGCCCACGGCGTAAGCCTGTGCATCGATCGCCATGACCTGATCGATCGCCCGGGGGGCGCGCGACGGCGGCAACAGGTTGGTCTGGCCGCGCGCGGCCACGGCGCAGAACGCGGCGATGAAGGCATAGCGGTCTTCGCACAGGTTGACCGCATGGACGGCTACCGGCAGATGTCGTGCGATCGCCTCGACGTCGGCGAGGAAGCGCGCCAGCGTGACCGGCACGCCGTCGCGCCAGGCGATTACGCGATCGGCCGCGCCGCAAAGCGCATGCGCGCGTCGCCCATCAAATGGATCGAGGTATGCGGACACGCTTCTCCCCTGGCGATCGTTCTGAGCACCCTTAGCGTCGCAACAACGCACCACTGATAGCGTCGCGGATCGGCGTGGGTCGCTCAAGTCCTCCGAGTGCGCCGTCGACGAGGGCATCGATGTCGTACCCGAAGGCCAGACGCACCGCTTCGGCGCAGCGGGCCGGGGCTTCGCCGTGGCGGTTCGCGCTGGTCGAGACGAGGGCGCCGCCGAAGGCGGCGCACAACGCGGCGGCAGTCGGATGCGCGGTCACTCGCAGGGCGATGCCGGGATGGTCGCCCGCGATCCATTCCGGCACACCGGGTGCGCGCGGGAAGACCCAGGTCTGTGGGCCGGGCCAGCTCGCCAGCGCGCGTTCGAGCGCTTCGCGCGGCGTGGCGGGATCGATGTACGGGACGATCTGGGCGAACTCCCCACCAACCAGCAACATCCCTTGCGTCGGTGGCCGTTGCTTGAGCGCGAACAGCCGGGCGACCGCGACCCGGTTGCTTGGATCGCAGCCAAGGCCGAACACGGCTTCGGTGGGCCAGGCAACGACACCCCCTCGACGCAATGCCGCGGCCGCGGTGGGGATGTCGTCGGTATCGGTCATTCGCGTTGCGCTGTGGTGCTGCGGTTGGCGATGGACTCAGGGTGCGGCTTTCCTTGCCGGCGTCTTCCGCGTCGCCGCTTTCTTGGCCGGCGCCTTCTTCGTGGCGGCGGCCTTCTTCGCCGCCGGCTTCTTCGCCGCCGGCTTCTTCGCAACCGGCTTCTTCGCAACCGGCTTCTTCGCAACCGGCTTGGCAGGTGTTTCCTTGGCCGCCTTCGCCTTGCCGAAACGACCGCCGCGCTTCGGGCGGTTCGGTGCGGCGGCGAGCAGTTCGACGCATTCGGCTTCACTCAGGTCGCGCGGCTCCCGGTCCTTCGGAATACGCGCGTTCTTGTCGCCATCGGTGATGTAGGGGCCGTAGCGGCCGTTGAGCACCTGGATGCCGTTGCCGAAATCGCGGATCGTGCGATTGGCGATCAGCTCGATCTTCTCGCGCATGAGTTCGAGCGCGCGGGGCAGCTCGATGGTGTACGGATCATCATCGGGTTTCAGCGAGGCATACATCGCGCCGTGCTTGACGAATGGTCCGAAGCGACCGATGCCGACCGTGATCTCCTCGCCGTCGGCGGCCTGACCGAGCGTGCGCGGCAGCTTGAACAACTCGAGCGCCTCGTCGAGGGTGATCGTGTGCATGCTCTGGCCTGGTCGCAACGAGGCGAATTTCGGCTTGTCCTCGTCGTCCTTGGTGCCGATCTGTGCGAACGGCCCGTAGCGGCCGAGCCGCACCTGCACGGGCTTGCCGGTTTTCGGATCGGCGCCGAGTTCGCGCGCGCCGGTCGCCTCGGAGCGGTCGACGGACTCGCTCTTGTCGTCGACGGTCGCCTTGAACGGCTTCCAGAACTTCTCGAGCAGGGGTATCCAGTCCTCCTCGCCGCGGCTGACCGCGTCGAGCTCGTCTTCGAGTCTTGCGGTGAAGTCGTAGTCGACGTACTGGGCGAAATGCCCGGACAGGAACTTGCCGACCGCACGACCGACATCGGTTGGACGGAAACGACGGCTGTCGAGAACCACATACTCGCGGTTGAGCAGCACCTGGATGATGCTGGCGTAGGTCGACGGGCGGCCGATGCCGTATTCCTCGAGGGCCTTGACCAGGCTCGCTTCGGAATAGCGCGGCGGCGGCTCGGTGAAGTGTTGATCGGCGACGATGGCGGCGAGTGGCACGGCCTCGCCGATCTTCATCGCTGGCAGCTTGCGGCCATCGTCGTCGTCATCGGCGCTCTTCTGGTCGCGTCCTTCCTCGTAGACGGCCAGGAAGCCCGGATCGACGACCGTGGTGCCGCTGGCGCGGAACATCGAATCCATGCCGGGATCGAGATCGACACTGACCGTGTTGAGGGTCGCATGTTGCATCTGGCAGGCGACCGTACGCTTCCAGATCAGTTCGTAGAGCTTGCGTTGCTCGTCGTTGAGGAAGGCGGCGACGTCGCGCGGACGCAGCGAGGCCGAGGTCGGGCGGATCGCCTCGTGCGCTTCCTGGGCGTTCTTCGACTTGTTGCGGTAATAGTGCGGCGTCTCGGGCAGGGACTTGCCGCCGAAGTCGGCGGCAATGACCGCGCGCAGTTCGTGGATCGCCTCGGCGGACAGCGACACCGCGTCGGTGCGCATGTAGGTGATGAGGCCGACCACACCGCCGTCGCCGAGAGCGACGCCTTCGTAGAGGCCCTGGGCGACCTTCATGGTGCGGCTGGTCGAGAAGCCGAGCTTGCGCGCGGCCTCTTGCTGCAGGGTCGAGGTCGTGAACGGTGGCGCTGGCCTGCGTTTGCGTTCCTTGGATTCGATGTTGGCGACGACCAGACGGCTGAGCGCAGCCTTTTCCAGCGCGCTGCGCGCGGCTTCGGCATCGTCGCCGTTGCCGAGATCGAACTGCTCGAACTTCTTGCCACGCAGTCGCGTCAGGCGTGCGCTGAAACGCTGGTCTGGATGTGCGCAATCGGCCTCGATGGTCCAATACTCGCGCGCCTTGAATGCCTCGATCTCCTCCTCGCGCTCGACGATCATGCGCAGCGCCGGCGACTGCACGCGTCCAGCCGAGAGGCCCCGTTGTACCTTGCGCCAGAGTACCGGTGAGAGATTGAAGCCGACCAGGTAGTCGAGTGCGCGGCGTGCCTGCTGGGCATTGACCAGGTCCATCGAGAGCTGGCGCGGATGGGCGACCGCTTCCTTGATGGCGCGCGGAGTGATTTCACTGAACACGACCCGGTGAACCTGCTTGCCGTCGAGCAGCCTGCGGGCCTTGAGGATCTCCGCGATGTGCCAGGAGATCGCCTCGCCTTCACGGTCGAGGTCGGTGGCGAGATACAGCGAGTCGGCGGCCTTCGCCGCCTTGGCGATCGCGTCGACGTGTTTCTCGTTGCGCTCGATGACCTCGTAGTTCATGCGGAAGTGGTGGTCGGGATCGACCGCGCCTTCCTTCGGCACGAGGTCGCGCACATGGCCATAGGAGGCGAGGACCTGGAAATCCTTGCCGAGGTACTTGTTGATCGTTTTCGCCTTGGCCGGCGATTCGACGATGAGCAGATTCTTGGCCATGTTGCGGTCCTTGCCGCCGATGGATGCGTGGCGCCGCGAGGCAACCGGTCAGGAATGCGGAGAAGGCTTCATTATTCAGGAAGGCACAGGCCTTCGCCGGCTGTCAAGCTAGGGGCCGGTCAGGCCTCCTGAGGGGCGCGGACTATAGCCCATGACGGTGCCGGGGATAGTACGGGGGCTTGCCCCTTCAACCCGGGTGCCGGGCGTACAGGCCGCCGCGCGCGGCCAGCACCTCACCCTCCAGCTCAAGCACGAGCAGCATCGAAGACAGCGCGGCCACGCCAAGTCCGGTGCGCTCGGCGAGCACGTCGAGCGCAACCGGCTCGGATTCCAGGGCGGCCAGCAATGCCGCGTAGTCGCCATCGCGGCCCTGTGGGTCGGCGCGCATCGACGTGGGTTCGAGCTCCGGCAGCAATGCCAAGCGGGCGCGCAGGCGCGTGCCCGCCGCCGCCGCATGCGGGCCCAGCTCCTCGATGATTTCCGCGGCACTTTCGACCAAGCGGGCACCGTCGCGGATGAGCTGGTGGCAGCCGCGTGCGAGCGGGTTGTTGACCGAACCGGGTACGGCGAACACCTCCCGCCCCTGTTCGCTTGCGCATCGTGCGGTGATCAGCGAACCGGAGGCGAGCCCCGCTTCGATCACGAGCGTGCCGAGCGACAATCCCGAAATGATGCGGTTGCGCTGCGGGAAGTGCTCGGGCCGTGCGGTCGTGCCGGGCGGGAACTCGCTGACCAAGGCGCCTCCGGCGGCGATGCGTGCGGCCAGCGCGCGGTGCTTGCGCGGATAGACGAGATCGGGGCCGGTGCCGAGCACGGCGATCGTGCTTCCGCCGACGTCAAGCGTGGCCGCGTGTGCGCTGCCGTCGATGCCGTCGGCCATGCCGCTGGTGATCGCGAAGCCGGCGCCGGCCAAGGCACGCGTGAAGCGGCGCGCGATCGCGAGTCCGTGTTCGCTGGCCGCGCGGCTGCCGACGACCGCGACCTGTGGCAGCCACAGCAGGCTGGCGTCGCCGGCGACGAACAGGGCAGCGGGAGCACCGCCGATTTCGCGCAGCAGGGACGGATAGTCGGGGTCGTCCCAGCCGATCAGATGATGGGTTTCGTCGGCCAGCCACTCGCGGTCGGCGGCAAGGCGCGCCTCGTCCGGCGCGTCAAGCCAGGCGCGCGTCTCGTCGGCAAGGCCGACAGCACCGCCACCGCGCAGCGTGGCCAGCGCGTTGCCTGCGCTGCCGTGCTGCGTGACGAGAGTGCGCAGGGCGGCCGTTCCAAGCGCGGGTGCGCGCAGCAAAACCAGCCAGGCATCCAGATTGCCGTCGGGGGTTTCCATGGGTGCGAGTCTAGGGATGCTCCGATCAATCCCGCAATGGCGTCATGGCATTCGCAAGGTTCGCAGCGGGGTGGGCGTGGCGAAGTGCAGGCAGGTTGCCTGGACGAGCCGCGCACGCCGCGCTGCGGGCCTTCCCGGGAGCCTGCGCAGCAAATGAAAACGGCGCGGTCCTGGTGGGCCGCGCCGTTCAAGTTTCAGGTGTCGGTCTGTTCAGGGCGTCGAATCGGGATCGTGCGCAAAATCGCCGCGGTGGACCGGGCGAACGCTGTCCATGACGAGGGCGTAGCTGACGCGCTCGAAGGTGCGGAACACCATGACATGACCGATGAACTCGGGCGGCAGCTTGACCTTGGAGTCGCGCGGATTGAGGAATGCGCGCATCTTGCCCTTCGGGTAATCGGTGTCATCGTGGACGACTTCGCCGTCGGTGTAGATCGAATAGGTCGTGCCGTTGTCGACGCCGTCGGCACTGCCGCGCGAGAGGGCGACGACCTGGTAGGCGCCGACCGCGTTGAGCGCGTCGGTGAAGGCGATGACACGCATGTTGTCGGGCGCCGATGCGGGCGGGTGCGGCACGAACTGGTCGTCGTACGGCTTCGGGTCGAGCGGCAGGACGTAGTCGCCTTCCTTGACCTCGAACTCCGAGTCGGTGACCAGGGCCGAGGCCGGGTCGCCGCTGCGCGTGACCTGGATGGTGCCGAACTCGAGTACCTCGTAGCCGAGGAAGCGCACCCGGCCCTGGAACGACCACTCGTGCGGACCATGTCGCCAGAGCAGGCTGGCGCGGCCGTCGCGGCCGTCGCGCGGCTGGCGGTATACCTCGCGGGTCTGGCCCTCGTCCTTGGGCGGCATGTCGTAGTAGCGCCCGCTCGGGCGCACCACGGCAAACTTGTCGCCGACGGCAGCATCAAGGCCACGGATGTACACGAGCTGTCCGCTCGCGCCGCGCAGTCGATTCTCCTCAATGGCGACGACGTGTGGAGCGCCGTTCAGCTCATTCTCGCCGACCACGCGGGCGTTCTTGAGGTATTGCTTGATGAGCGACAGCGGAATCGGCTTGACCGCGTCTTCGAGCGAGGTCGCGCGGGCGTGGGGGCCGAACGAGCCTTCGCCGTGGGTCACGCCGTTGCCCGAGATGACCAGTTCGTCACCGGGATAGATGAGGTGTGGGTTTCGGACTTGCGGATTGAGCTGCCAGATCTCCGGCCAGTGCCAGGGCTTGGCGAGGAACTTTGCCGAGATGTCCCACAGCGTGTCGCCCTTCTTCACGACATAGCGGTTCGGCGCTCCTCCCGCCCACTGGGTCGCGGCATACACGGACAGCGTGAGCAGCACCCCCGCCGAAAGCGAAAGTAGTTTTTTAAGCATGGCTGCCAATACCCTGATTCCCCAAAGGCTTCGCCAGTGTATAGGAAACTTTAATGGGGGAGAATGACCGGTGTCCCGAAATCGGCCGTCGGTCACATCCTGGCCCGCCGGGGCGGATCGGGCCGTTCCCGGGACAGGCGGCCGGCGCATTCGCCGCTCAGGCGGGGAGTGCGTAGAATCCGCTCCCCCTGCGCGCTTGCCGCAGGCCTGTTGCAGCCCCATCTCGGATGCGGGCCCGCGCCGCCCGCCGCCGTCCGGATACCGCCATGGCCATCAGAGAGATCGTCGAGTTCCCCGATCCGCGACTGCGCACCAAGGCGCAGCCGGTCACCGTGTTCGATGCCGACCTGAAACGGCTGGTCGCCGACATGTTCGAAACGATGTACGAGGCGCCGGGCATTGGCCTGGCCGCGACCCAGATCGACGTGCACAGGCAGCTCCTCGTGCTTGACGTGTCCGAGGAGAAGAATGCGCCACTGGTGGTGATCAACCCGCGCATCGTGCAGAGCGAGGGCAAACAGGTCTACCAGGAGGGCTGTCTGTCGGTGCCTGGCATCTTCGCCGACGTCGAGCGCGCCGAGCGCATCCGCGTCGAGGCGCAGGACGTCGACGGCAAGCCGGTGACGATCGAGGCCGATGGTCTGCTCGCGGTTTGCATCCAGCATGAGATGGATCACTTGCTCGGCAAATTGTTCGTCGACTATCTGTCGCCGCTCAAGCGTGAGTTGGTGCGCAAGAAGCTGGCCAAGCAGCGGCGCAACGCCGAGCCGGCTGCCGTAGGCGTCTGATCCGCATGGCCATGCCGGTCCGCGTGGCGTTTGCGGGGACGCCGGAGTTCGCCGTGCCCTGCCTCGAAGCCTGCCGAGCGGCTGACGGTGTCGACCTCGTTGTGGCCTATACCCAGCCCGATCGTGCCGCCGGCCGCGGCCGCAAGCTCGTCGCCAGCCCGGTCAAGCAGGCAGCGCTCGCCGCCGGCATCGCGATCGAGCAGCCCGAATCCCTGCGCAGCGCCGAGGCGCGTGCGCGCCTCGCTGCCTGGGCGCCTGATCTGCTCGTCGTGGTCGCCTACGGCCTGATCCTGCCCAAGGCCGTGCTCACCTTGCCGCGCCACGGCTGCTGGAACGTGCACGCTTCGCTGCTGCCGCGCTGGCGTGGTGCAGCGCCGATCCAGCGCGCGATCCTTGCGGGCGACGCCGAGACCGGCGTCGATCTCATGCTGATGGAAGCAGGCCTCGACACCGGGCCGGTGCTGCTCGAGCGGCGCACGCCGATCGCCGCCGACGACACCGGTGGACGACTGCACGACCGCCTGTCCGCACTCGGCGCCGAGCTGATCGGTGAGGGATTGGCGCGCCTCGTGCGCGGCGAGCCGATGCCTGCCGTCACCCAGGCCGAGGACGGCGTCGTCTACGCGCGCAAGCTCGACAAGGCCGAGGCACGCATCGACTGGACGCAGCCGGCGATCGCCATCGAACGCCTGGTGCGCGCCTTCGACCCGTGGCCGGTCGCCGAGACCATGCTCGATGGCGAGCGCCTGCGCGTGTGGGCGACGCGCGTGCTGGCGGGCGCCGAGGGCCACGTGCCCGGCGAGATCGTCGCCCTCAGCGCGGACGGCATCGATATCGCCACTGGAGACGGCGTGTTGCGCCTGGTCGAAATCCAGCGCGACGGCGGCCGGCGCATGGCGGCGCGCGACTGGCTCAATGCGCGACCCTCCCTCGTTGTCGGTGCGCGCGCCACATGAATCATGCCCAGGCCGGCGCCACCCTGCGCGCCGAAGCCGCGCGTGCGCTGGCCCGCATCGTGTTCGGCGGTCAGTCGCTGCGCGTCGCTTTCGATGCGCGCGCGGCACGCATCGCCGATCCGCGTGACCGTGCCCTGCTGTCGGCGCTGTTGCACGGCGGTGCGCGCTGGTGGTTGCGCCACGATGCCGTGCTTGCCCGACTCATGGAGCGGCCGCTGCCGCCGAATGCACGCGAGATCCGCGCACTGCTCGTGCTCGGCTTCATCCAGATCGATGTGCTTGGCATGCCGGACTACGCGGTCGTTGCCGCCTGCGTCGATGCCACGCGTGTACTCGGCCAGCCGCGTCACACCGGCCTCGTCAATGCCGTGTTGCGGCGCTTCGTGCGCGAGCGCACGGCCCTGCTCGCAGAACTCGATGCCGATGTCGTCACCCGCCACGCCCATCCGCGCTGGCTGGTCGATGCACTCGCCAGCGACTGGCCCGACGCATTCGAATCGATCCTGGCCGCGAACAACCGCGCGGCGCCGCTGGTGTTGCGCACCAATCGCCGCCGCGGCACGCGCGCTGCGCTGGCCGAGCGATTGAGTGGCGCGGGTATCGCGGTGCAGGCTCCGGACGATCTTGCCGACGCGCTGGTGCTGAGCGAGAGTGCCGACGTGAGCCGACTGCCAGGCTACGCCGAAGGCCTGTTCTCGGTGCAGGATGGCGCCGCCCAGCGCGTGGTCGACCTGCTCGACCTGGCCGACGGCCAGCGCGTGCTCGATGCCTGTGCGGCGCCGGGCGGCAAGAGTGCTCACATGCTGGAGCGCGCACGCATCGAGCTGGTCGCGCTCGACGCCGATGCCGGGCGCCTGCCACGCGTACGTGAGAACCTCGCCCGGCTCGGCCTAGCCGCCGACGTGTGCCACGGCGATGCCGCACAGCCGGCCGACTGGTGGGATGGGCGCTTGTTCGAGCGCATCCTCGTCGATGCGCCGTGCTCGGCGACCGGCATCATCCGTCGCCAGCCCGACATCAAGCTGCACCGACGTCGCAGTGACATTGCCGTGCTGGCAGCCACCCAGGGCAGACTGATGGCCGCACTCTGGCCTATGCTCGCGCCCGGTGGGCGCCTCGTCTACGCGACCTGTTCGGTGCTGCGTGCCGAGAACGAGGCGGTGGTGGGTCGATTCCTCGATACGCATGCCGATGCGAAGCCGGTCGCGGTGCCGCCCTCGTTCGGCCTTTCGGCCGGAAGCGGACGGCAGAACCTGCCCGGCAGCGGCGACAGCGATGGTTTCTACTATGCGCGCATGGACAAGATTGGCGGCTAGCCTCGGCGCGGTCTTCGCGCTGATCGGCTGCGACCAGTTGAGCCACCAGATCCCGGGTCAGCTCGTCGTGCGCCAAGCGCGTATCGTCGACGTCGCCGACGGTACCCAGCTCGATCTGGACATCGATTGCCAGCTCAACGGGCCGATGAGCGATGCGCTCGAACACGGCATCCCGCTCACCCTCGGCATCGAGGTCGAGGCCGCCGGTCGCGCCGCGCCGCCGCAGCGCCTCGCCCTCGAACTGCGCTATTTCCCACTGACTCGCCGCTACCAGTTGCGTGAAGCGGATGGCGGGGCGGTGCGCAGCTTCTCGGCCTATGGCTCGCTGTTCGACGCGCTCGGCGCAGTGCGCATGCCGTTGCCGGACGCCTTCGCCAAACTTCCGGCCGGCACGCGCGTGCGCGTGCGCGTCGGCCTCGACCATGGTGCGCTGCCGGGCCCGCTGCGCCTGCCGGCGATCCTCGAACCCGCCTGGCGACTCGTCGCCCCGGAGTACGCATGGACCGTCGCGGCTGGCTGAACCTGCTGCTGCGCCGCGTGCTGCCGGCCCTCGCGGTGCTGGCCCTGCTCGCCGCGTCGCTGAAACTCGCCGAGGACGCGGCGGGTGGCGCAACCCGCTATGTCGACGCCTACGCCTGGGTCCTCGGCGCGGCGGCACTGGCCCTGGTCCTGCTGATCGCCCTGATCGGCCAGCGTCTGTGGCGGTTGCGCCGCGACCTCGGCCGCGGCGCACCCGGTGCGCGCCTGAGTCGGCGCCTGCTGATCGTGCTCGTGCTGCTCGCGGTACCGCCGGTGGTGGTTGTGTACGGCTTCGCCGTGCGCTTCCTCAATGCCACCGTGGACAGCTGGTTCGACGTCAATCTCGAACGCGCACTCGACGACTCGCTCGAGATCGGCCGCATCGTCATCGACGAACACCTGCGCCGCGCCGAGAACGGCACGCACGAACTGGCCAGCGAACTCGTCAGCGTGTTCGACCGCGACATGCAGGCCACGCTCGACCGCGAGGTCGAAGCGCTCGCCGCGACCCAGCTCACCGTGTTCGACGCCGACCGCCGCGTGCTGGCCATGGCCAGTTCCGATCCGCGCTACCTCGACCCCGAGTATCCGGACGCGACGACGCTGATCCGCCTCAGCAGCGACGGCCGCTACGTCGCCGCCGAGCCGGTCGGCGACAGCCTGCTGCTGCGCGTGGTCATTCCGGTCGGCGAGGGCGCGACGGCGACCGGCAGGCGCCTGTTGCAGGGCCTGTATCCACTGCCCGAGCGCCTGCAGCCACTGACCCGACGCATCGAGGACGCGACCTTCGACTTCCAGCGCCTGAAGTACCTGCGCGGTTCGCTGAAGCTCACCTTCGCGATGATCCTGACCTTCGTGCTGCTGCTGTCGGTGCTGTTCGCCCTGCTCGCCGCGTTCGGCGTCGCGCGCCGCCTGCTCGCTCCGGTCGGCCGCCTCGTGCACGCCACGCGCGCGGTCGGCGCAGGCCGCTACGACACGCCGCTGCCGGTGGCCAGCAACGACGAGCTCGGCTACCTCGTCAACTCGTTCAACCAGATGACGCGCGAACTCGAGCTGGCCGGCACGCGCGCGCAGCGCAGCGCACAAGAGATCGAAACCCAGCGCGCCTGGCTCGGCGCCGTGCTCGAACGCCTGTCCGCCGGCGTGCTCGGCTTCGACCGCAGCGGTGCATTGCGCATCGCCAACCGCGCCGGTGAGGCGATCCTCGGCCTGCCGTTGTCGAACTGGATCGGTCGCAGCCTTGTCGATATTCGGCGCGAACGTCCCGAGCTCGCCGCGATCGTCGATCCGTTGGCGCGGCACATGCGCGAAGGCCTGCGCGAATGGCGCGAGGAAATCGTCGTCGAGGCCGCCGAGGGTCGTCGCGTACTGATGCTGCGGGGTGCCGCACTGCCGGCCGAGGGGGGCTTCGTCGCCGTGTTCGACGACCTCACCGTGCTCAACAGCGCGCAGCGCGATGCCGCCTGGGGCGAGGTCGCGCGGCGCCTCGCCCACGAGGTCAAGAATCCACTGACTCCGATCCAACTCGCTGCGGAGCGCCTGCGTCGACGTTTCATCGGCCGTCTGGCCGCCGACGACAGCGAATTGCTCGACCGTGCCACGCATACCATCGTCAGCCAGGTCGAAGCGCTCAAGACCATGGTGAATGCGTTTGGCGACTATGCGCGTCCGCCGCAACTCAATGCGCGACCGATCGCCCTGCACGCGCTGCTCGGTGAGGTGCTCGACCTGTATGCGAATGACCAGCGGCTCGCCCTGACCCGCCATCTCGCCGAGGGCGAACTGCTGGTCAAGGCCGATCCGGTACGTTTGCGCCAGGCCCTGCACAACCTGCTCAAGAACGCGCTCGAGGCGATCGGCGAGGAACGCAAGCCGCAAATCCAGGTATCGACGCGGATCGAGCGCGACGCCGACGGCGCCTGGGTCGAGCTCTGCGTTGCCGACAACGGGCCCGGCCTGCCGGAAGGCTTCGGCGAACGTTGGTTCGAGCCGTACACGACCAGCAAGGCGCGCGGCACCGGGCTTGGCCTTGCCGTGGTCAAGAAGATTGCCGAGGAACACGGCGGCAGCGTGCGTGCCGAGAACCGCAACGGCGGCGGAGCCGAGTTCCGCCTGCGCCTGCCGCTGGAACCGGACTGACGCGGGTGACGAATCAGGCCACGGCTGCCTCGGGGTTTGTGACATCGAAGCCGCGTGCAGGTGCTTGACCCGCATCGTCGTGCTTGGCTGGCTGCGGCAGGGATTGATCGGGGCATTCCTTGTTGCCATGCTTCGACTTTGTCCAGCGCCGGCTGCTTGTGGCTGGGCCTTGTGGAAGCCTATGCGGCGCTATCTCCTGTTTGCCTCCGAGCTCTATTCGCTGCCGATCCTGCGGCCCTTGGCCACGGCGATCCGGGCGCGTGGCGACGAGGCAGCCTGGTTCGTCTCCGCACAGTTGCTGCCATGGCTGCGCGACGATGAACGCCGCCTCGCCGACGTGCATGCCGTGCGCGCATTCGGACCGGACGCGGTGTTCTCCGCCAACAACTGGGTGCCGCATTTCTTTCCAGGCGCGAAAGTGCAGGTTTTCCACGGTTTCAACGTCGAAAAGCGCGCGCCCGAACGCGGGCACTTCCGGATCCGCAGTGTGTACGACCTCTATTGCACGCAGGGACCGGCGACGACCGTGCCGTTCCGTGAGCTGGCCGCGCAGCGCCGACACTTCGCCGTGGTCGAAACCGGCTGGCCGAAACTCGACCCCTTGTTCATCGATGCAGCGGAGCAGTCTCTGCGCCCGGTCGATGGGCGTGCGGTGGTGATGTATGCGGCGACCTTCACGGAGGAACTGACCTCGGCGCGTTCCCTGCTGACCGAGATCACGCGCCAAGTCGCACGCGGAGACCGCTACTGGCTGCTGACCCTGCACCCGAAGTCGGATCCCGCCCTGTTCGCGAAGTATCGAGCACTCGAAGGCCCCAATGCGCGTTTCCTCGATGCCACCCACCTTGTGTCGATGATGCGCGCCGCCGACGTGCTGGTTTCCGACACCTCATCGGTCGTGTCGGAATTCATCGTGCAGGGCAAACCGGTGGTGACCTTCCGCAACCGCGTGCCGAAGCCACACATGATCGACATTGCCGATCCGGCACGACTCGATGAGGCGCTCGCCGACGCCTTCGCACCTTCGGCGCAACTGCGGGCGAGCATTGCCGCGTATTCGGCTGACATCCACCCGTGGCGCGACGGCCGATCCGGCGCGCGCGTGCTGGCGGCGACCGATGCGTTGCTCGCCGGCGACCTCGGCCGGCTCGCGCCGAAGCCGATGAACCTCTGGCGCAAGCTGCAAGGGCGCATGCGTTACGCGCGCTGGCGTCGGCTTGCCGACGCGGACGCCGACTGATGAGTGGTCCGAGGCTGGCTGTGACGCCACGCTCCGCCACAGGCGTCTGGCTGCGCGATCAGGCCTGGCTGCCGCTGTGGACACTCGCCATGCTGGTCGCGATCTTCTCGACTGGTCTGATGCCGCTGTACTCCACGCGCACGCTCGGGGTGGCCTGGGAAATGTGGAGCGGCGGTCAGTTCCTCGTGCCGTACAGCAATGGCGAGCCGTACAGCCACAAGGTGCCGCTGCTGTTCTGGCTGATCCATGCCGGCTGGGCGGTCGCAGGTGTCGGTGATGTCTGGCCGCGCCTGCTCGAGGTCTGTCTGGGTCTGACCACACTGTTGCTCGCGCGCCGGCTCGCGCGCGTGCTGTGGCCGGACCAGTCGTCAGTGGCGCGGCTCGTGCCGTGGCTGCTTGCCGCGTTCTGCTATGCATTCCTGTTTGCGTTGCAGATCATGTACGAGCTGCTGTTGTGCGTCTGCGTACTCGGCGCGCTCAATGCACTGGTCGGACGCGACGCCGGACAGCGCCCGGCGTTTGCATGGTTTGCTGTCGCTGTCGGCGCAGGCCTCATGAGCAAGGGGCCGGTCATGCTGCTGCACGTCGCCTGTCCGTTTCTGCTCGGGCCGCTCTGGCATCCCTGGGCAGCGAGCGAGCGCCGGCACTGGTATCTCGGCGGTGGCCTCGCCATCGTCTTCGGCTGCATCGTGCTGCTCGCCTGGGCCTTCGCTGCCGCTCAAGCGGGAGGAGAGGCTTATCGCAACGAGCTGTTCTTCATGCAGACCGCCGGCCGCATGGTCGACAGCTTCGACCATGCGCGGCCGTGGTGGTGGTACCTGTCCATGCTGCCGGTGCTGGCCCTGCCCTGGATACTGTGGCCACGTGCCTGGCAGGCGGCCTGGCAGTTCATGCGGACGGAGCGCGGTGTCGGCTGGCGTTTCCTTGCTTGCTGGCTCGTGCCGGTGTTCGTCGCGTTCGCACTGGTCAGCGGCAAGCAGGCCTACTACCTGCTGCCCGAAGCGGCTGGTGGTGCGATGGTGCTTGCGGCCGGCGTCGCGTCGCTCGCGCGCCGCGACCGGCGCGCGTCGCGGATCCCCGGCAGCGCCTGGCTCGGTCTCGTCCTCGTCAGTGGCGCGACGGCATTGCTTTGCCTGCCGCAGGCGGTTGCGGCAGGGCGCGTCGAATCCATCTGGTACATCGATCTCGCCGCCGCCAGCCCGCTGTTCGCGCTCGCCGGCTTCGTCCTCGGCGCCACGCTGCTGCTGCCCGCGCGTGACGACGAAGCTGCATTGCGCCGCGTGTCGTCGGTGTCGATCCTCGCCACCGCCCTGATCTACATGCTGTTCGCGCAGACCCTGTGGCCGCGTTTCGACCTCACCCCCGCCGCCCGCCACCTGGGCGCCCTCGAACGCGCCGGCGTGCCGCTCGCCCACCTCGACATCTACCACAACCAGTTCTGCTTCCTCGGCCGCCTCGAGCGGCCGATCGCGGCCTTCCTGCCCGGCCAGGGCGACGATTGGGCCGCCGCGCACCCGGACGGCCGCGTGATCCACTACGTCCGCAGCCTGAGCGCCGACGACATCCGCCACGCCGAACTCGTGCAGCCGTTCCGTTCCGACTGGCTCGTCATCGAACGCGCCGACCATTGGCTCGCGCGAAAGCGCGGCGAAGCGGTCGCGCCGTCCACGTCGCCTCCCGCGCTGCATCCACCGGGCTACTGGCCCTATCGCGCACTCGGCGTCGACGAGCGCTGAAGCCGCTGCACGCATGCCGCCGGCGAGCCATGGTGTGGCGGCGAGCGTCGAATCCCTGCGCCGTGGCGCATCCCCATGACCCTGGTGCTGGACGGTTTCGCCCCACGACATCAGCCGATCTGGGGGCGGGCGGGACTCGCCTGCATCCGGGTTCATTGCTGCGGTGTCGGGAGGACGGCTCGCTTGTGCAACGCCACATGAACGGACGCCCGCCAGCGCCGGAACATTGACCCCGAGCCGCATGCACCTCCGTAGAATGCCAACTGCTTCACGGTTGCCATGTGAGCAATGCGGCCTTCGCGCTGCGAAGCACTGTACGTACCCCCGCAAGGTGCGGTGCTAGCATCCCCAACACGAATCACTTCACAACCGGCGCTTGGCGCCCTGGAGTAACGATGAAGACGCGTCTGGGTCACTATGACATCGTCGCCGAGCTGGGTCGCGGCGGCATGGGCGTGGTCTACAAGGGCCATGAGTCCTCGCTCAATCGCTACGTCGCGATCAAGGTGCTGGCCGATTCGCTTGCCCACGACGAGGGCGTGAAGGAGCGTTTCCTGCGCGAGGCGCGCAGCATGGCCGCGCTCAACGATCCCCACATCATCCAGATCTACTTCATCGGCGAGGACGAGGGGCAGACCTACTTCGTCATGGAGTTCGTCGAGGGCGAATCGCTCGGCAGCCTACTCAAGCGCGAGCACAAGGTTCCGGTGGCTTCGGCCGCGAAGATCGTCTACCAGACCGCGCTCGGCCTCGCGACCGCGCACGACAAGGGTGTGATCCACCGCGACATCAAACCCGGCAACCTGATGATCTCGAGCCGCGGTGCGGTCAAGATCGCCGACTTCGGCATCGCCCTGTCCAACCAGGATCTGTCCAAGAAGCTGACCTCGACCGGCGAGTTCGTCGGCACGCCGGGTTACCTTTCGCCCGAGGTCTGTCTCGGTCGCACGGTCGATCAGCGGTCGGACATCTTCTCGCTCGGCATCGTGCTGTTCGAGATGCTGGCCGGGCGCATGCCCTTCACCGACGAGTCGCCGCTCGGTCTCATGCTCGAGGTCGTGCGCGCGGAGATTCCGGATGTGCGCGAGCTCAATGCCGACGTCGACGAGAAGATCTCGTGGATCCTCTCGAAGATGATCGCCAAGGAGCCGGACGACCGTTACCAGAGCTGCCACGAGCTGGCGGCCGATCTTGCCGAGCATCCCTTCGTTGCCAAGGGTGGTCCGATCACGCTCGTGCCGAAGGTCTCGGCCGCGGCGGCGACCGTGGTTGGTGGACGTACGCCGGTGTCGGCGCAGCGGCCGCTCTCCAGCGTGCCGGTGACGCCGGCCGCGCCGATGGCGAACACGCGCATCACGCCGTCCGCCCAACCGATCCCGCCGGCCTATCAGCCGTCCGCGCAGACTGCGCCTGGCGTTGCGTCCGGGTTCGAGCGTCAATCCGTACTGGAGCGTTCGGCGCAGGCGCCGCGGCGCAGTGCTGCCCTGCCGCTGGCGATCGCCGCCGCACTCGTGGTCTGCCTGGCCGGTGGCGCGTGGGCGTTCCGTGATCGTCTCGGCTTCGGCGCCGGCGGAGCAGGCGGCACGCCGTCCCTGCCGCCGGCGGAGCCGACCGCGACGCTGGCGCCGGTCCAGCAGGCCGCGTCCGGCACGACGCCGGCGACACTCGTGGCCGACTCGACCCCCGCACCCTCGCAGTCGGCATCCGACGCGCAGGGCGTAGCCGCCACGAACGGCGATGCCCTGCCGACGACACAGCCTGCCGACTCGCTGGCGCAGACATCCGCTGCTTCGTCGCAGGGCGATGCCCTGGCCGATGGCCCGGGCCCGCGCGCCTCGCAAGCCGATGTCGAAGCCTTGCGTGACCTGCCGGCCGCGCGTGCCGCCGAAGCCGATGCACCGCAGATCGCCGTCGTCACGCCGCCGAAGAAGCAGACGCCGCCAGCGGCGCCGCGCGTTCCGACGATTGCCGTGGCTGCCGCCGGTGACGATGTCATCGCCGATCCGGCGCGCGATGCCATCGTGAATCTACTGCAGCGTCGCGGCTTCCGCGTCATCGAAGCCAACCTTGGCAATGGCAGCCAGCCGAACCTGCGCTCGATGCACGGTCGCGCCGACGCGGTGGTGTACGTGCATGCCAAGCCGGTCGGCTCGCAGGTGATGACCTACTACGGCCAGGCCTCGACCCTGTACACCGTGCAGATGGGTGTGAAGGCCTACCGCGTCTCCGACGGCAGCACGCTGTGGTCGAGCGGAGCCGAGCAGGTCAACTTCACCACGCTCAACGCAGCGGAAAAGGCTCAGGAAGCCGTCGATCCGCTGCTCGACGCGGTCGACCGCAATCTCGACGAGTTCCGCTCGCGCCGCGGTCGCGGTTGATCCGGATTCATCGTTGCTAAGACAAAGGCGGGCCTCGGCCCGCCTTTGTTTTTGTGGAGGGATCCATCGCTTCCGGCAGGAGCCCCTTCAGGGGCGATGCTGTTTCGGTTGCACATGGCGAAGAGCATCGCCCCTGAAGGGGCTCCTGCGCCGAGGGTGGGAGGTCGCGTTGTCCCGTCCTACGCCGGCTCGAGGTTCGCGTAGGCAAGCACCAGCCACTTCTGCCCGCCTTCCTCGAAATTGACCTGCACACGTGTGTGCGCGCCGGCGCCCTCGCAGTCGACGATGACGCCCGCACCGAAGCTCGCATGGCGCACACGCTGGCCGAGCTTCAGGCCCGGTCCGGCATCGAGGCGGGCATGCCCGGCCGCAGCCGCCATCGGCCGGCTGACCTGCACGCGCGGGCGCACCTCGTGGATCAGTTCGGCCGGGATTTCGCCGAGGAAACGCGACGGGCGGCCGTACATTTCCATGCCGTGCATGCGCCGCGATTCGGCGTAGCTCAGCACGAGCCTTTCGCGTGCGCGCGTGATGCCGACGTAGGCGAGACGGCGCTCCTCCTCGAGGCGACCCGGTTCCTCCATCGATTTCTGTCCAGGGAACAGGCCCTCTTCGAGGCCGACCAGGAATACCAGCGGAAACTCGAGGCCCTTCGCCGAATGCAGGGTCATGAGCTGCACGCAGTCCTGCCAGGCCTCGCCCTGCGATTCGCCGGCTTCGAGCGCGGCGTGGGCGAGGAAGGCGGCGAGTTCGGACAGGCCGGCCTCGATGTCTTCGGCCGTGCGTTCGAAACGACTGGCGACATTGACCAGCTCGTCGAGGTTCTCGAGGCGTGACTCGGCACTGGACCTGTCGCGCTCGTGGTATTCGCGCAGGCCGGACAACGCGATCGCGTGGTCCATCTGTTCGGCGAGGGGCAGGGAATGGGATTCGGGATTGGGGATTGGAGATTCGGGAACACCCGCTTCTTCGAATTTCGAATCCCGAATCCCGAATCCCGAATCTCCGTTGCAGTCGCGGGCGAGGCCATCGACCAGCACGAGGAAGCCGCGCAGCGCGTTCCTCGCGCGCGCGGCCAGCATGCTGTCGCCGAGTTCGGCGAGCGCGGCTTCCCACATCGACGTGGCCTCGCGGCGTGCGCGCCCGCGCAGCAGGTCGATCGTGCGGTCGCCGATGCCGCGCGGCGGGGTGTTGACGACGCGCTCGAAGGCCGCGTCGTCGTGACGGTTGCCGACCAGGCGCAGGTAGGCCAGCGCATCCTTCACTTCGGCGCGGTCGAAGAAACGCTGGCCGCCGTACACGCGGTACGGGATGTCGTTGCGGATCAGCAGTTCCTCGAAGTTGCGCGACTGCGCGTTCGAGCGGTACAGCACGGCCACGCTGCTCGCCGGCTGGCCGCTGCGGATGACTTCCTGGATGCGTTCGACGACGAAGCGCGCTTCGTCCTGTTCGTTGTAGGCGGCGTACAGCGCGATCGGCTCGCCGCGCTCGCCGGCGGTCCACAGTTCCTTGCCGAGGCGGCTCGGGTTGTTGGCGATGACCGCGTTGGCCGCGCCGAGGATCGTCGCTGTCGAGCGGTAGTTCTGTTCGAGGCGGATCGTCGTCGCGCCGGGGAAGTCGCGCAGGAAGTGCTGCACGTTCTCGACCCGCGCGCCACGCCAGCCGTAGATCGCCTGGTCGTCGTCACCGACCACGAACAGAGAGCCGGTCTGGCCTGCGAGCAGGCGCACCCAGGCGTATTGCAGCGCATTGGTGTCCTGGAACTCGTCGATCAGCAGGTGCCGCCAGCGCTCCCGGTAGTGTGCGAGCAGGGTTTCATCGTGCAGCCATAATTCGTGTGCACGCAGCAGCAGCTCGGCGAAATCGACCAGGCCGGCGCGCCGGCAGGCATCCTCGTAGCCGCGGTAGATGTCGAGCAGGGTCGCCGCGATCGGGTTGCCGCCGGTCTCGATCGCATCGGGTCGGCGGCCCTCGTCCTTCTGCGCATTGATGTACCAGGCCGCCTGGCGCGGTGGAAAGCGCGCCTCGTCGATGTCGAGGCCGGCCATCGTGCGCTTGACCAGGCGCAATTGGTCATCGGCATCGAGGATCTGGAAGGTCTCGGGCAGACCGGCCTCGCGCCAATGTCGGCGCAGCAGACGGTGGGCGATGCCGTGGAAGGTACCGACCGTGAGTCCGCGCGCCTCGCCGACCAGCATACCGGCGCGCGTGCGCATCTCGGCGGCGGCCTTGTTGGTGAAGGTCACTGCGAGCACCGACCACGGCGACTGCCGTTCGACTTCGAGCAGCCAGCCGATGCGGTGCACGAGCACGCGCGTCTTGCCGGATCCGGCGCCGGCGAGCACGAGGTGATGTCCCGACGCTGCGGTGACGGCCTCGCGCTGGGCCGGGTTCAGCCCTTCGAGCAGGTGGGAAACATCCATCGCGCGATTGTAGTGGCGCGATGGTCCTCAATGCCCGCCGTTCGCCCTCGCCTTGTGTGGCGCTCCCTGCATGATGCGGTCGGTAAGGGCGATGCCGATGGCGGAGAGGATGAACACGCAATGGATGATGGTCTGCCAGAGCACACCGGTCGGAGTCAGTGTCGCGCAGTTCGGGTTCATCGCGGTGATGTCCTTGATCGCGACGAGCTGCTCGGGCGTGCAGAAATCGAGGCCACCCAGCGTGCCCGCGGCGATGAAGGTCTTGAGCAGGTGGATCGAGGAGATGCCGATGATCGCCATCGCCAGCTTGACCTTGAGCACCGAGGCGTTGACGTGGCTCAACCACTCGGGCTGATCCGGGTGGCCGTCCAGGCCGAGACGCGAGACGAAGGTCTCGTAGCCGCCGACGATGACCATGATGAGCAGGTTGGAAATCATCACCACGTCGATCAGGCCGAGCACGATCAGCATGATCTGCTGTTCGCCGAAGCCCACCGCACCGTGGATCAGGTGCCACAGTTCCTTGAGGAACAGGAACACGTAGACGCCCTGGGCGACGATCAGGCCGAGGTAGAGCGGCAACTGCAACCAGCGCGAGAAGAAGATCAAGCGTGGCAGTGGGCGCATCGCGTGGTCGTCGAACGGCATCGGGGTTCCGGATCGGGAGACGGGCCGGCGATTCTACGCGAGCAGCATGCTCCTGCGTCCGTTTCAGGTCGCCGGGCGATGGCCAAGCAGGCGCGCCGGCAGCATGAGCAGCGCCGTGACCAGGGCAACGATCGCGTCCATCAGCGCGCCGACGATGCGGAACGGAATCGACAGCAGCCACAGGATCGGCCACAGCACGAGCAGCACCAATGCCACCGGCCAGCACAGCACCAGCACGATCGCCCACAGCAACAGCACGCCAAGGAATCGCATCGCCCTCACTCCCGTCGCCGCCAGCCGGCTGCGTCGATGGTGGGGCCGGTTGGAGGCATCGACAAGGATGACGTTCGGCAGGGGGCCTGTGGAGGAATGGATGACGCATCGGCGGCCAACCATCGCGTTCGGCAATCAACCGCGAGGCCGGTCAGGCGTTCCCACGCAGGCCATGTCGGGTGATGAAGGATCGGCAACACCGATGGTGACGAGCGGTCCGCTCCCCGTGCATGACTCTCGACTTGATGGCCGCGGCTACAACGGCGCGAACAACTCGGCGAGGTCGCTCTCGTCGAAGCGCAGGCTCTGCGTGCTGCCGCCTTCGAGGACGGCGGCGGCGAGGTCGGCCTTGCGCTGCTGCAGGGCCTGGATCTTCTCCTCGACCGTGCCGGTGCAGATCAGCTTGTAGACGAACACCGGCTTGTCCTGGCCGATGCGGTGCGCACGGTCGGTGGCCTGGGCCTCGACGGCCGGGTTCCACCACGGGTCGTAGTGGATCACGGTGTCGGCGGCGGTCAGGTTGAGACCGACGCCGCCGGCCTTGAGGCTGATCAGGAACAACGGTACTTCGCCGGCCTGGAATCGTTCGACGAGTTCGGCGCGCTGCGTGCCGGGCGTCTGCCCGGTCAGGGTCTGCCACGGCTGGCCGCGCGCGTCGAGCGCCTCGCCGATCAGGGCGAGCATCTCGGTGAACTGGCTGAAGACGAGGATGCGCCGGCCTTCGGCGACGAGGCTGTCGGTCAGATCGAGCAGCAGGTCGAGCTTGGCCGAGCCTTCGACCTTGCGTGCGCCTTCGAGCTTGACCAGGCGCGGATCGCAGCAGGCCTGGCGCAGCTTGAGCAGGGCGTCGAGCACGACGATGCCGCTCTGCGCGAGGCCGCGCTTCTGCACCTCGGCGAGCACGCGCTCGTGCTGGGCGAGGCGCAGCGTCTCGTAGAGCTCGCGTTGCGCACCTTCGAGTTCGACGTTGCACGGGATGAAGGTTTTTTCTGGCAGGTCGGCGAGCACATCCTCCTTGCGTCGGCGCAGCAGCAGCGGGGCGATGCGCCGACCCAGGCGTTCGCGCCGTTCGACGTCGCCGTGCTTCTCGATCGGCGTGCGGTAGAAGCGCACGAAGTCGCGCTCGCTGCCGAGCAGGCCCGGCTCGACCGCGTCGAACTGCGCCCACAGTTCGCCGAGGTGGTTCTCCAGCGGCGTGCCGGTCATGGCCAGGCGCCGCGCGGCCGGGATCGTGCGCACGATGCGCGCGGCCTGGCTCTTGGCGTTCTTGATCGCCTGCGCCTCGTCGAGCACGAGCAGGGCGTAGTCGTGGGCGATCAGTTCCTCCTGGTCGCGCGCGAGCAGGGGATAGGTCGTGATGACGAGGTCGTGGCGCGGGATCGCCTCATGCAGTCCGCCACGCGCGGGTCCGTGCAGGACCAGCACGCGCAGGTCCGGGGTGAAGTGTTCCGCCTCGCTGCGCCAGTTGGCGACGAGGCTGGTTGGCGCGACCACGAGGGCGGGTCGTTCGAGGCGGCCACGCTGCTTCTCGGCGAGCAAGTGGGCGAGCACCTGCACGGTCTTGCCGAGACCCATGTCGTCGGCGAGCACGCCGCCGAGGCCGGCATCGGCAAGGAAGCCGAGCCAGGCCAGGCCGTCGCGCTGGTAGCGACGCAGCGTCGCCGTGAAGCCGGGCGGTTCACTGGCTGGTTCGCGAGCCTCGCGCAGGCGTTCGATCTGCGTGCGCAGGCGTTCGCCGCCGCGCCAGGCCAGCCCGCTCGAAGCAGCCAGCTCATCGATCACGCCAGCATGTGCGCGCAACAGGCGCAGGCCGCCGCGTTCGGGATCGACCTGCACCGGTGGCGTGCTCTCCAGCCATTCGAGCAGCGGCGCGATCAGCCGGCGCAGACGCGCCAACGGCAACGGCACGCGCCGGCGTGCATCGATCGGCACGAGCCACACCGCGTCCTCGGCCTCGCCCTTGCGCGGTGCCAGTGGGAATGATGGATCGGCGAGCAGGTTGCGCAGCACCGGCAGCAGGTCGATGCGCTCGCCGGCGACGTCGATGCCGAGGCTGACGTCGAACCAGGCATTGCCCTCGTCGGCGACTTCGGCATGCCACTGCTCCGGTTCATCGAGCAGTTCGAACGGGAAGCCGGACTCGCTCTCGAGGCGGAAGCCTTGGTCGCGCAGGCGCGTGGCCAGGGCGAACAACTGCTCGGCCGGGGCGATCTGCGCACGCCGCGGTTCGAGCACGAAATCGCTGTGGCCGAGTGTGTGGCGGCCGAGGCCCGGGATCGACGGCAGCATGCCGGCTTCGACGAAGCCGAGTTCCTCGAGGCGTTCGACCGC
This sequence comes from Dokdonella sp., assembly GCF_019634775.1. Lineage (NCBI taxonomy): Bacteria > Pseudomonadati > Pseudomonadota > Gammaproteobacteria > Lysobacterales > Rhodanobacteraceae > Dokdonella > Dokdonella sp. Next base: position 1,130,679 of record NZ_JAHCAS010000001.1, read on the forward strand.
GGCGATCTCGGCCGAACGGTCGCGCACGATTTCGAGCAGGCGGCCTTCGTGCATGCGCCGTTCGCGCGCGGCGGACGGCGCGTACGGCAGGCGGGGGCCGGCGTAGTCGAAATCGAGCCGGGCCACACCGGCCTGGTAGCGCAACGGCGCGCCGTTGACGTGGGCGAGTTGCGGAAACGCGCGCAGGGTCAGCACCGGCACCGGCACCACGCGATGTGCTTCGGCCGCGGCCGGTCGAGCCGGTTCCGGCAGCTTGCTGGCGACGGCGGTTTCGCGCAGGCGGTCGGCGACCAGTGGCGCCTGTTCGGGCAGCAGTGGCGGTGCGCGCAAGGCGGCTTCGACCAGGCGTGCATCGCCGTCGACGCGGCCGAGCTCGCGGGTGATTTCGTCGAAGTACCAGACGCCATCGATGCGCAGCAGGCGCGTCTTTGCCGAGTCGCCACCGAGGCGCGCGATCAGGGTCTGGCTGCCATCAGCTTCGGTGCGCCAATCCCAGCCGAGTGCGCGTGGCGCAGCCAGGGTGACGCGACCCTTCGACGGCTTGTCCACGAAGCAGGGATGGCTGGCGATGAGGATTTCCAGCAGTGACTCGTCGCGCAGGCCGGTCAGCGTGTACCACGCGCCACTGCCGGTATAGCCGGTGACGCCCATGCGCAGGCGCGCGACGTGCTCGAACTGTTCCGGCGTAAGCCGCTCCCAGGGATCGCCGCCGTAGTAGTAGCCGTGGCCGATCGGTTGCGGTGAGCCGAGCCCACCCTTGCGGTTGGGCTTGAGCCACACCGGCTGCACCAGCAGGTGTGGCAGCGCGCCCTCGCCGAGGCGCAGGAGGATGCCGAACACCTGGGCCGGATCGGCGACGGGCTTGCGTGACAGCGGCGCGCGCGCGGCTTCCAGCGATTCGAACCAGCGCTTCCAGGCGCCGAGATCCACGCCCTTCTGCGTGCGTGCTTCGGTTTCGATGTCGGGCAGCGGCGCACCGAGCATTTTCAGGGTGATCGCGGCGACATGCTTGCACTCGCCTTCGAGTGGGCAGGTGCATTGCGTGTCGAGCAGCGGCCGCGCGCCCTGCAGGGCGATGCGCACGCCGGCCGTGTAGGGTTCGGTGGCCGTGCCGTCGACCTGGCCGATCAGGACCCCGGCGCTGTCGTCACTGCTGTAGCGCAGCGTGCGCACATGCCCCTGGCGCACGTAGTCGGCTCCCTTGTCGAGGGTCGGCCGATCGAGCACCGAGGTGACGCTGCGGGTCAACAGCTGGCGGAAAACCGACTCGTCCATGCCTGGCGACGTCCGGAAGGCGGATGCGAACCGGCGATCGTGCCCGTTGCATGCGCGGACGTCCAGCGAGGAACGGACCGAGGCGATTCCCGGCCCGATGCTGCGTCGCATCGGTCGCCACGACGCACGGCGGATCGAACCGTGCGCGTCGCAATCTGACAGCGGTGGGCCAGTTGGGTCAGATACGCGCGATCAGCGCCTCGGCTTCCTCGTGCAGGGTGTTGACCACGGCGTTGTCGAGCACCTTGCGCAACTGGCGGCGGTACTCCGGCAGGATTTCAAGGAAGTCGGCCTGGCTGTCGCAGCGCTCGAGCTTGAGCGTGAACAGGAAGGAGCGCAGACCGAGATGGTCGACCACCGTGTTGTTCATGAACTTGCGCGCGGTGGCGGCCGGCGTGATCGCGTCGGCCGGCAGTACCACCGGATCGACCGACGCCGGGCCGGACTCGTTGGCCGCCTCCTTGGTCGGGCCGCTGCCGCTGAACTCGATCAGGCCAGCTTCGGCCAGCTCGCCGATCAGGCCGGCGACGTCGCCGAAGGATGCAAACTGGCGGCGCACCTCGCCGAGCTGACGCTGGCCATTGATGGCGATCAAGACGGTGCGGTGGCGGGGGCCGAGGTGATGTGAGCGGTTTTCGATTTCCTGGCGGCCCGCCTCGGTCTTCACGGGAATGACATTGTCGAGCATGGCTTTGATCTCCCTGGGTTGGTGGCGCGCGTCAGGGCGGGCCCCCGGAGAGTGCAGCAATTTCCGTGCCGTTCGCGTTCCTGGCGGCCCCGGATTCGTCCTCGCAGGTGCCGAAAGGAGGGTGGATCGGCTGCGTCATGGGGTGGATGGCTCGGATGCGTCCCCTTGCCCAGGTGGCTCGAAGCGGTACCCGACCCCGTACACCGCGGCGATCGGGTCGACCCCGACCTCGTCGAGCTTGCGGCGCAGGTTCTTGACGTGGCTGTCGACCGTGCGCTCGCTGACCACGCGATGGTCTTCATACAGCGCGCCGATGAGCTGGCTGCGCGAGAACACGCGGCCGGGCTGGCTCGACAGCTTGCGCAGCAGGCGGAACTCGCTCGGCGTCAGCACCAGCGGGCGGCCATGCACGCGCACCTCGAAGCGCTCCTCATCGAGCACGATCGCCTGCGTCGCGGATGGTGCCGCCGCATGGGCCGCGCGGCGCAGCACGGCCTTGACGCGCGCGACCACCTCGCGCGGACTGAACGGTTTGCAGATGTAGTCATCGGCGCCGAGTTCGAGGCCGAGCAGGCGGTCGATCTCCTCGACGCGCGCGGTGACCATCAGGATCGGCAACGACGAGAAGGCGCGCACGCCGCGGCAGATCGACAGGCCATCGGCACCGGGCAGCGAGATGTCGAGCAGGATCGCGTCGGGGGCGTGGCGGCGTACCCATTCGACCGCACCGTCCCCGCGCCCGAGCACGCTGACCCGGCAGCCGGCGGCGACCAGGTAGTCGCGCAGCAGCGCGGCGAGTTTCGGTTCGTCCTCGACGATCAGGACATGTGCCTGGGTGTTCATGTGGAACTCCCTGCAAACGGAAGGCAAACGCGAATGCACAGGCCGCCGAGCGGCGAGGGTGTCGCCGCGATCGTGCCGCCATGGGCCGCCACGATCGCCGCGCAGATGGCCAGGCCGAGGCCGGCGCCGCCAGCCGCCCGGTTGCGCGAATCGTCGACGCGATACAGGCGGTCGAACAGGTGCTCCAGCGCCTCGGTCGGTACGCCGGGTGGCGTGTCCTCGACGGCCAGGCAGGCCTGTCCGTTGCCGCGTTCGACCGCCACCCGGATGGATCCGGGGGCATCGGTGTAACGGCGCGCATTGGCGAGCAGGTTGTCGAGCAGCTGGCCGAGGCGGCGCGCGTCACCGCGCACCGGCGGAACCTCATCGAGCACGGCTTCGAGGGCAAGGCCGGCATCGGCAAGCGCGTGGCGGTGCATGCCGAGCGCATCACGCACGACCTCGGCGAGATCGAGCGCCTCGAAACGGTATTCGAGCGCACCAACGTCGGCGAGGGCAAGCTGGTAAAGATCCTCGACGAGGCGGCTGAGCCGCTCGCATTCCGCGTTCAGCGAGGCGAGTGCGTCCGCTGTCGCCGTTCGCACACCGTCCTGCAGGGCCTGGATTTCTCCGCGCAGGATGCTGAGCGGCGTGCGCAATTCGTGGGCGATGTCGGCACCCCAGCGCCGGCGTGCGTCGCGGTGCTGCTCGAGCGTCGCGGCGAGGTGGTTGAAGTCGTCGGCGAGTGCGCCGAGTTCGTCACGCCGCGCATGGTCGATGCGCGAGGCGTAGTCGCCGGCGGCCAGCGCACGCGTGCCGCTGGCAAGTGCGCGCACCGGCCCGAGCAGCCAGCGCGCGAGGGCGAAGGCGAGCAGCAGGGCACCGGCGAGCACGGCACAGGCGGCGATCAGTGCGCCGTTGAACTGGTCGCGCGCGAAGGCGAGTTCGGCATCGCCGCGCGGTTGCGGCAGCGAAGCGAGGCGCAGGGTGCCGATCGTCTCGCCGGCGGTGATGACCGGCAGGCTCGGTGCTCCGGCACCGACCTCGGCGTTGCCGGCGACGTGGGCGCCGCTGGCGTCGAGCAGTTGCACGCGCCCGGCCAGGCCGGGTGGGCCGAAGCGCGGTACGCCGGGTGGCGGACCGGCGTGGAACGGGGGCGGCTCGCGCCGTTCGAATCGAGAGCGCTCGTCCGGCCCGGCCTCGCCGTGCAGGCGAGGATCGAATCCCGGTGGCGGTCCGCTGCCCCGCAGGCGGCGCCCGTCCGGATCGATCAGATCGGCGAAACGCCGCGGATCGCCGCGCAGGAAATCCCAGCCGCCGTTCTCGGCATGTGCTGCGGCGAGGCGCAGCGTGGCCGGCTGCAGGCGTTCGAGCGCGACCTCGTTGAGATAGCCGATGAAGCCACGACGGAAACTCTGCTGCTGCCAGACCACGAAGCCGGCCAGCGCGAGTGTGCTGAGCAGGGCGATGGCGAGGAACAGGCGTTGCCAGAGTCGGAACATCGTGCGCGCTTAGTCGCGTGGCCATCACGCGGTGCCCGCAACGATACCGCCGCTATCGGTGCCGGCGTGCGGTTTCCACGCTTTTTCCTTGATTGCTGCGCAGCGGCTGCGCATTCGTGGCCGAGCATGCAAGGCCGTTCCGACTCCCTTCCGCTTCAGCGGTCCGACTGCCATGAACCGAATGATGTTCCGCCTCCTGTTCGCTGCCCTTGCCGTTATCGCCACCTCGGCACAGGCCCAACCTGGCCAGCGGCCCGGCGTCGCACCGCTCGCCCTCGCCCCCGGCTTCGATGCCGCCACCGCGAAGGACGTCCGCCGCATCGAAGCCGAACGCCGTGATGCCCATGACCAGCTTGCCATCCGCCAGCGCGCTGAGCACGCGCGCATCGACGAGGAAGCAGACGACAAGCTGCGCAAGCGCCTCGGTGACGACGGCTGGCGCAAGTACCTCGAATGGCGCGCGCAGGCGATGCCGCCGCGTGGGGCGCGGGGTGGGCGCGGGCCAGGCGGCGAGCATGCGGTGCGCGGCGGCGGACCACGCACCGACTGAATACCGCAGCGCGCACGCCCGGATCGTGGCCGCGCCCGGCCCGTGCACGAACCCCGCCGGTTACATCACGCACCGGTGCTCGTTGCCGCTGCCTCGACGACATAGCGCAACGGTCCGCGCGCATCGATCGCGTCGAACGGCCAGCAGGTCACCAGCAGCAGTCCGTCGATGTCGGTCGAGGTGTCGATGCGCGTGGTGCGCGCATCGACGACGCGCATCGAGCGCACGCGGTAGTGGCGCGTGCCGTTGCGCGTTTCGACCGCGAGAGCATCGCCGCTGACGAGGTCGGCAAGGAAACGGAAGTGCGTGTCGCGGTGTGCACTGACCACGCCGAGACCGATCTCGCCGGGTAGCGCGGTCGATCCGCTCCAGCCCGGCGCGAAGGCCAGCGCGCGTCCGTCGTCGCCGCCGAGCACGATGCGTGTCACGGCCAGGCGCGGCACGATCAGGCGCGCGACTGGCGCCGCGTCGGCCCAGGGCCACGGCGCGTGGGTGCCGCCGTCGACGAGCGTGCGGGCCCAGGCGCGTTCGAGCAGCACCTGGGCGAGCCAGGCTTTCGCATGCACGTAGCCGGCATCGACGCACAGGGCGATGCCGAGCACGGCGCTGGCGATGGCGAGCAGGTGGGTGCAGCGGTTGCGGCGGGTGGTCATCGTTCGATGCTCCGATTCATGTCTTCCGCAGGAGCTCCTACAACACCCGCCAATCGGGGCTGGGATCCTCGTGCGCGGGCGTTTGCGGCGATGCGTCGACGGTCTCGCACGGCGGCGGGACGACGAAGGCTTCGCCGCCGAGCCATTCGAGGACATGCAGGGTGTCGGCCTCACCGGTGCGCATGGCGGCGCGGCGGATGCGGAACGTGCGGGGCAACAGGGTCATCATGGTGTTCTCCTGGCGGTCGGTCATGACCACGGCTGACGGCGCGCGTGGGCGGTGAAGGCGAAGGCCAGCAGCAGGCACAGCAAGCCGAGCAGCAGACGGCGTGGCGCTGGCGTGGCGGTGGTGGCGAAGCCGAGCCCGTCGGCCGGCCGGCCGTTGGCGATGCGGTGCGAGACGAGGTCCTCGTCGAGTGTGCGCACCGGCGTCTGCTCGATCGCGACGAGACTGGTGTGGCGCGTGACCAGACGGTGTTCGATCGCGATCGCAGTGATGGCCTTGCGCATCGCATCGGCATCCGCGCCCAATTCGACCGATTGCTCGAGCGTGTCGATCTTGCGCTGCGCCCACAGACGCACGATGCCGCGCGAGCGTTCGGCACGGACCAGCGGCAGCGACGCCTGCCATGGCGCGCCGGCCATCAGGCCGCGCGCCTGCATATTGGTGCCGACCGCGCCGAGTCGGGCCACGACCATCAACGGCTCGCCGGCATACAGGTCTGGCAGGCGTGCCGGCCAGGTTTCGGTACCGGCTGGCCAGTCGAGCGCGAGGTCGCGCAGGGCCGGTTTTTCCAGCTTGTCGAACAGCGTACGCATGGCCGGGCCGACTTCGTCGAGGCCGCGGATCAGGGTCGCCGTGCCGCGCCCGAGCGTAGCCGCGCGGTGGATGAACTGCGCGTTCGGCGCGCTGCCGATGCCGACCGGAAACAGGCGCGATTCGCCGAGCTGCGCGTCGATCAGCGTGTACAGCGCCGCCGCGTTTTCGATCGCGCCGTCGGTGGCGAACACGACCTGGCGCAGATAACCGGCCGGCGCATTGCCGGCGAAGGCGCGCGCCAGCGCCGGCGCCATCTCGGTGCCGCCGCTGGCGACGAGCGAGGCGACCCACTCGCGCGCGAGTTTGACGTCATCCGCTGTCGCCGCCACTGCCTGATCGAACAGCGCCTCGGTGCGCGAGTTGAACTGGATCACGTTGAAGCGGTCGGCTGGCGTCAGTTGCGACAACGCGAGGTCGAGCGCGGCACGCGCCTGGTGGATCGACGCGCCCTCCATCGAGCCCGAGGTGTCGATGACCAGGATCAGCTCGCGCGGCAACGGATTTGCCAGTTCGGCGCGCGGCAACAGCATGAGCAGGGCGTAGGTCTCGTTGCCGGCGACTTCGGTGAGCACGGCCGAGGCCGGCGTCGCACCGAGGCGTGGCGTCCATTCGAGGACGAAATCGCGTTCGGCCGGCACCACACCGTCGGCGAGGGTGATCGTGTGGCGGCCACTGCGCTCGGCGACGGCGATGCGATGGCTCGCGCTCTCGACGCGGGCGAGGGCGACGCCGGCTTCGAGTTCGACCGTGATCGCAACGCGCGGCGCTGATGCGGTGTGCGCATCGCCGGCATCGTCGGCCGCCTTGTCCGACGGGCCGCGATAGCGCGGCGTGTAGGTCAGCGGCAGCTCGAGGCGGAAGCGCTCGTCGCGGTAGTCGACGCTCTGCCACCAGCGCACGTCGACGGCGATGGTCTCGCCCGGCGCGATGTTGGCGACGGCGGTGCGGAACAGGTGGGCGCGATCGTTCTCGATCAGGGCGGCGCGCCGGCCGCTGGCGGCGGCTTCGACATAGGCTGCGCGCGCGGCCTCCTTCTCGCGGATCTCGCCGACGATGCGGCGCTGGCCGACGCGCAGTTCGAGGTCGTGCACGGCCGCACCGTCCGGCAGCGGCAGCAGGTACTGCGCCTCGATCCACTGGTCGGAGTCGTTGCGGAACCGCTGGCGGATCGCCGCTTCGGCAACCAGGCCGGCGACTTCGTAGCGCACCTCGCTGTCGAGCGCGACCAGTTCGAAGCTGCGCCCATCGCGCGCGGTCGCCGAGAAGGTGGCGAAGCCGCCGTCGGCGCGCGCCGAGGCGGCGAAGCCGAGCAGCAGGACGATGACGGCGAACAGCGTGCGCAACGGCTCGAAACCACCTTCGAGGTCGGTGTCGCGGTCGCGGTTGTCGGCGGTGCGCATGGCGGGTCTCCTCGTGGGCGGGGCCATTCGAGGCGCACGCGCGGGCGGGCCGCCGCCGGCCGTCGGTCATGACGCTGACGGCTTGTGGCAATTCAAGGGCAGTGAAGCGCCACGCATTGCGCGGTCGCGTCGGCGCTGCGTAAGCTGGCCGCGTCAACCAGCATCGGAGCGGGAATCGCATGCCGCGTCGCATCGCCATCGTCGAAGACGAGCCACTGATCCGAGCGAACTACGTCGAGGCGCTTGGCCGCATTGGCTACGAGGTGCGCGGTTACGCCTCGCGCGGCGAGGCCGAGACCGCATTCGCCCAGCAGATGCCCGAACTGGTCGTGATCGACGTCGGCCTCGGCGATGAACCGGAAGGCGGCTTCGATCTCTGCCGCCATCTGCGTGCAAAGTCGGCGACGTTGCCGATCCTGTTCCTGACCGCGCGCGATTCCGATTTCGACGTGATCTCCGGCCTGCGCCTCGGCGCCGATGACTACCTTGCCAAGGATGTCTCCCTGCACCAGTTGGCCGCACGCATCAGCGCGCTGTTCCGGCGCATGGAAGCGCAACGCAAGCCGGCCCCGGCCGACAGCGTGCACGAACAGGGCCCGCTGCGCCTCGAAGCCGAACGCATGCGCATCCTGTGGAACGGCAGCGAAGTGCCGCTGACCGTCACCGAGTTCTGGATGGTGCACACTCTGGTCCGCTTCCCCGGTCACGTGAAGAGTCGCGAGCAACTCATGCGCGACGCCCAGGTGGTCGTCGACGACCAGACCATCACCTCGCATATCAAGCGCATCCGCAAGAAATTCCTCGCCATCGACCCTGCCTTCGACGCGATCGATACGGTGCATGGAGCGGGGTACCGGTGGAAGGGTTGAGAATGAGGTTCGGGAATGGTTGAAGCGGGCTTTCGCCCTGGTTGATGACCTGCGTCCACTCGTTTGCCCCTGACCATTTCCCTGTTCCCGATTCCCCATTCCCATGCGCCTACGACACAAGCTCCTCCTGGTCGCATTGGCCACGCTGACCCTGCCGTGGGCGGGCTGGCAGTTCGTGCGGCAGACCGAAGCGGTATTGCGGCAGGGGCAGGAGCAGACCCTGCTTGCGTCGGCGAGCACGCTGGCGCGGGCGCTTGGTGCGCTCGATGTCGGTGTGCCCGCCGCGGGTTCCATGCTGTACGTGCACCCACGCCGTGAGGCGCTGCGCATCGACGGCTATGCCGGTGATTGGCAGGCCTTGCGCCCATTTGCGCAGCGGTTTGGCACCGATGGACGTGTCGAGCTCATGCTCGCCGGCGACGCGCAGTGGCTTTATCTCTACGCCCGCGTGCGCGACACGACGCGGGCGCGTGCCGATGCGCGCGACCCGGCCGGTCTGCGCGCCGATCGCATCGAGCTCGAACTTGCGCGCGGCGACGAGGCGCGTCGCTACCGCATCGCCAGCGCCGCGCCGGGCAGTTTCGACGCCCCTGCATCCGCACCGGTCGCCAACCTGCCGGATCGCCTGCTCGGCGAATGGCAGGACGACGGTTCGGGTTACAGCATCGAACTGCGCCTGCCGCGCGTGTTCGCACCCGAGAAGATCGGTTTCGTCATCCATGACGAGGGCGATGGCGATCTAGCCGTGGATGCGCTGCATCTGCTCGGCTACAGCGACGACGATGCGCGCGTGCTTGCGCGTCTGGTGCCTGACCACGTGCGCGCACGCCTGCTCTCGAGCGACGGCTGGGTGGTTGCCGCCGGCGGTGTGCTCGACGAGACGCCGCCCGAGCGGTCGCGCGAGGGCTGGCTTGCCGAGGCCGTCTACCGCTGGCTGCTGGCACCTCCGGCGATTTCCGACGACGCTGCCGTGGCTGACATCGGCGCCGAGGTGCGCTTCGATGATGACGCCCTGCGACCGGTTCTTGCCGGTACCCCAGGCACTCGCTGGCGCAGTGCCGCCGATGGCACGGTGCGTCTCATCGCGGCCGTGCCGTTGGCCGACGCCCGCGGTGCACTGGTTCTCGAACAGGCCAACCCGGCCGTGCCGGCCCTGACCAACCGCGCCTTGCTGAGTCTGCTCGGCGCGAGCCTGACCGCGTTCGCCGTGACTGCCATCGTGCTGCTTGCCTTCGGCGGCCTGCTGTCCTGGCGAATCGCACGGCTGCGCAACGCAACCGAGCGCGCGACCGGAGCCGGGGGGCGACTCGATGGTGCCTTGCCGCTGGTCGATGCGAAGGACGAGCTCGGTGACCTCGCGCGCAGCTTTGCCGCATTGCTCGACGAGATCGGGCACTACACCGACTACCTGCGCACGCTGGCGGCGAAACTCTCGCACGAACTGAACACGCCGCTGGCGATCGTCAAGTCCTCGCTCGACAACCTCGATCACCAGGATCTCCCCGCCGCTGCGCACGCCTATCTCGAACGTGCGCGTGATGGCGTCGCTCGGCTCGGCGGCATCGTGCGCGCGATGAGCGAGGCCCACCGCATCGAGCGTGCGATCGCCGCGGCCGACGCCGAGGATTTCGACCTGCACGCACTCGTCGTCGGTTGCACAGAGGGCTATCGCGCACTGGTTGGCACGCGCCGGCTCGTGCTCGACGCCGATGGCGCGGCGTTGCCGTTCCATGGAGCGCCGGAGCTGCTTGCACAGGCACTCGACAAGCTGTTCGACAACGCACGCTCGTTCACGCCCGAATACGGAACGATCGAGATTCGCCTTGCTGCGCGCGACGGTGGCGTGCGCCTCGCCATCGCCAACGACGGCCCGCTGCTGCCGGCGACGATGCAGGATCGTCTGTTCGATACCCTGGTCAGCGTGCGTGAGCCGGCCACGCGCGGCAGCGAGCCACCGCATCTTGGCCTCGGCCTGACCGTCGTGCGCCTGGTCGCCGAACTGCACCAGGGTCGCGCACAGGCACGCAACCGCGAAGACGACAGCGGCGTCGAATTCATCCTCGACCTGCGCGGCATGCCGCGCAGGCGGTTGTGAACCGTATCAAGTGGAAAAGCATCGCGGCCGAAGCTGCTCCCACAAGGCGGATATTTTGTGGAAGAACCGCCGCGATGGAGTCCAGGATTCAAGCGATGGCCACGCACCGGGGACCCGTCGGATGAAGCAAGTGCCGCTGTTCACGATCCTCCTGGCGCTGTGTTGCGCCAGTGCCATCGAAGCCGCACCGGTCGCGATCACGCCGGGTTTCAGCGACTACCAGCCCTCGGTGATCCGCACGCAGGAGGGTGTGCGCCTGCTTGTGTTCGAACGCCTCGATGGCAGCGCCTGGGGCAACCTGTGGATCACGCGCTCGAGCGACGGCGGCGAGACCTGGAGCGCGCCGCAGCCGATCATCGCGACCTCGGCCAACGAGCGGCATCCGGCCCTGCTCGAGCTTGCGCCGTCCAGGAGTCCGTCGGACCTGGATGGTCGAGGCGAAAATTCGGCCGCGCGAGGGCGGATAATCGACGATGCGCCGGCCTGTAGTGGCGCTGCAGGCCAAGAAGCGGCGGAAATCCCGCACCGCGCGGACGGATCGGCAGCCCGGCCATGCCAAGTCCGACAGGCTCCTGGCTACGCGCTGTTCTACCTCAAGGGCACGGGCTCGACCGCCTCGTACCGCATCATGCGCGCGACCAGCGGCGACGGCCTCACCTTCACCGAGCAGGGCGCACTCAACCTCGGCTGGGCGAGCGGTGGGGAGATCAACCCGCATGTAATCCGCCACGCCGACGGCACGCTGACCATGAGCTACCAGCGCCTCGGCGCCGGTTCCTACATCGCGCGCTCGTTCGACGGCGGCGTGAGCTGGGATACGCTGCGCACGCCGATCGCCACCGGCAGCCAGCTGCCGCGCATCACCTATCGGGAGAGCGACGGCCTGTATCTCGCCAGCTACCAGGTCGGCAGCACGGCGTTGTCGATGCACATCAAGACGACAACCAACCCATATGACTGGAGCACGATTCCGCAGGACTTCGCCAGCAACGGCAACCACCACGACTCCCTGCCCGTGGTCATGCCCGACGGCGCCTTCGCCGTGTTCTGGATCGCCGCCAATGGCAGCCAGTTCGACCTGCGCGTGCGTCGCTCGCTGGATGGTTTCGCTTGGCAGCCAACCCGTGTGATCACGTCCACGCCGACCGAGGATGATGTGCAGCCGCACCCGTTGGTCGGCGATTCGGCGGTCATGCTCGAACTCTACTGGGGCCGCGCAGCGCCGGTCGGGCAGAACAACTTCCGTATCGTCCGCGATGCCGCAGTGGCGGTGATGGACGATGTGCTGTTCGCTGACGGCTTCGAGTGATGCCCGTCATTGCGACATCGGTAAACAACCTCGGTGCCTGCCACGATCCGCTGCCGCTGTGGGCGATCACACCGCCACGGGCACCTGCTCGTACAGGCCATCCTTGCGTCCGCCGATGATGCGCAGGGCGTACTGGTAGCCCGCTTCGACGGTGCGATCGTAGGCGCGCCAGTCGAGCAGGGCGGTTTCACGTACCGGCGGGGCGAGCAGCAGGTTGGCCAGCGCACGGCGTTCGTCACTGGCGCGCTCGGCGTTGACCATGCCCGATCGCACCAGGATGTCGACGATGCCGGGGCGACGCCCGCTGCGGCGCTCGAGCAGCAGGCGCCACCAGGAGGGCGTGGCGAACTCCTCGATGGGTGAATGCAGCACGTCGCCGGCGCTGATGTCGATGGCTGCGATCGCGCCGGCATGACGTGCGGCCATGACGTCGGTCGGCAGGTTGTTGATGACCGCGCCATCGACGTGCACCTGGCCGCCGTGCAGCACCGGTGGTAGCACACCGGGGATCGCGCAGCTCGCACGCAGCCACAGCCACAGTGGACCGTCGAGGTGCGTGTCCAGATGGCCCGTGCTGAGGTTGGCCGAGCAGCAGTAGAACGGCAGGACGAGGTCGGTGATGTCGCGCGCGCCGAACTGCGCGCGCAGCAGGTGGGCGACGCGCGCGCCACGGGTCAGTGCCACCAGCGGCAGCGTGTAGTCGCTGAGCGGACGGCCGGCGACGAAGGCGCGCCGGTAGTTGTCGAGCATTTCCTCGTCGCTCCACTCCAGTGCCACGCCCGCGCCGATGATCGAGCCGATGCTGGTGCCGCCGACACGGTCGATCTCGAGCCCGGCCTCGCGCAGCGCCCGCACCACGCCGATCTGGGCGAAGCCACGTGCGCCGCCGCCGGACAGCACGAGGCCGAGGCTGCGTCCGGTGAGCAGGCGGGCGATGCGACGCACGTCGCGCGCCTCGCGCACGTGATGGTGGTCAAGGCCCGGGGTCAGCGCGAGCCAACGGCGTGCCGCACCGTTGCGCAATGTGCCGCGGTGCAGGAGGACGAGCTGGCAGGGTGGTGCCAGCGTGCCGCCGGCATCGGGACAGACCACGGTCGACCACGGCACGGGTTCGCTGGCGGCATCGGCAAGCAGCAACACCGCATCGGCCTGGCGTCGGCACAACGCCTTCCATTCGACATCACCGTCGGCGACATAGACGACGAAGCGCGTGCGCTCCTCGATCTCGCCGAACCAGGTGCTCAACTGGCCAAGCCCGAGTGCCGCGTCGACCAGTATGGTTTCACCGAACTCCTGCAGGGCCGCGACCAGGCGTTTGGCAAAGCCGTGGGCATCGACGCCATCGTCGTGCGGCAGTACCGCCAGCGTGCGTGGTGCCGAGCGTGTCGATTCGGTGCCGCGCGCGTTGACCCGACGCAGGGCCTGGCGCGCGGCCTCGAACATGGCCTGCGGGTGATGTTCGATGAGCTTCTCGAAATCCGCACGCGACAAGCGCAACAGCTCCGAGTCACGCAGTGCACGCGCGGTGGCGTTGCGTGGCGTACCGAGCAGGAGACCGACTTCGCCGACCGTTTCGCCGGCCGAGATCGTGCCGACCAGCACGGCCGGTTCGGTGCCTTCGCTGCGGAACGCGCCGAGACTGCCGCTTTTCAGCACGTACAGCGCGTCGCTTTCCTCACCCTGTTCGAACAGCACGGCGCCGCCGGGCAGGGCGAAGTACTGCAATTCGTGTTCGAGCCCTGCCAGCGCGGCTTCGTCGAGCGGGCGGAACAGGGGCAACGAATGCAGCATGTCGCGCAGCGGATGTGGGTGCACACAACCCTCCCGGTCGGCCCATGCGCTTGATTTTGCGCCAACGACCCGCCAGTTTCACAGGCCGGGATTGGGGATTCGGGATTGGGAAAAGCACAAGGCTCCATGCTTCCGCTCCTGCTTTGCCGAATCCCGAATCCCCAATCCCGGCTTCATCGAATCCCCAATCCCCCAATCCCAAATCCCGGGCCTCACGTGACCAACCCACTGCTCGAAGACAGCGCACTGCCGCGATTCTCCGCGATCCAACCCGAACACATCGAACCGGCGGTCGATGCGCTCCTCGCCGACTACCAGGCCGGCATCGACGCGATCCTTGCCGATCCAGCACCGCGCAGCTTCGCTTCGGTGATCCAGGTCGCGGAACGCCTCGACGAACGCCTGTCGCGAGCCTGGGCGCCGGTCGGCCACCTGCACGGAGTCAAGGATTCGGAGGCGTTGCGCAAGGCCTATTCGGCGGCGCAGGAAAAGATCGTCGAGTTCACCAGCGCGCTCGGTCAGAACCGCGAGCTGTACGCGGCGGTGAAGGCGGTCGCCGAAGGCTCTGGCTTCGCCGACCTGCCGCGTGCCGCGCGTACCCTGGTCGAACACGAGCTGCGCGACTTCGAGCTCTCCGGCGTCGCCCTCGAGGAGCCGGCGCGCACGCGCTACCGCGAAATCTCGGCCGAGCTGGCCAAGCTGTCGACCGAGTTCGAGGAAGCGGTGCTCGACGCCACCGATGCCTGGAGCGAGCACCTCACCGACGAGGCTGCGCTGGCCGGCATCCCGGCCTCGGGTCGTGACGTGTTGCGCGCCTATGCGCGGGAGAAGGATCTCGACGGCTGGCTGGTCACGCTCAAGCAGCCGAGCGTGCAGGCCGTGCTGACCTATGCCGACGACCGCGCATTGCGCACGCGCGTCTATCGCGCCTACGGCACGCGCGCCTCCGAGCATTCGCAGGGCGGCCGCCACGACAACAGCGCGCGCATCGAACGCATCATGGCGCTGCGCCACGAAGCCGCGCGGCTGCTTGGTTTCGCCAACGCGGCCGAGGAATCGCTGGCGACCAAGATGGCGCCGTCGGCAGACAGGGTCATCGCCTTCCTGCGCGACCTCGTCGCGCGCGCGCGGCCGATGGCCGAACGTGACCTCGCCGAACTGCGTGCGTTCGCGCTCGACACGCTCGGCCTGGCCGACCTGCAACCCTGGGACGTGGCCTGGGCCTCGGAGAAGCTGCGCGTCGCGCGCTATGCCCTGAGCGAAGAGGAACTGAAGCCGTACTTCCCGTTGCCCGCCGTGCTGGATGGCCTGTTCGCGATCGTCGAACGTGTGCTGGGGGTCGGTTTCCGTGCCCGCGAGGGTGTCGACACCTGGCACGAGGACGCACGTTACTACGACCTCGTCGACGCCGATGGCCGCGTTTTTGCCGGTGCCTATGTCGATCTCTACGCGCGCACCGG
The DNA here is from genome assembly GCF_019634775.1 of Dokdonella sp. Classification (NCBI taxonomy): domain Bacteria; kingdom Pseudomonadati; phylum Pseudomonadota; class Gammaproteobacteria; order Lysobacterales; family Rhodanobacteraceae; genus Dokdonella; species Dokdonella sp. The sequence continues at coordinate 1,145,913 of NZ_JAHCAS010000001.1, forward strand.
CAAGCGCGGCGGCGCGTGGATGGATGTTTGCCGCACGCGCCTGCGCGATGCCGACGGCGTGCATCCGCCGGTCGCCTTCCTGACTTGCAATTTCGCACCGCCGACCGCCGGCACGCCCTCGCTGCTGACCCACGATGACGTCATCACCCTGTTCCACGAGTTCGGCCACGGCCTGCACCACCTGTTGACCGAAGTCGATTTCGCCGGTGTCTCCGGCATCAGCGGGGTCGAGTGGGATGCGGTCGAGCTGCCGAGCCAGTTCATGGAGAACTTCGCCTGGGAGCGCGCCGGCCTCGATCTGGTCGCGCGCCACTGGCAGAGCGGTGAGCGCCTGCCCGACGCGCTGTTCGAGCGCATGCAGGCCGCGCGCAACTTCCAGTCCGGACTTTTCCTCGTGCGTCAGCTCGAATTCGGCCTGTTCGATTTCCGCCTGCACCACGAATACGACCCCGCCCGCGGTGCACGCACGCTCGACCTGCTCGCCGAGGTGCGTGCGGAAGTCGCCGTGATCCAGCCACCGGAATGGCATCGCTTCCCGCACAGCTTCACCCACATCTTCGCCGGTGGCTACGGTGCCGGCTACTACAGCTATCTGTGGGCCGAGGTGCTCTCGGCCGACGCGTTCGATCGTTTCGTGCGCGAGGGCGTGTTCAATCCCGAGGTCGGTGCGGCCTGGCGGCGTTCCGTCCTCGCCGTCGGCGGCTCGCGTCCGGCGCTGGAGTCGTTCGTCGAGTTCCGTGGCCGCGAGCCTTCGCCCGAGCCGCTCTTGCGCAGCTACGGCATCGCCGCCTGAGCGTTCGCTTGACCTCCGAGATCATGCTTTTGCGTAGTGGGGAGAGACCAGACGGTCGGAGCGGATGGGGGGTGACATGGGTGGAGGTGGGAAGGTCACGCCGCACGGTGCCGCAACCGGCATCCGGGCGGCTCATCGTCGTCGGCCCGGGTTGGCCGTCGCCGCCCTGCTGGTCGGGCTGGTGCTTGCTGCGCTGACCCTCGATGCGGGTTACGTCGCCGGCACGGGCGCGTACTGGCAGACCCAGCTTGGCGATCCGGCCAAGGGCGAGATCGGCTGGTTCTACTACGCGCGCGATGCCTGGCGCTTCCCGCTGTTGGCGATCGGCAACACGCATTATCCGGAGGGCGCCAGTGTCGTCCTCTTCGACAGCCTGCCTTTGTTCGCCGTGCCGGCGAAACTCGCCTGGCGACTGTTCTGGCCGATTGACAGCCAGCCACCGATCTACACCGGGCTGTGGGTGGCGCTGTGTCTCGTGCTGCAGGCGGTGTTCGCCTCGCGTCTGTTGCGCGCACTGCGCATCGAGGCGCCGCTGCCGCATCTGGCCGGCGTGATCGTGTTCGCCTGGATGCCGATCGTGTTCCTGCGTTTCGGCCAGGCCGCATTGATGGCGCAGTTCCTGATCCTGTTCGCGCTCGAGGGTTATGTGCGTGCCAAGGAGGGACTTTCACGCGGACAATGGATCGCGCAATGCCTGCTGCCGGCGTTCGGCTTGCTGGTGACGCCTTACCTCACGGCGATGGCTGGCGCGATCGTGGCCGCGACGGTTCTCGATGGCTGGCGCGAACGCCGCTATGGCCTGCGCGGTGTGGTGTTGCGCTTCGCTGCGATCGTGTTGTCCTTGCTTGCGGTCATGCTGATCGGCGGCTACTTCACGGCGACGGCCAGCCAGTTCGGCGACTACGGCCTTTACTCGATGAACTTGCTGTCACCGTGGGTGCCATTTCCGCAAACGCTGAGCGGGCGCTGGCTTGGCACCACGATGCCGGTGATCACCGGCAGCAACCAATGGGAAGGTGGTGCGTGGCTTGGTGCCGGCATGGCCTTGCTCGTGTTGTTCGCCTTGCCGGCCCTGCGCGATCTCGGCGCAAACCTGCGCCGGCATGCCGTACTGGTTGCGGTGCTGGTGGGCGTCCTCGCCTTCGCGATATCGCATCGTGTCGGCGTCGGCGCGCGTGAAGTGCTGACGATTCCCCTGCCGGATGTACTGATCGCCGCGTTCTCGCAGCTGCGCGGTTCGGGTCGATTCGCCTGGGTTGCCCTGTACGCGACCCTGGCGGCCTGCATGGTCGCCGTCTGCACGCGCTGGTCGGCACGCGCGGCCACGGCGATCCTTGTCGCGGCCGCCGTCCTGCAGGTCGCCGACACCTGGCCGATGCAAGCCGGCATCCGCGCCGCGAGCGCGGCGGAAGCCCCGTCGACGATCGATCGCAGCAGGTGGACACGCCTGATAGGTGCGCATGCGCGCATCTTCCAGTACCCGTCATTCGAATGTGGCGGGCTGTTCGGCAACGGCGTTCCGGGCAACAAGTTCCGCGGTGTCGAGATCGACTGGATCGCGGCCAGGGCGGACGTGCCGACCAACAGTGCCTATCTCGCCCGTTTCGACAAGGATTGCGCGCGCGAGCGCGAACAGGCCGCGAGCGACCATGGCGCCCCCGGCGTGCTGTATCTCTATCGCAGCAGCGACGATGTCGGCGCCTTCCTGATCGCCAGTGGCATCGACGCGCGTCAATGCGGCCTGCTCGATGACGTCGTGGTCTGCTCGCGTGACATGGACCTCGCCTTCCTGCATTGAGCGCGGCGATCTCGGCATGGCAAGGGCGCCCTGATCGAGCGCATCGCCGTCGGCGCCGCTGCCCACTGCAAGGAATCACGGTGAGATGGGCGAGTCCAGCCGCATGCGGGATCGATCAGGGTGGGTGCCGGCGCCCCGGCTCCAGGCGAGCGCCATCGTCGCCGACGCCTGGCACGCCGACACGAATGTCACGTGAGAACGTCGGGCTGGCGTCGGCGGCCTTTGCCCGGTCGTTGATGCGACCGCGTTCGCGCAGGTCGGCGAGCGCCACGCCAGGCACGAGGCCGCCAAGCCGCTCCAGGTATTCCGCCAGGTATCCGGTCCGCAACAGGCGGTGGTCGAGCGGCAGGTGTCCGAAGATCGGACGGGCGAGGTGGTAGACCAGGGTCGTGCAGTTGGTCGTGATGGTGTCATAGAAGCGCGGTGTGGCAGCGAGGCGGTTGGCTTCCCCGACATAGGCAAGGAAGAGGGCGCGCCGCTGCTGGGCATCCAGTCGCAGGCGATACAGCGTGACCTCCTCGCCGCGCACATTGCTGCGCACGCGCACGATGTCGCGCTCGTCGGCGGCGATGATGCTCAGCTCGTACTGCTTGAAGAATCCGGCGATCTCGGAGAACTCCTCGTGCTTCTCGCGACGGATCTCGACCGAGAAGGCGAGATGCTCGCCATCGTCGAAACCGAACGAAACGAGCATGTGTGCGATCGAGGGACGACCCCAGGTGGACAGCAGGATGTCGGTCGAGGCGAGCCGACGCAGGTCGTATTCGCGCGTTTCCCAACGCGCCGTATAGTCCTCGCGTGTGCGCCAGTCGAAGTTGCGCACGTCATCGAGGACGATGCGGTCGCCGTCGACCTGGCCGCGCAGCGTGCGCGCGACATCATCGGCCCAGACGCGCGCGTTCGATGGTTCGAGGCTTCGCCACCAGAGGCTGACCAGGACAAAGGCCAGCACGAACGCAAGCAGGGCGAGACGCGCATCGTGGCGCAACAGGATGACCAGTACGCCGAGCGTGAACGCAAGCCACAGCGTGACCATGACGCCGCGCGCAAGCATCGGGCCCGGCGCGCGGTATGCGATCGCGAACGCAGCCCATGCCGCCATCAGGACAACCAGCACGGCGGCAACGACGAGCAGGCTCATGCGCAAGCGGCGGCGCTTCGCGTCGCCTCCGTTGGCAGGCGTGTGCAGGTCGCCATTCCTCACTGCCCGGCCGGGGTGCCGGTGCTGCGCGGCAGGTTGGCGCCCTCGGCGCGCAGCTTTTCGTCTTCGAGCAGACGCTGGCGCATGTACAGGAAGCGGATCGTGTCGTACTCGAAGGCCGAGCCGGTCTCGTAGTAACGGAAATCGATGTGCGCACGCAGATCGATCGAATTGGCCACGCCGAACATCCACGAGTTCCGCGAGCTGCGGTAGAACCCGCCTGCGTCGATGCCCCAGGCGAGGCCGAAGTCACCGCCGAGGCCGGCCGTGTCGCGCAGCGTCGACGGCCCGATCAGCGGCAGCACGATGTACGGCCCCGGGCGCATGCCCCATTTCGCCAGCGTCGTGCCGAACCCGGTCGCGGCGCGCGGCAGTTTCATTCTCTTCGCCACGTCGATCAGGCCGCCGACACCGAGTGTGCTGTTGATGGCGAAGCGGCCGAGGGCACGCAGGCCGTAAACGGGGCGGCCCTGCAGGGCGAAGTTGAGCGTGCTGCCGATCTCGCCGAGGTTGCCGAAGAAGTTGTGCACGCCAGAACGCAGCGGCCGCGGCAGGCGGCGATAGCCGTTGGCCACTGGCAGGAACACGCTCTCGTCGAAGTGTGCGTTGAAGCGGTACATGGAGCGGTTGATGCGCTCGAATGGATCGTAGGTGCGCATCGATGGCGCATCGGCCGGGGTGACCGGTGGCGCCAACGCGGTTGGTTCCTCATCCGCTCGTGGCGCTTCGGCTTCCTGCGCGGCGGCGAGTCGTGCCGCTGCCTCGATCGCCATGGCCCGGCTTTCCGCCGGGCGGTCGTCGGGCAGGTCGCGCACGCGCACGTTGCCCGTCGACGTGCAGCCGGCGAGCATGGCTGCCGCGAACACGGCCGTGTACGCGCGCCTCATCGTCCACCTCCGGTCCAGCGGCCTTCGAGCATCGCCAGCATGTCGGCTACCTGTTCGCGGCTGCCGATGTTGCCCAGGTGTCCGCCGTGTTCGTACACGGCGATGCGGCCCGCGAAACCGTGTTCCAGCCAGGCCAGCTCGTCGCGGTCGAGGATGAGGTCGTCGCGATTGGTCTGGACGTAGCAGTCGAGGTCGGTGAGCAGTGCATCGCCGAGCGAATCGAGGCGGTTGCGCGCGACCAGCGCTTCCCGCGTCGTGCCGGCGCGCTGCTTGAGGTAGTACGGGGCGAACACCTCGTTGAAGTAGTCGGCAAAGGTCTTGCCGCGCAGGGTTGCCCAGGTCTGCTCAAGCGGGTCGCCGGGGCCGGGCGGATCTTTCGGATCGACCACTGCGCCGGCGCGCGTGTAGAGGTCGCCGGCAAAGAACATGTTGGCCAGGGCAAGGCGGAAGTTCAGCGCGATCGCCGCGGAGAACTCATCATCGCTGCGCAGGATGCCGGCGGCGGCGCCGTACAGGAAGGTCTCGTCGACCTGCACGGCATCCGATACCCGGTAGAGGTTGGCCAGTTCGGCGTACAGACGCTGATAGAGGTGTTCGAGACCGCTGTCGGCCGGACCGATCGCCTGCGCGAACAGGCGGTCGAGGCGGCCGATCGAACTGAACAGGCTGACCGGTGGATTGATCATGAGCACGCGGCGGATGCCGAGCTTGTGCTCGCGTGCATCGATCAGTTTCAGCGTTGCCGCGTTGGCGCCGCCGAGGCTGTAGCCGAGCGCATCGACATGGCTGATCCGCGGCGCATCCGGCAAGTGGGCGAGGATGCGCACGACCGCGCGGTAGAGATCCTCGCCGTCCTGACCCAGATCGCCGGCGACACCGGTGGACGAGGCCGCGCTGATGAAACCCGGGTGAGTCGGTGAGGGCAGGCTCAACACGTGGTAGCCGGCGCCGTACAGCGCACCGCGCAGCAGGCGGATGTTGCCGGCATTGCCGTCGGCGCCGGTACCGGCGATGACGATCGCCAGTGGTGCTTCACCCTCTTGCGGAGAGAACCACACACGCAGGCGTTCGTTGAACCACAGCACGCGCGGCAGCGGACGCATCCACGGCATGCGCACTTCGATCTCCTTGACCGGCACACGCTGGGGTCCGTCGGCGAGCTGGTCGGGCGGCGTGCCGAACACGGTCGCACGCAGCGCCGCGGAATCGGCAAGACCGCTGGCCGGACCGCGCGTGGTCGGCAGGCCCGACTGGTCGGCGGCGACCGGCATGGCGCCGGATATGGTCAGCCATGCCGCGAGCAGGGCGCCGAGGCGATGACGCGAAAGCAGGCGGATCGGGAGTTTCATCATGCGCGGGATGCGTGCGGCAACGGCTCGGGCCTGGCAGGGTGGAAGCATACTGGATGCCCTCGCCCTGGCCAGCGCGCAGCCCGGAGCGGCGTTGCCGATCGCCGGTTCCGCGCATCGCCTTCCCCGGGCGCTACAGGTGCCCTGCGCTATGCTTCGGCCCCGTCCAACCTGTCGGAAGGTCGATGTGAAATCACTGTTGCCGTTGCGCTACTGGCCGTTCGTACTTGTCGTCGTCGCCTGCATCGCCGGCATCGTGCTTTGGAACCATGGCTGGGCCTGGCGCTGGGTTGCCGTCGTCGCGGGCGTGCTTGCCGTGGTCGGCGTGTGGGACATCGCGCAGACGCGCAAGACCCTGCGTCGCAACTTTCCGATCCTCGCCCACGGGCGCTACTTCTTCGAAGCAATCCGGCCGATGCTGCGCCAGTATGTCGTCGAGGCCGACGACGACGAGGTGCCGTTCTCGCACGACCAGCGTGCGATCGTGTACCAGCGTGCCAAGCTCGCGCTGGAGACGCGTCCATTCGGCACCGAGCGCAGCGTCTATGCGAACGATTACGAGTGGATCAACCACTCGATGATGCCGGCGCACATCGACAGCCACGACTTCCGCGTGCCGATCGGCGGGCCGCAATGCACGCAGCCGTATTCGGCCAGCGTGTTCAATATCTCGGCGATGAGCTTCGGCTCGCTGTCGCCGAATGCGATCCGCGCGCTCAACGAAGGCGCGCGACGCGGCGGCTTCTACCACGACACCGGCGAGGGCTCGCTGTCACCCTACCACCGCGAGAACGGCGGCGACGTGGTCTGGGAGCTCGGCTCCGGCTACTTCGGGGCCTGCGAGCGTGCCGGCGTGTTCAGCGAAGAACGTTTCGTCGAGCGCGCGCGGCTGGACCAGGTGAAGATGATCGAGCTGAAGCTTTCGCAGGGCGCCAAGCCGGGCCACGGCGGCATGCTGCCGGGCGCGAAGGTGACGCGCGAGATCGCCGAGACGCGCGGCGTGCCGCAGGGCGAGGACTGCATTTCCCCGGCGCGCCATTCGGCCTTCGATTCGCCGGAAGGACTGCTGCGCTTCATCGCGCGCCTGCGCGAACTCTCGGGTGGCAAGCCGACCGGCTTCAAGCTCGCCATCGGCCATCCCTGGGAATGGTTCGGCATCGCCAAGGCGATGCGGGTGACCGGGATCCGCCCGGACTTCATCGTCGTGGACGGTGGCGAGGGTGGCACCGGCGCGGCGCCGATGGAGTTCGCCGACCACGTCGGCGCCCCGCTGCGCGAGGCCCTGATGCTGGTGCACAACACCCTGGTCGGCCTCGGTCTGCGCGAGGAGATCCGCATCGGCGCGGCCGGCAAGATCATCACTGCTTTCGACCTTGCGCGCACGCTCGCGCTCGGTGCCGACTGGTGCAATGCCGCGCGCGGTTTCATGTTTGCGCTTGGCTGCATCCAGTCGCAGAGCTGCCACACCGACCATTGCCCGACCGGTATCGCCACCCAGGACCGCACGCGCTGGCGCGGCCTCGATGTGCCGGACAAGGCCGAGCGTGTGAAGAACTTCCACGCCAACACCTTGCGCGCACTGAAAGAACTGATCGCTGCCGCCGGCCTGCATCATCCCGGCGAGCTCGGCCCCGAGCACATCATCCGTCGCGTATCCGGCAACGAGGTGCGCTCACTGGCGACGCTGTATGCCTTCGTCCGTCCCGGCGAACTGCTCGAGGGTCCGGCGGCACACGCGGTGTTCCAGCGCTTCTGGGCCGATGCGCGCAGCGACAGTTTCGCTCCGCCGCCCGGTGTCGCCGAGATGCGCTGGAGCAAGCTGGTCTGAGATTCCGCTGATTGCCGGCACGCGTGGAGTTGCATGTCGGGTCGCTGGTGAACGGATTTGCATGCGCGAAATCGTGGGAGACGAATTCCGCCGTGGTGCGATTTTCCGCTGACAGGTACGCCGCCGTCGAAGCCGCTTCCGGGAGACTGCGCGACGGCAATCGTCGCGCCCAGTTCGCTCAGGGCGCTTCACCTGTTGCGGCGAACTTGGCTTGCCATTCGTTCGCCTTGGCCTGTCGGCCCCAGGCCTGGTAGAGGGCGACGTATTCCTTCATGACGTCGCGTGCGCGTGAATGGGTTGGACCGAAGGCCGGGTGCTCGACGAGGATCTTCCAGGCGCGATCAAGTTCACGTTCGCTTTCGGTGTACTTGCCTGCGGCGGTGAGCACGCGCGCATAGGCGGTGACGAAGATTGCGCGGGCCGGATTGTCCGGACCGAAGGCCTTGTCCATGTGTGCGACGCTGCGCGCCGCGTGCTGCACGGCACCGTCGAGGTCGCCGAGGTCACGCAGCAGGCGTGCGTAGTTGCTTTCGGCAGAAACGCTCAGGTAGTGGTCAGGGCCGTGCAGGCGCAGATTCGCCTCGAGCACGCGCTCGTACCAGGGCCTTGCTTCCACGAGGCGCCCCTGGTTGCGGATCGCGCTGCCGAGGTTCGACACCACGATCAACGTGTTCGCATGGTCGGGGCCGAGCAGACTTTCGGCCGTGGCCAGGGCCGGCCGCAACAGGGTTTCGGCTTCGGCATAGCGCTCTTGTTCGAGGAACATGACCGCAAGTGCGGTGGTGGCGTCGAGCGTGCGCGAGTCGGCTTCGCCGTGGCGCGCGCGCATGCGGGCCAGGGTGTCCTCGAGCAGCGGTTGGGCTTCGGCGTAGCGGTCGACGCGCGTGAGGCTCGCGGCGAGTCCGCGCTGGCTTTCCAGAGTATCGTTGTCGTCGTCACCGAAGGCGGCGCGCTGGCGTGCGAGCACGTCGCTGTAGCGCGTGATCGCCGCATCGAGCTTGCCGGCACCTCGTTCGGCCCAGGCGACATGGCTTTCGGCGAACAGGCGCGCGCGGTCGGCGGCAGGCAGGCTGCGGGCGAGCCCGAGTACGGGCTCGGCGAGCGCAAGCGCATCATCGAAGCGGCCCTGGTTGACCACCGAATCGAGTTCGCCGACGGCCAGGCGCACACGCTCGGCGACCGGCGCGGAGGCGGCCAGGGTCGACGCTGCGCGATAGTGTGTCGCGGCCAGCACGGGTTCTCCGATGGCGGCATAGCTTTGCGCGATGGTGCGCTCGATGGCCAGATGCACTTCGGGTTCCCTCGCCAGTTCCTTGCCGGCGCGCTCGGCAGCCGAGTCGAGGACGAGCCGCATCAGCGCGCGATCCATGCCCTTGGCGCGATTCGGATCGATGCCACCGAGCATGTCCTGCACGAAGCCGGCGACCGTGCGCGCCTTGTCCGCCTCGATGCGCGCCTGCGCCGCAGCCTGTTCGGCACGACGCTGGCCTTCGAGGGCGAGCAGGGCACCGGCGACGATCGCAACCAGCACGAGGCTCGCGGCGGCGAGTGCCCAACGATGACGGACGATGAACTTGCGCGCGAAATAGGCGCGACTGGCCGGCATCGCGCGCAGGGGGCGCCTTTCACGGTAGTGTTCCAGATCCTCGGCCAGGGCCGTGGCCGAGGCGTAGCGTTCTTCGCGATCGACGGCGAGCGCGCGACGCAGCACGGCGCGCAGTTCGAGCGGCAATGAACGTGCCGCGGCGAGCACGTTCTCCGGGGCGAGAACTTCCGTGTCATTGTCGATCGCGGCCAGGGTTGCCTGCAGCGTCGCCGGCCGGCCCAGCTGCGAGCGGTAGGCCTGCGACGAGGTCAGTCCCATTGCATCGGTGCCGGTCAGCACCTCGAACAGCATGACCCCGAGCGAGTAGACATCGCTGCGGGTATCGATGTCGCGCGCTTCACGGCTGGCCTGCTCCGGGCTCATGTAGACGGCCGTACCGGCACGATTCGCGTATTCGGCGGTGGCCACGGCCATCGAGCCGGTCATGTCGCCACCGACGGCGATGCCGAAGTCGATGATCTTCGGTTGCGGCGTGCCGTCGATCGCGCGCACCAGCACGTTGCCCGGTTTGAGGTCGCGATGGATCACGCCTTTCTGGTGCGCGTGCTGTACGCCGAGGCAGATGCGGATGAACAGGGCGAGGCGTTCGTCGAGCGTCAGTGCGTGCGTGCGGCACCAGTCGGTCACCGGCTCGCCTTCGACGAACTCCATGGCCAGATACGGCTGTCCCTCCGGCGTGGTGCCGGCGTCGAACACCTGGGCGATCGCCGGATGCTGCATCTGGGCAAGGGCCTGACGCTCAACCTCGAACCAGGCCAGGGCGAGCGGCCCGGCAACCTGGTTGCCCATCAGCTTCAGCGCGACCTCGCGGCGGACCGGAGCGGTTTGTTCGGCGAGGTACACCTGGCCCATGCCGCCGGCGCCGAGCGGGCGGCGGATCAGGTAGGCGCCGAGGCGCGTTTGGGGTGCGAGCGTGGCGCCATCACCGACGCTGACGGCGATGCCGTCGATTTCTGTCGCGTCGGTGGCAGAAGGATCGGTCGGCGACATCGCGGCCCCTGTTGCGGTGACGTAGCGCGCCATTATGCGCACGAAGGCTCATGATTGTGCGATCCACTTTTTCCGGCTGTGGATGATCAGGCCCACTCACTCAGGCCTTCGATCGCGTACAGGCGTGACCAGGACGGCCGTGCCTTGACGCGCGCGGCGAGGGCGGCGAGGGCGGGCCAGCGGTCGGCCGGCTTCGGCATGTTGCGTGACCAGCGCATCAGCATGGTCGCATAGAAGTCGGCGATGCTCAGCTCCGCACCGAGTACATGCGGGCCGTTGGCAGCAAGGTGTGCGTCGAGACGATCCCAGCAGGCTTCGATGCGCCGGCGCGCATAGTCGCGCAGGGTCGTGTCATCCCCGGGCGGGCCGAAGTCGCCCGGATGGAACCACTGGCGGAATGCCGGTTGCAGGGTGTTGGCGAGATGCAGCATCCATTGCAGGTAGAGGCCGCGCGTGGTCGCGCCAGGTGCGGGTGCGAGGCCCGCCTCGGGATGGCGTTCGCCGAGCAGGAGCAGCAGGGCTGCACATTCGTAGACCGCCTGGCCGTCGACGATCAGGGTCGGCACCATGCCGTTCGGGTTCAGGCGCAGGTATTCGGGATCCTTCTGTGCACGCGTGTCGAAATCGATCAGGCGCAGGCTGTGCGGCGCACCGATCTCGAGCAGAGTCAGGTGCACGGCCATGCTGGCCGCGCCGGGCGAGTAGTAGAGCGTGTACATGCTGGCTCCGTGGGCAGTGATGGGGGCGCTCCGGTTCGTTCGATCGCGGCTGAAGCCGCCCCCTCAGGATCTTGATTCTGTGCGAGAACCTTCAATCGCGGAAGGGTCCAGTCGGGGCTTCCCTTGCGTGGATCAGGGTTTGCGTGCGAGCGGGATGCGCGCGCCACCCTGCTCGAGCGTGGCTGTCTGCACGGGGCCTTCGGCAGGATCGAAGATGACGCTCGCATCGACTTCGCGCAGGAAGAACCGGCGCGGTGTCTCGGCATGCAACTCGAACGCGGGTTGGCCCGGCACCTGCACGCGCAGCGTGCCGGCATCGTCGATGAACACCTTGAACGACAGCGCATCGCCGGCATAGTCGCCGACCACGGCTTGCCTGGCTGCGAGTGGCAGATCGACCGGCGTGCGCTCGATCGGTTTTTCGTCGGTGCGCCGCCACAGCTCACCGTCCTCGCCGTCAGGAAAGAAGTGCAGGCCATCCACCTTGCCATCCTTGCCGCGTTGCATCTCGATGCGGCTGAGCGTGTCGGGGAAGAGGAATCGTCCGCCACCGATCGGCGTCAGCACCAACGGCGAACCACCACTGCGCAGCGAGGTGAGCTTGCCGTCGACGACGCGCAGCGTGCGTTTGGTGTCGGCGTCGAGCCGGTAGATGCCTTCATACTCCGCCAGTTCGGCTGCATCGACCGGCACCGCCTTATCCGCTGGATACGCATCGCCCAGGGCGAAGGCGAGCAGGCGGCGATCGATCGGGAACGGGGCTCGGCTATCGGCATTGCGCAGCGCGACCGCGGTGAGTCCGCTGTCCGGCAGGTAGATGAGATTGGACAGGAAACCATGGATGCCGCCGCTGTGCGTGATCATGGTGTGGCCGCGCAGGGTCCGGCGCTGGATGCCGAAGCCGTAGTGGCCCGGCGCTTTGGCAGCGACGCCCTGCGGCGTGGTCATGCGCGCGTAGGTCGCCGGCTTCAGCACCTTGCCGCCGTGCAGGGCAAGGTTCCAGCGCCACAGATCGTCGAGTGTCGACACCATCGCCCCGGCCGCGTGCGGCTGGCTCATGCTGAGGAAGCCGGCACGCGTGACGCTGCCGTCGGCGGCCAGCGAATAGCCCTCGACATGGCCGCGGATGATCGCCTTGCCGTCGTCGGCGCGCGTGTGGGCGAGGCCGAGCGGACGGAACAGGGACTCGTCCAGATGCGTCCCCCACGGCTTGCCGGTGATCGCCTCGATGACCGCGCCGACGAGCACATAGCCCGAGTTGTTGTAGGCCCACTTGGTGCCGGGAGCGAAGTCCGGCTTCGCATCCTTGAACACGGCGACCAAGCCATGCGTGTCGAGGTCGCGGCGCACCGGTTCGCCCATGTAGCCGGGCAGGTCGGTGTAACTGCGGATGCCCGAGGTGTGATCGAGCAGCATGGTCAGCGTGATCGCCTGGCCATTCGGAAAGTCGGGCAGGTATTTCGACAAGGGATCGTCGAGGCGCGCCTTGCCTTCGTCGACCAGCTTGAGCAGGGCTGCGGCGGCGAACTGCTTGGTCACCGAGCCGATGCGGAAGACCTGGTCCGGCGACAGGGCGACGCCGAGTTCGATGCTGGCGCGCCCGCGCGCGCCGCGGAACAACACGGTGTCGCCGCGCGCGATGAGCAGGGCGACGCCGGGGCCGTCGACGTCGGGCACCGCTTCGGCGAGCAGGCGCTCGCCTTCGGCGGAAACGGCCTCGGCCGAGACCGGTTTTGTGGATGGGATTTCGGCCTGTGCAGGCAGGCCAAGACACAGCAGGACGCCGACCAGGCAGGTGGACAGTCGGATCATCGGATCGTCTCCGGAAGCAGGCGGGCTGCCGATCGGTTGCGCCGATCGGCAGGCACAGGGGATGGCGACACGACGCCCCTCACATCTTCAACTTGCGACTCATCGCATAGTAGGCGAGGTTGCCGAGGCCGGTCGCGCCGAACAGGATGGCGATGACGGCCGGCGAGAACTCGTCCCACGAGAACGCCTCGATGGCGAAGAAGCCGAGTGCGAGCGCGACGAAGATCACACCCCAGCGCAGCGAGGCATGGCGGCGGCGGATCTCGTCGCCCTCGATGATCGAGCGCACCAGTTCCTCCGAGACGTTGGCCGACACCAGCTGCTTGCGCACCCGCGCGTCGACGATTGCCTTGACCGCATAGGTGATGCAGACGAACAGCGAGATCGGGATGAAGGGCAGTAGGAAGTCGGGATTGTTCATGGCTGAGACCGTGGTTGGGAGGGTCGGCCGAGGAGATACGGGCCGGGCGCCATTGGTTGCAACGCATGGCCCTTGCAACCGCGGGCACGTCGGGCGTATCCCTCGTGGCGATGAATGTCGGCACCCCTGTGATGGAAGAACGCGAACTCGTCGCCGCCGTGCTCGCGCGCCGCGCGGGCGCGTTCGAGCGCCTCGTGCGCGACTACGAGAGGCTGTGCTGGCACGTCATCCAGCGCATGGTCCGACATCCAGAAGACACTCGCGAGTTGTGCCAGGAAGCCCTGCTGCGCGTGCACCAATGCCTGCACCAGTACCGCCACGAGAGCCCGCTGAAGTCGTGGATCGCCCAGGTCGCCTATTCGGTGGCCAAGCGTCATCTCGAGCGCCGGCGCATCCCGCTGGCCGAGCCGGCGCTCGGCGAGGACGGCCTGGCCATGGCCTTCGACGTCGCCGACGAGGCCGATGTCGAGCGCGATCGCGGCGAGGCCGAGGTCGGTGAGCACCTGCAGCGGTCGATCGAGGCACTGCCACCGCTGCAACGGACCGTACTCATGCTGTATCACCTCGAAGAGGTGCCGATCGGCGAGATCGCGCGCATCACCGGCCTCGCCGAAGGTACGATCAAGAGCCACCTGTTCCGCAGCCGCCAGCGGCTGCGCGAAACACTCGAACGCGGCGGAGTCACCAGCGCATGAACATCGACGAACGCGAATGGGAACGCCAGGAAGCCGCCTGGCGCGCAGTGCGCAGCGGCGCCGATGCGCCTGACGCGGAGTGGTCGCGCGTCATGCGCGCCCTGCGCGAGCCGCGCGTATCCGCGCCGCCACCCGGCTTCGCCGCCGCCGTCGCCCGCCGTGCGGAAGCCCAGGCAGCCGAGGACGCGCGCTTCGAGCGGATGCTCGGTCTCGGTCTCGGTGTGGCCATCGTCGTCGCCGTGATCATCGCCGCGGCGGTGTACAACCACCTTGGCACGCCGATGGCGGGCGGCGAGTGGATCGGTTCGCTGCGATGGGTGCTGGCCGCTCTGGGCTGCGTCGGCATTGCCGCGTTGATGCCGACGGCACGGGGCAGAGGTCAGGCGTGAGCCGTGCGCCTTGCCGCGTCGAGGTGCTCGCCGCTATTGCGCCGTGCCACCTTCGTCGCCAAGGAAATGCGGCACCACTTCGCCCTTCAACTTGACCGTCATCGGCTGGCCGCGGCGGTCGCGGGCGCGGCCGGCGGCGACGCGAATCCAGCCTTCGCTGACGCAGTATTCCTCGACGTCGTGACGTTCACGGCCGTTGAAGCGCACGCCGATCGGGCGTTCGAGCAGGTCGGCGTCGTAATACGGGCTGCGCGGGTCGACGCTGAGGCGGTCGGGCAGGGTGTCGGTCATCTCGAAACGGTCGCTGCGGGCGAGCAGGCTCGCGGAGCGCGCAAGCTTAGCGTCACGCTGCCCGTGCTGCGAGTCAGGTGTTCATGAAGCCCAGGTTCGCGCTGGCGAAACGGCCGAGGTTGGGGAACACCGTGGACATCTGTGCATCGGGCACGCCATACCAGCGCGACAGCGTGGCAGCGTACTGATCGACCGCAGTAGTCGGGATGATCTGGCCCCAGCCGGCATCGTCGGGGCCTTCGATGGTGAGGTTCGGGAGGGTGCCATAGATGCGCCGGCCGGCAACTGCGCCGCCAAGCACGAGGTGATGGCCGCCCCAGCCGTGGTCGGTGCCGTCGCCGTTGATGCTCGTGGTGCGGCCGAATTCGGAGGCGGTGAACGTCGTCACCGCATCGTCGATGCCGAGTTCGACCGTGGCGGCATGGAATGCGGCGAGTGCGCCATCGAGTTCACCGAGTTGGGCGGCGTGGTCCTCGAGCTGGCGGTCATGAGTGTCGAAGCCGCCGATCCCGACGAAGAAGATCTGCCGGCGCATCTGCAGGACGCCGCGCACCTGCATGAGCCGCGCGACCATGCGCAACTGCTGGCCGAGCGGGGTGTCGGGGAAGACCGTGGCCAGCGCACCGGCGCCATCGAGCGCGGAGTTGATCAACGTTCCGTTGGCCATCGAGCGGCGCATGACGGCGGCGTACTGGCGTTGCAGTGCGTGACCGTGCGGGGCGTCGCGCAGGGCGATGAAGGCCGCGCGGCGATCGGCATTCCAGCTTTCCTCGCCGACGAACGGGATCGACTCGGCGCCGTTCTGGCCGACGAAGTACGGCACCACGTTGTCGCCGGCCTGGAACACGTTCTCGCCGTCGACCGAGATGTTCATCGACAGGTCCTGATTCGGATTCGTGGCGAAGAACATGTCGGCGAGGCGACCGCCCCAGCCACGCCGCACGGCGAGGTCTGCGGCGGGCTTGTGCCAGGTCACGCTCTGGTCGCTGTGCGAGAACAGTTGTGCCGGCACCGGCACGCTGCCGGCCTCGTACTGGGCCTTGGTGATCGGGTACAGCAGCGGACCGATGTTGGCCACGATCGCCAGCGGCGATGGCGTGGCGGTGCGGTTGAACAGGGCGGCGAGCTGCGGCATGGCGTTGTGGAAACCATAGCTGCCGCCATCACCGGGGGCCACGACCGGGTTGAGCGCATGGGTCTGGGCAACCGGCAGGGCGAGGCCGCCGCGTGCGTTCTGGTAGGCCGTGCGCGGTGCGCCGCTGCGTGGCACGAGCATGTTGAACGAGTCGTTGCCGCCGTACAGGTACACGCAGACGAGGGCTCGGTAATCGGTGCCGAGCAGGCGGTCCTCGCTGATCGCCGCGGCATGCGCGATCGACAGCTTGCCGCTGAGAGCGCCGAACAGGGCCGAGCCGGCGGTGGCGCACAGGGCGCGCTGGATGAACTGGCGTCGTTTCATGGGATCAGCGCTCGATGGCGTATTCGGGGGAACTCTGGATCAGCCAGATCGCGTTCTGCACGCGTTCGCGGCGACCACTGTTCGTGTTCGGCATCGTCGAGATGTAGCCGGTGATCGTGTCGAACATGAAAGGTGACATCGTGCGACCCATGAACAGGAGGTCGTAGCGGTCGACCAGGCGCGCTGGATTGTGGGCGAGTGCGACTTCCGGACCGAGGTCGACGACGATGTCCTCCGGCGATTGCCCACCCTGACCACGCCAGGACCAGTACACCTTGGCGCCGAGGGCGCTGGCGACGCTGGCGATTGTGGTGTCGGTGGTGATCTGGAATTCCGGTGCGTCGAGGCCAAGGTTCGACAGCTCGCCGGGTGGACGATAGTCGGGCAGGAAGAAGTTGAACACGCTCGGTGAGCGCAACGCGGCCTGGCCGAACGAATACTCGGGATTCCATTCGCGGTAGCGGCCGTCGTCGGCGCGGCCGTCGAGCGCTCGCCAGAGCTGGGTCAGGCGCAGCAGCGGCTCGCGCAGCTTGCCGCGGTTGCTGGCCAGCGTCGGCAGGATGCGCGCTTCGCTGTCCATCAGCACCGCGCGCACGGTCGCGCCGAGGTCGCCACGTGCGCCCAGCCCGTTGTTGGCGAACACCGCGGCCACGCGCCCGACGTAGGCCGGGCTCGGATTGCTGCTGACCAGGCGCTTGATCAGATGGCGGGCGATGAACGGGGCGACGTTGGGGTGGTTGAACACATTGTCGAGCGCGGCCTGCAGGTTCGATTGCGCACTGCCACCGGCTGGCAGCACGCCGTTGGGCAGGGCCACGCCCGGATAGACGAGCAGTTGCTTGGTGCCTGCGCTTGCATGGTAGGCAGCCATCGGCGCCATCGGTTGCAACCAGTACGCATCCCAGCCCGGTTCCGGCCAATCGACCGGTCCGGAAGGACACCATTCCCAGTTGTTGGTCGGGCAATTCGCCCAGTTCCAGCCGGTGAATACGTGGGCGAAGCCACGGATCGTTTCCTGGTTGTAGGTCGGCACGGGCTGGCCGCCCGAGGAGATCACCGTGCCGTCCATGTTGAGCTGGACCAGGCCGACCGAGAACAGCTGCATGATCTCGCGCGCGTAGTTTTCGTCCGGCCGGATCCCGAGCGCGGTGTCCGGCTTGCGGTTCTTGAACATCGACAGGTAGTGGCCCATGACCGGGCTCAGCGTCACCTGTTCGAGCAGGCTGCGGTAGTTGCCGAATGCGCCTTCGACGAGGAGGTCGTAGTAGTTCGCCATGGCGATCGGATTGCCCTCGATCGCACCGCTCTGGTCGGAGACGACGAGCAGCTCGCTCAGGGCAAAGGCGACGCGCTGGCGCAACTGGTCCTGGCCGCGCACGGCATGCAGCCACCAGGCTTCCTGACGACTGTTCTGGTAGACATCAAGGCCGGCGGCGGCCTGGGCTTCCAGGTAGGGGCGATGCCGGCTCGGCGTGGCCGCGGCCTGTTCGGCGAGCCAGGTGTTGTAGCCGATCGCGCGCAGGCGTGCGATTTCCGCCAGCGTGGGCCCGAAGGTCGCCTGGGTCAGGAAACGTGCCGCGTCGGCATCGGAATATGGCCCTTCGTTGCGATGGTCGAAGCCAGAATCGAAAAGGTGCTCGCCGGCGTGCGCAGTGGCGCAGGCCAGAACCGACGCGGCGACCCCTGCGGCCATCCGCAGCGTGATTCTCATCTCGACGATCCCCGCCCTTTGACCGCCCGCCGCGGCGTTGGCCACACTAGCGGCTTCCGTCGCCGCCGCGTGTGCACTCATTCACACCATGAATTCCTTTCGGGCCGGGTTTGTGACCGTTCGTCCGCTGGCGCTGCTGGTGACCCTCGCCGCTGGTCCGGCGCTGGCGCTCAACAACTGCCTCGAAGTCGATTTCGCCGATCGCCGCGGCCTTGCCGAACTGGTCGTCGCCAACGACGACCCGACCAACCCGTTCCGCTACCGCCCGCGTTGCGCGACGGTGAGCGAAGGCACGCGCATCGTGTTCCGCGCGAATCCGAACTTCGGCATGCACCCGCTCTACGGCGGCCTCGTCAGCGGCGGCATGGCCACCATCGACCCGACAAGCCCGATCGGCTCGATCACCTCGGGCACCGAAGCCGTACGGATTCCGGTCGATGCGGGCGAGTACCCGTTCTTCTGCGATTTCCACTACACGCAGGGCATGCTCGGTTCGCTGCGCGTGGTGCCGCAGTTGTTCGCCGATGGCTTCGATCCAGCGCCGTAGCCTGCCGCGCATGAGCCACGACATCGCCGCCGAATACCGCCGCACCGGCCTGGCCGAGCACGCGACCGCCATGGGTGAACTCGCGCAGGGCGATCCCTTGCGCGCCGTCACCGCCTCGTACCGCCGCCACGAACGAATCTTCGATGCCGCGCTCGCCGAATCCGGTGCGAAGCTCGATTGCCGCGCCGGCTGTGCCTGGTGCTGCCACTACAAGGTCGATGTGCGCGCCGACGAGGCGCTGGCGATTGTCGAACACGTGCGCACCCGCCTCGATGCGGCCACGCGCGAGCGCGTCATCGATGCGGCGCGGCGCAACGCGGCGACGATCCGCGCGCTCACGCCCGCGCAGCACATGACCACCAACCTGGCCTGCTGCTTCCTTGTCGAAGGCGCCTGTTCGATCTATCCGGCGCGGCCGTTCGCCTGCCGCAACCACCACTCGACCGACGTCGAGATGTGCAGGGCCGAGTACGAATCACCGGGTCGAACCGATTTGCCCGATAGCTCGGTGCCCCTGCTCAAGGCGCGCTGCGGCGGGCATCGCGAGGGGCGCCAGTCGGCCGTGCTGCACAGCGGCCTCGACGTGCGCGCCTACGACCTGACCACCGCCTTCCTCGATGTGCTCGACAACGCCAGTGCATCGAGGCGCCTGCGTCAGGGCAAGCGTGCCCTGATCGAGGCGATCGTGGTCGACTGAGCTCGGGAGCCTGCGTGGCAGAGGCCAATCGGGCCGCGCAGGCGAAGGACATTCACGCTGCAGGGAGTCTTGCACGCCGGCCCCGTTCGAGCAGCGGCCGTTCGACCAGCACGAACGACGCCTGGGCGACGATGAGCGTCGCCGGCAGCACGATGGCGAGCAACACGGCGAGCTTCGTGGCCGCACCCCATGCCGCCGGGATATGGGGCAACACCGCCAGCACGATCGGCATATGCCACAGGTAGACGCCGAAACTGACGCGACCGAGATGCCGCAGCACGCGGCTGCCGAACAGCATGACGGCGGAACGATCACCCCAGGCCGCGGCGAGCAGCACCGGCAGCAGGCTGGCGCTGAACAGGCCATGCCAGACGAACAGCAGCGGATGACCGTCCCAGTAGTCGGCACGGACCACATACAGCGCCGCGAGCAGGAGCGTGCAGCCGGCAACGCCACCCCAGAACCACAAGGCCCGGCGACGCGGCCGCCAGCCGCTCGACAACGAGGCGACGAATGCCGCGCCGGCGAGCATGCCGATGACGAACTGGTCGATGCGGCCGGGCAGACGCTCGATCTCGACCACGCGGATGGGGACCGGTTCGGCGGCGACCAGTCCATAGGCAAGCACGCGCCAGCCGAGCGTGACCGCGACCGCACCGACGAGCAGCCAAGGCCAGCGACCGCGGTCGAGCATCGGCGCGAGGAATGGCAGCAGCAGATAGAACGCGAACTCGATCGGCAGGGTGAACCAGACACCGACCAGCGGTGCCACCCAGTCGCGGCCCATGTTGAACCAGAGGAACACATGCGCGACCAACTCGCGCAGGTCGAGCAGGCGTCCCTCGCCGGTCAGCGTGGCAATGCCGAGCAGGATGCCGAGTTGCAACAGATAGGCCGGGTAGATGCGCAGCGTGCGGCGCCACAGGTAACGGCCCGTATCCGGTCTTGGTGCACCGTCGTAACGCCAACGTGCGAACGGCATCGCCAGCAGGAAGGCCGACAGGCAGAAGAACACGTCTACACCGGCCCAGCCGAGATTGAAGAACGGACCGAACGCAGGACCGCCGGACCACAGCTGCAACGCCGGCTCGCCGGCGAAGAACCACACGTGCAACAACAGCACCCAGAGCGCGGCGAAGCCACGCAGACCGGTCAACGCGGGCAGTTCGGTAGATGGAGTGCGCATGCGGCCTCGACGTGGAAGCGCGCACGATAGTGCATCCGCGCGCAGGCGTCAGGTGTGCCCATGCATGCCTGCACGACGAACCCGGTCCGTACGATCGGGTCGGCCGCATGCACGCAGCGCTGCGACGGGAGGGTTCAGAACAGCGATCCCTGCGGCGAGGCGGAATTCGGTACGCGGAAGCGGGTTGCGTCGAGGCCGAGGTCGCGCGTGCGGTTGAGGCCGAGCCGGCGGCAGGCAAGTGCGAAGCGTTGACGGATCAGGTCGGCGAACACGCCACTGCCGCGCATGCGCGTGGCGAAGTCAGGGTCGTTGTCGCGACCGCCGCGTGACTGCCGGACCAGGCTCATCACGTGTTCGGCACGTTCCGGCAGGTGCAGGTCCAGCCATTCGCGGAACAGCCCGGCGAGTTCGTGCGGCAGGCGGATCAGGGTGTAGCCGGCATGGCGTGCACCGTTGGCGGCAGCACGTTCAAGAATCTCCTCGAGGAAGGCATCGGTCACCGCCGGGATGATCGGTGCGACGAGCACGCCGCATTGCACACCGGCTTCATTGAGCCTGGCGATGGCTTCCAGGCGGCGATGCGGCGCGCTCGCGCGCGGTTCGAGCGTGCTGGCCAGGCGGTTGTCGAGCGAGGTCACGGAGAGGAACACGTGCACCAGGCATTCGCGTGCCATCGGTACGAGCAGGTCGAGATCGCGCTCGACCAGCGCGTTCTTGGTCACGATGGTCAGCGGGTGGCGATGCTCGGCCAGCACTTCGAGGATCGCGCGCGTGATGCGGAGCTTGCGCTCGATCGGCTGGTAGGGATCGGTGTTGGCGCCGAGGTTGATCGGCGAGCAGGCGTAGCCGCGGCGGCCGAGTTCCTCGCGCAGGCGTTCGGCGGCATTGGTCTTGGCGAACAGCTTCGTCTCGAAATCGAGGCCGGACGATAGATTGAGATAGCCGTGTGATGGTCGCGCATAGCAGTAGATGCAGCCGTGTTCGCAGCCGCGATAAGGATTGATCGACTGCGTGAACGGCACGTCGGGCGAGTCGTTGCGGCTGATGATCGAGCGTGCGCGTTCGAGCGTGACCTCGGTCGGTGGGCGTGGCGATGCATCGGTCTCGCGATGCCAGCCGTCGTCCTCGATCGTCTTCGCGATCGCCTCGAAGCGGCCTTCGCGGTTCGAAGCGGCGCCGCGCCCCTTGATGCGGGTCGGGCGGGTCAGGTCGTCGGGATCGTGTGCGGACATGCGCTGATTGTCGCGCCGTGCATGCAAGCCGGAAACGGGGAACAGGGAACCGGGAATGGTGAAGCCTTGCCCTTGATCTTCCCCATGCCCTGCTTCCGAGCGGCCTTGGCCGCGTAAGGCCCTATTTCAATCGACGCCGCGATGCTTGCCGCGAAACGGCGCGTAGTACGCGCGCAGGGCGGCGATATCGGCGTCCATGTCCTCGCCGGGCATCAGCGGCGGGCCGAAGCCGATGGTGCGTTCCGGATAGTGGAAATGGATCGGCACGATCGGCACCCCGGCGGCGCGGGCGATGTGCCAGAAGCCGCTCTTCCATTTCGCCACGCGCTTGCGCGTGCCCTCGGGGGCGATGCCGACCCAGAGCTTGGGCTGTTCGCGCAGGCGCGCCGCCATCTGCTCGACCAGGCCATGCGTTGCGCTGCGTTCGATCGGGATGCCGCCGAGCTTGCGCAGCACCCAGCCGAGCGGACCGACGAACAGTTCGCGCTTGGCCATGAACGAGACGTCGGCGCCGATCGCGACCTTCATCAGCAGGCCCCACACGCCGTCCCACCACGAGCTGTGCGGCGCGCCGATCATCACCGCACGCGGCAGGTCGGGAATCGTGCCAGTGAGGCGCCAGCCGGCCAGCGTAAGCACCCAGCGCGCGAGGCGGCGCCCCGCGTGCTGCGGAAACTGTGGCATCGACGGCGGCAGGGCGGCCGGGAAACGGTCCGCGCTCAATCGCCGCTCCAGTCGCGCGCGCCGCGGCCCTGCTTGATCGAGGCACGCTTCTTCTTGGCGTCGATGCGGCGTTCCTTGGAGGCACGCGTCGGCTTGGTCGCGACGCGTTTCTTCGGCACGTGCTGGGCGGCGCGGATGACCTCGGCGAGACGCACGCGCGCGTCGTCGCGGTTCTTCGCCTGGTCGCGGAAGCGATTGGCCTGGATGACCAGCACGCCTTCGTCGGTCAGGCGGCGGTCGCGGCGCGCAAGCAGGCGCGCGCGCAATGGTTCCGGCAGGCTCGGCGAACTTGCCACGTCGAAGCGCAGTTCGACCGCGCTGGCGACCTTGTTGACGTTCTGCCCGCCCGGCCCCGACGCGCGTATGAAGCGTTCGACGAGTTCCTCGTCGGGGATGGACAGGCGGGCGTCGATCTCGAGCATGACGCGGATTCTAGGGATGCTCTGATCAATCCCACAACGGCGTCACCGTCCCGTGCGGGCGCAGCTCGGCCAGGCAACCAGCCTGCACTTCGCCACGCCCACCCCGCTGCGAACCTTGCGGATGTCATGACGCCATTGCGGGATTGATCAGAGCATCCGCGGCGGCAGCTCGCGATCGCCGAGCGCGATCCGCCGCCGTCAACGATTGGTCAGTTGCAACTCGATGCGCCGGTTGCGGGCATAGGCCGCTTCGCCGTCGCCGGAATCGAGCGGCTGGAACTGGCCGAAGCCGTTGGCCGACAGGCGATGGGCCGGGATGCCCTGCACGACGAGGTACTTGACGATCGCCACCGCGCGCGCGGTCGACAGTTCCCAGTTCGACGGGAAGCGTTCGGTGTGGATCGGCCGGCGGTCGGTGTGGCCATCGATGCGCAGCACCCAGTCGATGCTCGAGGGGATTTCGGCGGCGACTTCGCGCACGGTGTCGGCGAGCATGGCAAGGCGTTCCTGTCCGGCCGGGTCGAGTTCGGCCGAGCCGGACGGAAACAGGATGTCGGTCGGCACGATGAAGCGGTCGCCCGAGACCTGCACGTCGCTGCGGTTGCCGAGCGCTTCGCGCAGGCGGCCGAAGAATTCCGAGCGGTAGCGCTCGAGTTCGCCGACGCGCTCGGCCAAGGCGAGATTGAGGCGTTGGCCGAGGTCGGCGATCGTCGCGTCCTTCGTGTCGATATCCCGGTTGGCGACGTCGAGCGCGTTTTCGAGTCTTGCCAACTGTTCACGGATCGCGCTCATCTGCCGGTTCAGCAGTTCGATCTGTGCGGTCGCCGCGGCATTGGCTTCGGTCTGCACGGCGAGGTCCTTGTTCGAGGTGTCCAGCGCCGTGGCCAGGCGCGCAACCTCGGCTTCGAGCTGCGCCTTCAGTTCGTTGAGCAGG
The DNA here is from genome assembly GCF_019634775.1 of Dokdonella sp. Lineage (NCBI taxonomy): Bacteria > Pseudomonadati > Pseudomonadota > Gammaproteobacteria > Lysobacterales > Rhodanobacteraceae > Dokdonella > Dokdonella sp. Next base: position 1,169,603 of record NZ_JAHCAS010000001.1, read on the forward strand.
GCGATGTCGGTGCCGAGTCGCGCCGCCTCGCCGGTCGCTGCGTCGAGTGCGCCGCGCAGCGTGTCGCGATCGTCGCTGGCCCGGCCGAGCGAGGCGGCCAGTTCGGCCACGCGCGCATCGAGCGAACGCTTCTGTTCCTCGCTCAGCGACAGCGTGCGCGCGAGTTCGGCGACCTGGGCGTTCAGTGCATCGAGTGCACGGTTCTTGCCGGCCAGTGAATCGGAGAGCACGAATTGGCCAATCGCGAAGATCAGCAGCACGAACACGAACACCATGATCAGCGAGGTCAGCGCGTCGACGAAGCCGGGCCAGATGTCGAACGTGCGCCGCCGCCGGCGTGCAAGCGTGCTCACCGACGCGGCTCGCGCGGGCCGACTGCAGCGGCGATCGTGCGCGAGAGCAGGCGCAGCTCGGCTCGCAGATCGTCTGCCAGGCGCGACTCGGTCGGCGCCTCTGCGGCGAACTGGCGCAGCAGCTTGCGCAGTTCGTTCTGCGTCTCGGTCGCCGCTTGGCGTTCGCGCACATCGCGCGACAGCAGTTCGTTGAGGCGGCCGAGCTGGGTGGCGATCTCGGCGAACTGCTCGTTGCTGCCGCGGCGCTCGCGTTCGTTCTCGACAATCGCGCGCTGCATGCGTTCGAGGCCGTCGGCGGTCTGTTCGAGCAGGGCTTGCACGTAGGCCGGCACGGAGGCGTCGGCGTCGAGCGCGTGGCCAGAGGACAGATGGGTCATGCCGGACAACCATTCCTCCAGCTCGTTGTGGAAGCGGTTCTGTGCACCGCCGGCCTGCAGGTCGAGGAAGCCGATCACCAGCGAACTGGCGAGGCCGAACAGCGAGGTCGAAAAGCTCGTCGACATGCCGCCCAGCGGTTCCTTCAAGTGCTCCTTGAGCGCACCGAACATGGTCGCCGCATCGTTGCCGACGTCCAGCGAACCAATGATCCCGGTCACCGAGGCGATCGTCACCAGCAGGCCCCAGAAGGTGCCGAGCAGGCCGAGGAAGATGGCCAGCCCGATCAGATAGCGCGAGAGGTCGCGCGATTCCTCTAGGCGCAACTGCACGCTGTCGAGCAGGGTGCGCATCGATGCCGCCGACAAGGTTGCGCGTCCACGCTCGCGACCACCGAGCATGCGAGCCATCGGTGCGAGCAGGCGCGGGTTGCCGTGCGTGCCGCGTTCAGGGTTCGAGCGGCGGAACGATTCGATCCACTCGACCTCGCGCGACAGCACGAGCACCTGGCGGACGTTGACCAGGATGCCGGCGGCGAGCACGAGCACGATCACGCCGTTGAAGAACGGGTTGGCCATGAACATCGCGGCCAGGCGCGGCGCGACGAGGAAGGCCAACGTGGCAACGCCGGCGAGGAAGGCCGACATCCAGAGCAGCGCACGTGAAGGTCGGCTCATGCCCATTCAGGTTCTCCGCAAATCTCGTTGGATGCGAGTCGCATGCGACCGGTTGCACACGCGTTTGGTTCCATGTGCGGCACGCCGATGAAGCACACGCGGGGGAATCTCCGGAATCAACCCGACCGTTCGTTCCCGCCTGCACCAGGTCGAGGACCGTGCACGGGAATCCGTGAAAGGCGCTCATTGGGCGCGCGGCTTCGCCCGATGCGTCGGCGTTGCCGTCCACGGATCGTCCGGCCAGGGATGCTTCGGATAGCGGCCCTTGAGTTCCTTCTTCACCTCCGGATACGTGCGCTCCCAGAAGCTGGCGAGATCCTGGGTGACCTGGATCGGTCGTCCGCCTGGCGAGAGCAGGTGCAGGGTCAGGGCGACGCGGCCGCCGGCGATGCGCGGCGTATCGGCAAGGCCGAACAGTTCCTGCAGCTTGACCGCGAGCACGGGCGGTCCGTCGACGCTGTAGTCGATGCGTCGCTCGAGGCCGCTCGGCACGCGCACCGTGGTCGGTGCGTGCTCGTCGAGGGCACGCCGTTGCGCATGGTCGAAGTGCGCGGCCAGCGCTTCGCCGAGCACGCCGGCGCCGATCGCGTCGAGGCGGGTGACGCCGGCCAGATACGGCGCAAGCCAATCGTCGAGGCTCGCCAGCAGGCGCTCATCGGAGAGATCGGGTAGATCGAGCTCGGGCCACCATGTGCGCAGGCGGGTCGTGCGCAGACGCAGTGCACGTGCCGGCTCGCTCCAGGGCAGGACGTCGAGGCCGAGTTCGCGTACGGCGGCGATGAGCGCAGGCACGCTGTCCTCGGGTCGTGCGGCGGCACGATGGCGTTCGAGCACGATGGCGTCGAAGCGGCGCTGCTCCCAGGCTTCCACCGTGCGCGTTTCGCGGTTCCAACGCACCACCCGCTCACGCACGAACGTGTCGGCGAAATCGCGTTCGAGCAGTGCCGGATCGAGCGGCGCGGCGAGCCGGATCAGGCTGTCACGGACATCGGCACGCAGGTCGACGACGACCAGCCAGGGTTCGCCGATAAGTGCGCTTTCATCACCCAAGTGTGCGCCGCGACCGTTGGCCAGGGTGTAGCGGCGCGGATTGGCCGGATCCTGACGGGCGATGCGGTCGGGCCAGGCATGCGCGAGCACGTCGCCAACGGCAGTCGCCGGCACGACCTCGCTTTCACCGCGCACCAGGCCGGCCCGTCGACGCCAGGTCTCGGCCGCTTGCGCGATCGCGGCCAGTGCGCCGGCGTCGGCGTCGCCCACCGGGCGGCGCGCACGCCAGGCTGCGAGCGCCTGCACGCGGGTGCGCAGGTCGTCGTTGCGCACGCCGCCGCCGCGCAATGGATCGCGCGTCTCGACCAATGCGGCGAGGTCGCAGGCGAGCGCCTTCGCCTGACCGGCGCGCAACACCGCGGCGGCCAGGCGTGGATGTGCACCGAAGGCGAGCATGTCGCGGCCGAACCTGTCGATCCGTCCGCCACGGTCGAGCGCGCCGAGACGCACCAGCAGGTCACGCGCCTGGGCCAGCGCGCCCGGCGGTGGCGGATCGAGCCACGGCAGCACGTCGGAACCCCAGGCGGCGAGTTCGAGGGCGAGTTGGGCGAGTTCGACCTGGGCGATCTCGGGTGTACGCGCCGGTTCGAGGCGCCGGCTCTGCGGCCACAGGCGATGGCAGCGACCGGCGGCGACGCGTCCGGCACGTCCGGCGCGCTGTTCGGCCGAGGCCTGCGAGATGTTGACCACCGCCAGGCGCGTGAAGCCCGAGTTCGGATCGAAACGCGGTTCGCGCGCGAGACCGCTGTCGACGACGGTACGGATGCCGGGCAGGGTCACGCTCGATTCGGCGACATTGGTCGCCAGCACGACGCGGCGCCGGCCTGGCAGCGCCGGTGCGAGCGCCGCGCGCTGTTCGGCGAGGGTGAGTTCACCATGCAGGGCGACGAGATCGACCTTGGCGTCGAGCGAGGTCGCCAGCGCGTCGCGCGCGAGATCGATCTCGCGGCGGCCGGGCAGGAACACCAGCACGTCACCGTCATTGCCGGCCAGTGCGGCCTCGACCGTGCGCCGCACGTGCTGCGGCCAACCGCGTTCGGGCCAGGCTTCGCCGGCACGTGGCGGTGGCCAGTCGATGTCGACCGCGAAGCTGCGTCCTGCACTGGTCAGGCGTGGCGCATCGAACCAGTGCGCGATGCGTTCGCCGTCCAACGTCGCCGACATGATGACCAGGCGCAGGTCGGGCCGCAGGTTGGCCTGCACGTCGAGGGCGAGGGCGGCGCCGAGGTCGCCGTGCAGGTGACGCTCGTGGAACTCGTCGAACAGGATCGCGCCGACACCGGCCAGTTCGGGATCGTCCTGCAGCAGCCGTGTGAGGATGCCCTCGGTGAGCACTTCGATGCGTGTCGCCGCCGACACGCGCGCTTCGCCGCGGATGCGGAAACCGATGGTCGCGCCGATCTCCTCGCCACGCGCATCCGCCATGAAACCGGCGGCTGCGCGTGCGGCGATGCGGCGTGGTTCGAGCATGAGGATGCGCCGGCCCTGCAGCCATGGTTCGTCGAGCAGGGCGGGCGGCACGCGCGTGGTCTTGCCCGCGCCGGGGGGCGCTTCGAGCACGAGGCGCGGATGTCGGGCGAGGCTCTCGCGCAGCGCGGGCAACACCTCGTCGATCGGAAAGCGGGTAGCGTGCAAGCGAACGGCGTCCATGGATGAATCGTGCATTCTATGTGGCAGAGAATGCCGGGAATGGGCAATCGGGAATGGTGAATGGTCAAGAGCAGGACTCCTGATCCGATCATTCCCGTTGCCCATTCCCCGACGACATCCTGGAGTCACCACGCATGCACCTGATCGACATCGGCGCCAACCTCACCCACGAATCGTTCCGGCCCGATTTCGATGCCGTGCTGGCGCGTGCCCGGGCGCATGGTGTCGCCACGATGGTGGTGACCGGCGCAAGCGCCGGCGGCAGTCGCGCCGCCCTGCATCTGGCGAGGACGCATCCTGACCTGCTGCATGCCACCGCCGGCGTGCATCCGCACCATGCGATCGACTACGACGACGCCACCGACGCCCTGCTGCGCGAGCTCGTCGCCGACGAGCGCATCAAGGCGGTCGGCGAGACCGGCCTCGACTACCACCGCAACTACTCGCCGCAGGTCGCGCAGATCGAGGCTTTCGAACGCCAGCTCGCGATTGCGGCTGATTGCGGCAAGCCATTGTTCCTGCACCAGCGTGACGCACATGCCGACTTCATGGCGACGATGCGGCAGTTCAGCGGCCGCATCGGCAAGGCTGTCGTGCATTGCTTCACCGGCACCCGCGAGGAGCTGCATGACTACCTCGACGCCGGCTGGCACATCGGCATCACCGGTTGGCTCTGCGACGAGCGTCGCGGCACCCACCTGCGTGAACTCGTGCGCGACATCCCGGCCGATCGCCTGATGATCGAAACCGATGCTCCCTACCTGCTTCCACGCAGCGTACGTCCGCCGCCCTCGCACCGCCGCAACGAGCCGATGTACCTGCGTCACATCGTCGAGGAGCTCGCACGTGACCGTGGCGAGCCGGTCGAGGCCACCGCGGCGGCGACCACGGCGACCGCGCGCGCCTTCTTCGGTATCACCTGAGCTGCATTGCCGGCCTGCGGCATTTCGTCTACGCGTTCACGCGATGGTGCGCAGGTGATCGCATCGGCGCGATTGTGCTGGCATGCTCGGGGTGCCGTCGGCGGCAAGGCCTCCTTCGGTACCTGGCAGTTCCGCATGCAGGGGTACGACGAGGCCAGTCGGCTGCGGAGCACGCCCATCCCGGTGGCGATCACGGCCTTGGTCGCGCAAAGGAAAGGACCGCATGAAACCAATCCGTCATCGCCGCCCAGCGGCAATGCTGCTGGCCATCGCCATCGGCACAATCTCCGTCGGCGCGTCGGCGCAGCCGGAAAAACGCGACCCTGCTGCCGAGTTCAGGGTCGAGCGCGCGGTCGATGGCGCACAGACGCTGGTTGGGCCACCCTTGCCGGTCGGCGAACTGATCGCGCGCCACCTGCAGGACTGGAAACCCGGCGAGCCGCTGCGCTTTGCCGAACCGTTCGCGGTATCGATCGATCCGGCCAAGGCGGGCCGCTGGACTTCGGCGGCCGATGGCATCGACTCCTGGGAGCTGCGCATCCGCGTCCCTGGCGCGGTGTCACTGAACCTCGGCTTCAAGCGCTATGCCATGCCCAAGGGCGGCAGCCTGACGATCCACAACGCCGACCGCTCCGCGCACATCCGTCCGTTCACCGAGGTCGACAATCGCGAGCACCTCGAGCTGTGGACACCACTCCTCGAAGGCGAGGAGGTCGTGCTCACGGTGTCCGTGCCGAAGGAGCGCCGCGACTCGCTGCAGCTCGAACTTGGTTCGGTCAATGCGGGCTTCACCGATTTCAACAATCCACTGGCCATCCGCTCCGGTTCCTGCAACATCGATGTGGTCTGTCCGCAAGGCGATGGCTGGCGCGACCAGATCCGTTCGGTCGGTGCCTACTCGATCAGCGGCGTCGACTATTGCTCGGGTGCCCTCGTCAACAACGTGCGCGGCGATCGCAAGTCGTACTTCCTGACCGCCAATCACTGCTCGATCTCGTCCGGCAACCAGAACTCGGTCGTGATCTACTGGAACTACCAGAACTCGACCTGCCGTCCACCCGGCTCCTCGGCCAGCGGCAGCGCCGGTGACGGCAGTCGCGCACAGTTCAGCAGTGGCGTCACCCTGCGCGCCAACAGTGCGGCCTCGGACTTCGCCCTGGTCGAGACCCAGACACCGGTCGATCCGGCCTTCAACCTGTACTGGTCGGGTCTCGACGCGACGACCACGCTGCCCACCAGTACCGTCGGCATCCACCATCCGAGAGTCGAGGAGAAGCGCATCAGCTTCGCCCACGACCCGCTGACCGTGACCAGCTATCTCGGCACGACCTCGCCCGGCAACGGCACGCACCTGCGCGTGTTCACCTGGCAGGGAGGCACGACCGAGGGCGGCTCGTCGGGCTCGCCGATCTACAACCCGGCCAACAAGCGCATCGTCGGCCAGCTCCACGGCGGCTATGCCTCATGCACGGATACGCGCTCGGACTGGTATGGCTGGACCAATATCTCGTGGAACGGTGGCGGCAGCGCATCCAGCCAGCTCAAGGCCTGGCTCGACCCCGACGACACCGGCACGAACAGCTTCGACGGCCGGGGCCTGGCGCCGTTCACGCTCGCCGTCGACCCGGCCAGCATCGGCATCTGCGCATCGGCCGGCAGCGCGACGATCGACATCGATGTCGGCGCCGAGACCGGTTTCAGCGGCGCGGTCACTCTCGCGGCCAGCGGAGCACCAACCGGCAGCACGGTTGCCTTCTCGACCAATCCGGTCACCGCGCCCGGTAGTTCCGTGCTGACGGTGGGCAATCTCGCCTCGGCGCAGGCGGGCAACCATGCGCTGCTCATTACTGGCAGTGCCGGCGGCGACAGCCTGCAGAAAATCGTGCCGTTCGGCCTCAGCGTGGTCGCACCGGGTGCAGCGACGCCGAGCCTGCCGGCAAATGGCGCGGTCGGCATCGGCTACACGCCGACCCTGAGCTGGAGTGCCGGCAGCGATGCCCAGGAATATCGCCTCGAGGTGTCGACCGACCCGTTCTTCGCCACTACCCTGATCGACCAGCTCGTCACTGGCACCAGCTACACGGTCAGCACGCCATTGGCGGCCAACACCGTGCACTACTGGCGGGTCACCCCCGGCAACTTCTGCGGCACGGCACCCACCTCGGCCGAGTGGAGCTTCAAGACCGCGGTTGCCCCGGGCCAGTGCGACGACAGCCAGGCCGCGATCACGCTGTTCAGCGACGATGTCGAAGGCGGCGACAACGGTTGGACCACGACAGGCAGTGTCGGCGCGCAGACCTGGACACGCAGCCTCGCGCGACCGAATTCGGGCACTTATGCCTGGTATGCCGAGAACATCGCCGCGGCCAGCGACCAACGCCTGATATCGCCGGCGATCATTCTGCCGGGCGACCAGAACCCGCTCACCCTGAGCTTCCACAACTGGCGCCATATCGAGCGCAGCGGCAACACGGCCTGCTATGACGGCGGCATCCTCGAAGTATCGACCGATGGTGGTGCCAGCTTCACGCAAGTGCCGGCGGCGAACATCATCGGCGGCGCTTCCTACCGTGGCCCGATCAGCTCCTCGTTCGGCAACCCGCTGGCTGGCGCGCCGGCCTGGTGCGACGATCCTGCCCTGCCGTACTCGGCTGGTCCCGTACTGGTCGACCTCGGTCCGTATGCCGGGCAGACCATCAATCTGCGCTTCCGTCTGGGCACCGACAGCTCGGTGGCAAAGGAAGGCTGGTATGTCGACGACATCACGGTGAATGCCTGCGCGACGTTGACCGACGAGATCTTCGCCGACGGGTTCGACCCGGTCGATCCGTAATCGACAGCTTGCCTCATGGACCGGAGAAGGGGTGCCTCGGCACCCCTTCTTCGTTGTGTCGACCGGCGTGCCCCCGTGAATCAATCGGCAGCGGCTTCGATCCGCCATTCGTCGGCAGTGGTGAACACCTGCCACAGGTCGCGATCGAGGCCGGCGAAGGTCGTCCGGTAGCGTTCGGCATCGGCACCCTCGCCGCTGACATCGCGGATTGCGATGGCGGCGATCTGTTGTGCATGTGCACGCGCGAGATCCGCGTAGATTTCCGGATCCGCCTCCCCCGAATCGCCGACCAACACGAAGCGCCTGCGCGGGAAGTCACGCAGCAGGGATTCGATGGCCGCATGCTTGTGCGCGCGCGAATCACTGCGCCACAGGCGGGTCAGTGACGTCGTCTCGCGCAGGTGCAGGCTGCCGACCGGAAATCCTGCTTCGGCGAGAAACGTGTCGAGCGCAGGCAACAACTGCAACGGGCTCGCCGAGACATAGTGGAAGCGTGTCGATGGCGTCGCGGCCAGTTCGCGGTAGCGCGCGGCCATGCCGGGCGCGGCAATGAACCGGCGCAGAAAGGTGTTGAGCAGCAGTTCACGGCGATCGCGCACCTGCGAGTGCTTGATCGTGTCGTCGATGTCGGAGACGATCGAAAGGCCTTCTGCCGGCACGTGCAGGACACGGCCCGCGAGCCGACGCGCATCGCCCGGCGGCATGAGAACCTCGTACTCGATCCGCCCCCGCGCATCGACGAGCGCGGCGTCGATCTCGACCTCGGCGCGACTGCGCCCATCGCCGCGCGTGCGCGGCAACGTCGCTTCGCGACCATCGGCGAAGCCCACCCGCAGCACCTTGCCGCGTTCGGAATCGACGCGGAACAACTGCGTGCGCGCGGTGAAGCGTGCGCGCTCCTCGGCGGGAAGCTCGTCAAGGTCGAGGGCGAGGTAGCGCGCGAACAGGGCCATCGCGCCACGCCGCGGCTCGTGCTCGTGTACCCAGGCATCGACCGGCACGATGATGCGACCGTCACCCGCATCACGCGCGACCGTCGGCACCAACAGCACTTCCTCGTCGAGCTTGAGCGGAGCGGCGCACAGCGGCGTGGCCAACGCCAGCAGGCCAACGAAAGCGATAATGCGGGTCACGGCCGGATGTCCAAGGCTGGGGTGATGCCCGACAACGGGATGGATCAGGGCGAGTCTAACGAGTTTTGAACAATCGCCGGGGGCGTGGCCATTACATTCGCCGCGCCCGCGGCCCGCCGCCCGGGCAGTGCCCGATTGTTCGACCCGACCCGTGAGGCCCAAGCATGCCGACACGCCGCCTTGCCACGATCATCGCCATTGTTTTCGTCGCGGCTTCCGGCCTCGCTTGGGCTTCCAGCGTGCGTGCGCTCGAGGCGTTGGCGGAGTGGCGCGTCGATCCAGGCATTGCCGGTGTGGTCGCGCCGATTCCGCAGATCGCCGACGATGCGTTGCCTTCGTTCGCGCCGCGCGCGCTGATCACCAGCTTGGCCAAGGGGCTGCGCGACATCCGCTACCGCCGAGGCGGACGCGAACCGTCGACCGGGTTCGATTGCAGTGGCTTCGTGCGTTATGTGTTCCAGCAGGGCCTCGACGTCGAGTTGCCGGCGAGCTCGGCGGCGCAGTTCCAGGCAGGCCGCAAGGTCGACCGCGACAGGCTTGTCGAGGGCGATCTGGTGTTTTTCCGCACCGAGGGCAAGCGCGTCTCGCATGTCGGCATCTACCTGGGCGATGGTCGCTTCATCCATGCGCCATCGAGCGGCAAGCGGGTCAGCGTGAGCAGCCTGGCCGAGCGCTACTGGGCGAGGCGGTACGCGGGCGCGAAGCGACCGGAAGTGCTTGTCGGCGCCGACATCGAGGATGAGCTGAACGTACGGGGGTGACCGCGCGCTGATTCGTGGTCAGGGCATCCCGGGGGCTATCGTTCACGCAGCGCGAATCACGGCCTTCCTGCCATCAGCGCTTCGATCTCGTCCGGATCGCGCGGTACCGCCCCGGTCAGCACCTCCGGGTCGCCGTGGGTGACGACGACGTCGTCCTCGATGCGGATGCCGATGCCACGCCAACGCGCGGGCACCTGCTTGAGGTCGGGGGCGATGTAGATGCCGGGCTCGACCGTGACGACCATGCCGGGCTCGAGCAGGCGGAACTCGCCGTCGATCCGGTAGTCGCCGACATCGTGCACGTCGAGGCCGAGCCAGTGGCCTGTCTTGTGCATGTAGAAACTCCGGTAGCTGTGTTCGCGCAGCACCTTGTCGAGGGGGCCCTTGAGCAGGCCGAGCGCGATCAGGCCCTTGGCGATCACGCGCACCGCAGCCTCGTGGTAGGCATCGAAGGCGTGGCCGGGACGCACCGCCGCGATCGCCGCATCCTGCGCGGCGAGCACGATGTCATACAGCGCGCGTTGCTCGGGTGAGAAGCGGCCATTGACCGGCCAGGTGCGCGTGATGTCGGAGGCGTAGCAGGCGTATTCGGCGCCGGCGTCGACCAACAGCAAGTCGCCGTCCCTGAGTTGCGCATTGTTGGCGCGATAGTGCAGCACGCAGGCGTTGGCCCCGCCGCCGACGATCGGCTCGTAGCTCGGCACGGCGCCGTGGCGGCGGAACGTATGCAGCAGTTCGGCCTCGATCTCGTGTTCGTTGAGGCCGGGCCGCGTCACCTGCATCGCTCGCACATGCGCTTCGGCGGCGATCTTCGCGGAGCGGCGCATCAGGCGCAGTTCGGCCGGCGACTTGTACAGGCGCAGGTCGTGCAGCAGGTGTGACAAAGCAACGAATTCGTGCGGCGGCTTTGCGCCTTGGCGCACCATCGCGCGCACACGGTTGACCCAGCCGATCAGCTTGAGGTCGAAATCGGTATCGCGGCCGAAGTGGTAGTAGACGCGCGAGCGTCCTTCGATCATCCCGGGCAGGATGTCGTCGATGTCGGCGATCGGGAAGGCGTCGTCGAACCCGTATCGTTCGACTGCGCCTTCCGGGCCGGCGCGCGTACCGTCCCAGCGTTCGCGCTCGGGGTCGCGTTCGCGGCAGAACAGGATGGCCTCGCCTTGCTCCCGGCCGGGGATCAGGGCGAGCACGGCCTCGGCTTCGGGGAAGCCGGTGAGGTAGTGGAAGTCGCTGTCCTGCCGGTACGGATAGTGTGCGTCGTTGCTGCGCACGCGCTCCGGTGCGGCCGGCACAACGACGATGGCATCGCGGCCGGCCATACGCATGAGCTGGCGGCGACGGCGGGTGAATTCCCTGGCCTGGATCATCGGATGCGGAGACGTACGGCGTACCGGGCGCGGCACCGGCATTCTATCGACATCGCGCGCATCAATGCAGGCGCCTGCTGCTGGCCGCGGTGACGCCGCCACGTAGTGGTTCGCGCAGTTCGGCGTGCAGCAGCAGCACGCCGACGCGCACGAATTCGAGCACTTCGATCAGGGCCGCCTCGTCGCCCTCGCTGCCGTCGTAGTCGAAACGCGATGCGGCGATCGTGCCGAGGTCGCGCAGGATTTCGCTGGCATTGTCCGACAGGGATCGCGTTGCAGTCGCACCGGCGAGGCCGATGCCGCCAAGGAAGCCACGGCACCACTCGACCAGCGCATCGCCGCGTTCGCTGAGCGGACGCTCGTCAGCGGGCAACAGGGGTTCGAAGGCGAATTCATCGTCCTCGAGTTGCTGGCGGCACAGGTGGTAAAGGCGTCCGACGATGGGGTTGCCGTTCCAGCCATCGCCGTTCGGATCGAGTTCGAGTGCTTCCGGCCAGGCGCTGGCGCCGGCATCGCCTCCAGCGCACAGATAGCCAGTCAGCGAGCCGTGCAGGTCGCTGGCGCCAACACCGATGCGCAGGCGGGTGATCGTTTCGCCGAGTTCGTCGTGGGTCAGGTGTTCGGGCATGGAGTGTGAGCGCAAGGGCCGAGCGGATTCTGGCACATCGCGATGCAGCGATGGCGACCGAGCCGACCCGTGCCAAGGTCCTGGATGTGCGCCAGTGTGGGCGGCGGTGCCGTTGCGGGACGGATCGGACCATCCCTAAACTCGGAGGCGGGCGCGTGGGCGTCTTTCGGAGCAGGGGAAGCGCGCGCTGACATGAGCGACGGGCGGTGGCTACGGGGGGTGTGGCTCGTGTCGGCGCGATGGCTGCGCTGGTTCGGTTGCGTGCTGCTCGCCAGTGCAACCCTGCCGCTTGCCGCCCACGAGCGCGCATATTACTTCGACCGACTCGGCCAGGAATCGGGCCTGCTGCAGAACTCGATACGCGCCATCCATCAGGACCGCACCGGCTTCCTCTGGGTCAGCACGCAAGGCGCACTGCACCAGTACGACGGCTATCGCTTCCGCCGCTTCGAGCACGACGTCAACCGTACCGATAGCCTGCCGCACAGCATCATCGTCGCTATCGACGAGGATGCCGATGGTCGTGTGTGGGTCGGCACGTACTCGGCCGGAGTGGCGCAATTCGATCCGCGCAGCGGCCGTTTCGAGCGGTTCAGCCTGGCCGACGGCGAGCCCTCGCGCAACGAACGCGAGTCCGTGATGGCGGTCGATTTCGAACCGGGACGCGGGCTGTGGATCGGCAGTAGTGGCGGACTGGAGCTGCTCGACCCGGCCAGCGCGACGCGCTCGCGGATCGAGCTGCGTGCGGACATTGCCGTGCGGGCGTTGTTGCGCACCTCAGACGGCAATCTGTGGGTCGGCAGCTCCGATGGCTTGTGGCGTGTAGGCAAGGGCGAAACGCGTGCCGAGCGCGTTGGCAAGGGCATGATCGGTTTGGTCAATGCCTTGACCGTCGGACACGACCAGGTGCCGTATGTGGCGACGCCGGATGCGGTGTACAGGGTCGACACCAACGGTGCGGTTCGTCGGGTCTGGATGAACAGGGGCAAGGCACGCATCACCGCACTTGCCGAGGACCGGCTGGAGCGCCTGTGGGTTGGTACCGCCGGTGAAGGCCTCGTCGTGCTCGACCCGAATCGCCCCGGCGAGTACCGCATACGCTCCAGCCGCTATCTCGCCGGCAGCTTGCAGCAAGACGATGTGACCACGCTGTTCGTCGACAACTCCGGCCTGCTCTGGGTCGGCACCGACTCGCTTGGCATCAGTCGGGTCGACCCGGCCGGCGCCACGTTCCGCTATGTCGTCGACACCAATCCCGCGCGTACATCGGCGGCCTCGAACAATGTGCGTGCGATCGTGGAGGACGGCGAGGGGCATCTCTGGCTCGCCACCGACGGTGACGGGATCAAGCGCTACGACCGACGCCGGCATGAGTTCAAGTACTTCGACGAGCCGGTTGCGCACGCTTTCGGGCTCGCGCCCGACGTCGCTCAGTCGATCGAAGCCCTGGTGCTGATGCCGGGCAACCGCATCGGTTTTGCCGGTGCCATGGGCGTCGGCCTGCTCGATCCGGCGCGTGGCACGGTGGAAGTGCTGCCGGACGAGTTCGGCGACGAATCGATGGCCGGCGGTCGACCGCGCCGCGCGCTCCTGCTCGCCCGCGACGGCAGCCTGTGGCTCGCCACCAACGACCATGGCGTGGTGCGCTATGCCGCCGGAAGCCGTGCGGCGACCCGTTGGCGCCATCGCGATGGCGACCCGACCAGCCTCAGCCACGACCGCGTGCTCTCGTTGTTCGAGGACAGCCAGGGGCGCATTTGGGCGGGCAGCGCAGGCGGCCTGAACATCATCGATCCGGTGAGTGGCAGAGTGCGCGTGCTGCGCAACATTCCCGGCGACCCGCATTCGCTGAGCAGCGATATCGTGCGTAGCGTGCACGAGACTGCCGACGGCAGCTTCTGGGTCGGCACGCACAGTGGACTCAATCACCTCGCTGGCCTGACCGACGAAGCACCACGTTTCACTCGCTTCCTGCCCGCCGATGGCCTGCCGGATGCGACCATCTACGGCATTCTCGAGGACGCGATGGGGCGGCTCTGGCTGAGCTCGAATCGCGGCATCGCCTCGTTCGATCCGGCCAACAAGCAATTCAAGGATTTCGGTCTCAAGGATGGCCTTCAGGCCCTCGAGTTCAATGGTGCCGCAGTCCGCGCCCTGCGCAGCGGGGAGCTCGCGTTCGGCGGCATCGACGGCGTCAACCTGCTGACCCCGGGCAGGGTCGTCGCCAGCCGCTTCGTGCCGCCGGTGGTCATCACCGATGTACGGGCCGGACATGAGGGAGCGTCCAGGCGCGGCATCGACGGCACGGCCGTGCTCCGTGCGAACGATCGCAGCGTGCATTTCGAGTTCGTCGCACTCGACTTTGCCGACCCCGAACGCAACCGGTTCCGCTATCGCCTGGAAGGTTTCGACGAGCACTGGATCGATGCCGGCACTCGCCATGAGGCGACCTACACCAACCTTGATGCCGGCCGCTATCTGTTCCGCGTCAAGGCCAGCAACCACGATGGCTATTGGAACGAAGAAGGCGCCTCGGTGCCGTTGATGGTCACGCCGCCGCCATGGGCCTCCGGTCTCGCCAAGCTGACCTATGCCGTCGCCGCGATGCTGGTGTGCCTGCTGGGCTGGGCGGTGCTGCGCCGCCGTCGTGCCGACCGGGAACACCACCACCGTGAACTCCAGGAGAGCGAGAACCGCTTGCGCCTGGCCCTTTGGGGATCCGGCGACCGATTCTGGGATCTCGACATGGACAGCGGCGCGCTGACAGTCCTGAACGCCGACGTGACGCGTGGCTCCCAGCGTGAACAGAAGTTCCTGATCTACGATTGGCTGCGCACGTACGTGCATGCGGACGACCAGCGCGCGATGGCGCAGCGTCTCGATGACCACATCACTGGACGCACCGCGCTGTACGAATCCGAGTTGCGCTTGCGCATCGGAAGCGACGAATGGATCTGGATGCTCGTGCGCGGCAAGATCGTCGACCGCTCCGAGGCCGGGCGGCCGCTGCGCATCTGCGGCACTGCACGCAACATCACCTCCTCGCGCGAGGCCGAGCGTGAGCGTCGCATCGCCCAGGAAGTCATCCGCAGTATCGGCGAGGCGGTCACCGTCACCGATCTCGAGTTCCGTTTCATTTCGGTCAACCCAGCCTTCACCGCGATGACCGGCTGGAGCGAGGAGGAAGTGCGCGGCCGCTCGGCTGCCCTGCTCAACTGCGCGCAGCACTCACCCGAGCATTACCAGGCCCTGCGCGACGCGATCCTGCGCGAAGGCCACTGGCGTGGCGAGCTGTGGCAGCGGCGCAAGGATGGTGAGGAATTCCTGTCCTGGCTGCAGACCACCGAAGTACGCGACGCACATGGCAACCGCACGCATTTCGTGCAGGTGCTGACCGACATCACCGAGCGCAAGCGCAACGAGCAGGAACTGCGCTACCTGGCCAACTATGACACCCTGACCGGCCTGCCCAACCGTACCCTGCTGGCCGAACGCCTCGGCCACGCCGTGGTGCGCGCACGTCGCGGGGCGCGCAAGGTCGCCGTGCTGTTCCTCGATCTCGATCGCTTCAAGCATGTCAATGATTCGATGGGGCACGCCGCCGGCGACCGCATGCTCAAGGCCGCCGGCAGCCGTCTGCGCGACAGCGTGCGCGACGGCGACACCGTGGCGCGCATCGGCGGCGACGAGTTCACCGTGGTCCTCGAGGATCTGGTCGACGCCGCCGAGGCTGAACGCGTGGCGATGAAGCTGATCAGCGCTTTCGAGCGCCCGCTCGAACTCGACGACGGCCAGGACGTGACCATCTCGCCCTCGATCGGGGTGAGCCTGTACCCGGACCACGGGCAGACGCCGACCGACCTCATCAAGTACGCCGACACCGCGATGTATCAGGCCAAGGAGCGCGGGCGAAAGACCTACATGGTCTACACCGAATCGATGGATGCCGCGGCACGCCTGCGTGCGACCATGGTCGGTGCGCTGCGCCGCGCCCTCGATCGCCAGGAGTTCAGCCTCGTCTTCCAGCCCAAGCTGTCCCTGCTCGATGGCCGCATCACCGGTGTCGAGGCGCTGCTGCGCTGGCACAGCGACGAACTCGGTCAGGTCTCTCCGGCGACGTTCATCCCGATCGCCGAGGAAACCGGCATGATCATCGAGATAGGCGACTGGGTGCTGGTACAGGCCTGTGCCCAGCTCGCCGCCTGGCATCGGGCCGGCCTGCGTGACATCTCGATGTCGGTCAACGTTTCAGTGCCGCAGCTGCTGCGCGGCCAGTTGATCCAGCGTCTGTGCGACATCCTTGCCGCCAGCGACCTCGCGCCGAGCCAGCTCGAACTCGAACTGACCGAAAGCATGGTCATGGCCAATGCCGAACAGTCGATCACCACGCTGCGCCAGCTCAAGGCGGTGGGCGTGACCTTGGCCATCGACGACTTTGGCACCGGCTATTCCTCGCTCGCCTACCTCAAGCGCCTGCCGATCGATACCCTGAAGATCGACAAGGAATTCGTCGGTGACATCACCACCGACCCCGACGACGAGGCGATCACGGCGACCATCATCAACATGGCGCATTCGCTCGGCCTCAACGTCATCGCCGAGGGCGTCGAGATCGCCGAGCAGGTCGAGTACCTGCGCGAGCAAGGCTGCGACGAGATCCAGGGCCACTGGCTGGCCCGGCCGCTGTCGGCCGCCGACTGTTTCGCCTTCCTGTGCGCACGGCGCGGCATTCCTCTCTGATGGCTGGTTCCGGTATATATTCCCCGCCATGTCCGCGCCCGGTTCCGACAACCTGCCAGTCCTCGCCGAGATCAGCGAGCGCGTCGAGCGCCTGGTCGAGCTGTGCCGGCGTCTCGGCGAGGAGAACCGCAGCCTGCGCCACAGTCAGGAACAGCTCGCCAACGAGCGCGCCAGCCTGATTGCCCGCAATGAGCAGGCGCGCACACGCGTCGAGGCCATGATCAGCCGCCTGAAATCGCTGGAGCAGAACCAGGGATGAGTGAACCCGTCTCCGTCCGCATCCTCGACCGCGAGTACCTCATCGCCTGCGCGCCGGAGGAGCGGTCAAGTCTGCTCAACGCGGCGCTCTACCTCGACCGCAAGTTGCGTGAGTTGCGTGATGCCAGCGCCAACCGTGGCGGTGGACTGGACCGCATCGCCGTGCTTGCCGCCTTGAACATCGCCCACGAACTGCTCGACCTCAAGGCCAGTGTGGCCAGCGATTCGTCCTCGTTGTCGCAGCAGCTCGAACGCCTGCGTTCAAAGCTTGATGCCGGTTTGGGGCCGTCCCTACAATAGCTCCCGGTGTCCTCGGCGGTGTGCGACAGCGCATTCCAACATATTGCCTTGTTCCTGTAGCGACCCCGGGACCGCCTCGCGCCGGTCGGTGTGCAAGTCCGCCCCGAGCGGAAAGCCTGATGACCGCGCGTTGGCACTCCCACCTGAACCCATGGTTCAAGGTCGTTAGATGTGCATCGGCACAGCGGAGGACGCCACCCCTATTCCGAAGGCGTCGCGGGCGTGGATGACGAGCGTACGATCCTGCGCAGTGAACTGCGCGAGCGCCGCCGTCGCCTCGGTGCCGGCGAGCGCATGGCTGCGGCCGAGGGCTTGGTCCGCACGCTTGAAAACCTGCCCGAGTTCCTGACCGATCCACGCATCGCCGGTTACTGGGCGATCGACGGCGAATTGCCGCTGCACCATGTCGTCAACGCGCTGCGTGCCCGCGGCCAGCAGTTCTTCCTGCCCTGCATCAGCGCGCCCCGCCAGCTGCGTTTTGCCGCCTGGCGCCCCGGCATCGCCCTGGAGCCGAACCGCTACGGCATCCCCGAACCGTCTGGTGCCGACGTGGAAATCGTCGATGGCGGTACGCTCGACGTGGTGCTGGTGCCGCTGCTCGGGTTCGACCGTCATGGTGGTCGCCTTGGCTACGGCGGCGGCTACTACGACGCGACCTTCGCGGCGTTGCGCGAACGCAGCGAGGTCACGAGTCCCGTGCTGGTCGGCATTGGCTATGCCGCGCAGGAACTCGAACGTTTCGAGCCGACCGACTGGGACGTGCGCCTTGACTACGTCGCCACCGAACGGGAACTGATCGACTGCTGGTCGCGGGAACGCGAGCCGGCCGCCGGAAGCGGCGCATGAGCAGGCGCTATTGGCTGATGAAATCGGAGCCGGACGAGTTCTCGATCGAGAATCTCGCCAGGGTTGGCGTCGAACCCTGGAGCGGTGTGCGCAACTACCAGGCGCGAAACTACATGCGTGATGGCATGCGGATCGGCGACGGCGTGCTGTTCTACCACTCCAATTGCGACGAGCCCGGTGTCGTCGGTCTTGCCGAGGTCGCCAGCGGAGCGTATCCGGATCCGACCCAGTTCGATGCGAGCAGCGACTACCACGATCCGGCCAGCACGCGCGAAGCGCCGCGCTGGCTGCTGGTCGACGTGCGCTTCAAGCGCAGGCTCAGGCGCACGATCACGCTGGCCGAACTCAAGGCGAGTGCGGAACTCGAGGATTTCGCCCTCGTCCAGCGTGGCAACCGCCTGTCGGTCCTGCCGGTGACGAAGGCGCAATGGGACTTCATCCTGGCCCTGGAAAAGCGGAGTGCGGCATGAGCAACGAGGAAGGCAAGCGTCGAGCCGCGCGCGCGGCGATGCGCTACGTCGAGAATGGCATGATCGTCGGTGTGGGCACCGGCTCGACCGTGCGCCATTTCATCGATGCACTGGCCGAACGCCGGCATGACATCGAGGGCACGGTGTCGAGTTCGGAACAGTCCACGCGCTTGCTGAAGGAGCATGGCCTGCCTGTCCTCGACCTCAACGCAACAGGCCCGCTCGCCCTCTACGTCGACGGCGCCGACGAATGCGATCCTGCCGGTTGCCTGATCAAGGGCGGTGGCGCCGCGCTGACCCGCGAGAAGATCATCGCCGCCGCATCGAAGCGTTTCGTCTGCATCATCGACCCGGGCAAGAAGGTCGACGTGCTCGGCCGCTTTCCGTTGCCGATCGAGGTGATCCCGATGGCACGCAGCCACGTTGCCCGTGCCCTGGTCGAGATCGGCGGCCAGCCGGTATGGCGCGATGGCGTGGTCACCGACAACGGCAACTGGATCCTCGACGTGCACCACCTGCGCATCACCGACCCGGTCGCACTCGAAAGCGAGCTGAACCAGATCCCCGGCATCGTCACCGTCGGCCTGTTCGCTCGTCGGCGTGCGGATGTGGTGTTGACCGGAGAGGAAACATGATGCATCCCGGCAGGAGTCCGTTCACGGGCGATACTCCTGGTTTGTGATGCCGTCGAAACAAAGCATCGCCCGTGCACGGGCTCCTACGGCGAAGGGAGAGGAATCTCGCCCGCGCGCCGCAACAACCGATGCGTCCATTCCGCCGGCAGCAGGTGCGATTCGTCGCCGAGCGCGGCGACCTTGCCGCCCGTGAACGTCGCCACCGGCACACCGTCCTCGAACAGGATGCGCGTGCCGATCATGGCCGGGACGCGCGCACCGGGGGTGACAATGCCGGCGAGATTGAGCGGATCGGTTGCTGCAACGACCACGAGACGCCCGTTGCGTGGTTCCGCGCGAGCCTTGCGCAGCAGCGGGATTGCTTCAGGCAGGGCGAACTGTTCGCCCGAGAGTCCGTGGACGAAGCGACCGCCGCGGATCTCGCCACGCGCCTCGAGCCGCCGGTAGACACGCACCAGCTCGCGCCACGGCGGCAACCAGTCGGCTTCGCGCGCGAGCAGGCGCCAGGCGATCACCCCCCAGCGGCGCAGCAATGCACGCGCAATCGTCTCGATCGCCTCGTCGTCGGCTTCGTCTGCGCGCACGCGGGCCACGTGCGTGAGCACCCAGCGGCCGGCATCGCCGATGCCGAGCAGGCTCGCGCGACGTGCACGGCGCGCATGCGGGGAAGCGCGCCGCGAGGCCGGCACCAGCAGGGCGCGCAGGCCGGCGAAGGCATCCGAGGTCACCAGGCCGCGCGCGACCAGTTCGCCGAGTGCTTCCTCGAGTTCGGGGTCGAGCAGGCGCGTGGCCGCGGCGATCTCGTCGAAGAACGAGGCGCCCTCGCTTTGCAGGTGTTCGAGCACGGCACGTGCGCGCGATGAGGTCTGCACGGTGTCGGTGCGATGCGCACGCGAGCTCCAGGCCGATACCACGCGGCGTGGCAGCAGCACGATCGGAGTCGTCCGCACCGGCCCGGCCGCGCGCCCACGACCGGCGACTTCGGCATCGACGATGCGCGTCCACGTCGCGCGACCGCTGCGGCAGAGTTCGTCGAGCCACTCGAAACTGTAGTCGCTGATGCGCGCACCGAAGATCTCACCCTCCCATGCGCCGGCCGCCGCCTCATACCCTTCCAACTGTCCCAGCACCACCTGCAGGGACTCCGGTCCGCGCATGCGCGCATCCTCGGCCACGTGCTGCCAGGTGAACAGGAAACGCATGAAGTCGCGCGGTTCGACCGGCTCGATCTCGCGGCGCAGGCGCTTCAGCGTGTAGCGATGGATGCGCGCGAGCAGGTGGCGCTCGCACCATTCCTCGTGCGTGGCGCCTGGAGTGAAACTTCCGCGCATCACGCTGCCTTCGCGTTCGAGCGTGGCGAGGGCAAAGGCGATGTCGCCGACATCGACACCGAGCGTGTCGGCCAGTGTGGCCGCGGTGACCGGGCCGAGGGCACCGAGGCGCGCACGCGCCAGCTCGACCAGGGCATCCTCTCGCGTCCACGTCACTGCGGCGTACTCCGCCGGCGCAACGATCACGGGTTCGAGTCGGGCCTGTGCGTGGATCGTGCGCAGTACCGGCAGACGCTCGGCTGCACACCAGCACACGAGCATGGCCTGCGCCGCCATGGCGACTTCGACGCGCGTCGCCCGCGCCGCGCGCGCGAGTTGTTGCAGCCAGTGTTCCCAACCGGAGCCTGCGCTCGCTTCCTCGGCCGTGATGAAGCCGAGGCCGGTCAGCACCTCGTGCATCTCGTCGGCATCGCGCGCATCGGGCCAGGCTTCCTCGCGCACCGTATCGATCGCGGCGGCATCGAGTGCGCCGAGATCATCGGCCGTTTCCGGGTCGCTCCAACGACGCATCTGCACGGCCTGGGTGCGGCGTTCCTCCAGCGGCGCATCGTCGAGGAAGGCGTAAGGTCGCGCGGTCAGGATCTCGGCGGCGAGCGGCGAGGGCTCCGGCAGGTCGCGCGCGACGATGTCGATCGTGCCGCCTTCGAGGCCGCGCAGCACGTCGAGCCAGCCCTCGGCATCCATCGCTTCGTCCAGGCAATCGCGCAGGGTCTGCTCGACCAGCGGATGATCGGGAATCTGGCGGTCGCCGACGATGTTCTCGAGGCAGGCAACCTGGTCTGGGAACACCGAAGCGAGCAAATCCTCCGCCTTCATGCGTTGCAACTGCGGCGCGGTGCGCCGCCCGCCGCTGATGCGCGGCAGGGCCAGCGCCGTGGTTGCCGCCCAGCGCCAGCGCACGCCGAACAAGGGCGCGTCGAGCAGGGCCTGCACAAGCACATCCTTTGCCGTCGCCGAATCGAGATAACGCGAGACCTCGATCAGCGGGAAGCTGTGGCTGGTCGACAGCGACAGAATGATCGCATCCTCGGTCGCCGCCGCCTGCAGTTCGAAGTTGAAAGTACGGCAGAAGCGTTTGCGCAGGGCCAGGCCCCAGGCCTTGTTGATGCGACTGCCGAACGGCGAGTGCACGACCAGCTGGGTACCGCCCGATTCATCGAAGAAGCGTTCGAGCACGATGCGCTTCTGCGTCGGCAGGGCGCCCAGCGCGTTGCGCGCGCGTGCGAGGTAGTCGACGAGCTGTTGCGCGGCGGCTTCGTCGATGCCGACTTCGCGTACCAGCCACGCGCGTGCGGCGGCGATCCCTGCGGATGTCCCTGCAGGAGCCGGTTCATCGGCGATGCTTTTCGATGTGTCGTCCAGAAGCATCGCCCGTGAACGGGCTCCTGCGGAGGTGGCAAGGGAGGGCGCGGCCAGACGTGTCTCGATTTCCGCGCGTAGACGCGACACGCTGCCTGACAGGGCGGCACTGCGGCCCGGCGCTTCGGCGATCCAGAACGGGATGCTCGGCGGTTGACCCTCGGCGTCCTCCACGCTGAGCTTGCCGCGTTCGATGCGCAGGATGCGGTACGAGATGTTGCCGAGCTGGAAGATGTCGCCGGCCATGCTCTCGACGGCGAAATCCTCGTGTACGCTGCCGACGGGCTGGCCCTGCGGTTCGAGCACGACCGCGTAGTCGGCCGTATCGGGGATCGTGCCACCCGAGGTCAGGGCGACCAGGCGCGCATTGCGCCGGCCCTTGATGCGTCCGTGCACGGCGTCGCGGTGGACGTAGCCGGCGCGGGCACCGCGGCGGGTGGTGAAACCATCGGCGAGCATGCGTACGACCGCGTCGAAACGGGTGCGCGTGAGCGCGCGATACGGCCAGGCACGGCGGAACGCGTCGTAGAGGGCGGCCTCGTCCCACTCGCCTGCTCCGGTTTCGGCGACGATCTGCTGGGCGAGCACGTCCAGCGGCGCCTCGGGCACTTCGAGCCGGTCGAGTTCGCCGCGACGTACGGCGTCGAGCATGGCGGTGCATTCGACCAGGTCATCGCGCGAGAGCGGAAACAGGCGACCCTTGGGGATCGCCCCGATCGCATGTCCGGAACGGCCGACGCGCTGCAGGAAGGTCGCGATCGCGTGAGGCGAACCGAGCTGGCAGACCAGGTCGACGTCGCCGATGTCGATGCCGAGCTCGAGCGAGGCGGTGGCGACCAGCACCTTCAGCTCGCCGCGCTTGAGGCGTTGTTCGGCGTCGAGGCGCAGTTCCTTGGCCAACGACCCGTGGTGTGCGCCGACCTGCTCCTTGCCGAGTCGTTCGCCGAGATGGCGGGCGACGCGCTCGGTCATGCGCCGCGTGTTGGCGAACACCAGCGTCGTCGAATGTGTTTCGACGAGCTGGGCGATGCGGTCGTAGATCAATTCCCAGGCAGCGCCGGACATGACCGCCTCCAGTGGCACCGGCGGCATGTCCAGGGCGAGATCGCGCGTGCGTGCGTGGCCGCTGTCGATGATGGTGCAATCCGGCACGCCGTCGCGGTCGACGTGGCTGGTGCCGACGAGGAAACGTGCGACCTCGTCGATCGGTTCCTGGGTGGCCGACAGGCCGATCCGCACGAGGCGGCGCTGGCACAGCGTTTCGAGGCGTTCGAGGGTGAGGGCGAGATGACTGCCGCGCTTGTTGCCGACCAGGGCGTGGATCTCGTCGACGATGACCGTGCGGACACCGCCGAGCATGAGCCGACCCGACTCCGAGCCGAGCAGCACGTACAGCGATTCCGGCGTCGTCACCAGGATATGCGGCGGCTCCTTGAGCATGCGCTGGCGTTCCGCAGCCGGTGTGTCGCCGGTGCGCACTGCCGTGCGCAGGTCGATGTTGAGGTGGCCACGTTGCTCGAGTTCCTCGCGAATGCCGGCAAGCGGTGCCTCGAGATTGACCGCGATATCGTTCGACAGCGCCTTCAGTGGCGACACATAGACGACGAAGGTCTGCGCCGGCAGGCCGAAGCCGAGACCCTCGCGGACGAGTTCGTCGATCGTGGCGAGGAAGGCGGCCAGGGTCTTGCCCGAGCCGGTCGGCGCCGCGACCAGGGCATGCCGCCCGGCGCGGATCGCCGGCCAGGCTTCGAGCTGGGCCGGTGTGGGCGCGGCGAACGTGCGGGTGAACCAGGCAGCAACGGCCGGGTGGAAGGCAGCGAGGGCGGCAGCGTTCATGATGGCCATGCGGGCGAGACCCCCAGTTTAGGCGCAGCCGATCCATCCGCGCATGGCGAAGGACTGTGGCTGCCCGGCGTCTCGGATCCTGAGCCAGGCCGTCGTCGCGGAACTCGGAAAACCTCCGGGGCCGCAGGGTGACCCCGGGGCGGTTCAACCGTCGAAGCCGTTGACGAACAAGGTGTCGGAGATGATCGTGATCGGACCGTTCATTGCCGCGTGGTTGCCGCAGTTGTAGTGCAGGCTGTCTGGCGCAGCCTGCGGCACGCTGAAGCTGATGACAGTCGAGCCGGTCGCGCCATTGTTGGTGACGCCGTCGTTGTAGAGGTTGGCCGAACCTGTCGTATTCATCGTGTTGATGTTGAACGGATGCGCCGCGCTCACGCCCTGCAGGGCGAAGGCATAGGTCTTGCCGCGTTCCAGGGTCAGTGGAGGATTGTCCGTGCCATCGATCCTCCAGGCACCGAAACCATTGTTGGTGACATTGAAGGTGACGTCGGCTCCGCCGGCCTGGGCGAGGCCGGCGACGCACAGTGTGGACGCCGCGGCGAGGCACAGCAGCGGATTCAGCAGGGATCTGAAGCTCGACACGGATGGTTCCTCCTTGGCAGGGATGCGCGGGGGTACGCCGGCGCATGGCCGACGTTGCAAGGACTGTGTGCCGCCAGGCCGCATCGCGGTTGCATCCCGACATTGGGAATCATGACGATGGCCGGTTCCCGGCGCCCTGCACGAACGAAAACGGCCGCTTGCGCGGCCGTTTTCGCGGGAGCATGGAGTGGCGAGGAAGGCTTACTTCGCCTCCTTCTCCATCAGTTTGTCGACGAGATTGGCCGGCACTTCCTCGTAGTGATCGAAGGTCATCGAGAAGTTGCCGCGACCGCTGGTGGCCGAGCGCAGGAAGTTGATGTAGCCGAACATCTCGGCGAGCGGCACGAAGCCCTTCACGAAAGCCTGCGGGCCGCGCTGGCCCTGCTCGCTGACCGAGCCGCGACGACGGTTCATGTCGCCGATGACATCGCCGAGATAGTCGGCTTCGGTCACCACCTCGAGGCTCATGATCGGCTCGAGCAGCTTCGGCTTCGACAGCTTCTGCGCTTCACGGAAGCAGGCGCGCCCGGCGATCTCGAAGGCGAGCGCCGAGGAGTCGACGTCGTGGTACTTGCCGTCGACCAGGCTGGCCTTGAAATCGACGACTTCGTAGCCGGCGATCTGGCCTTCACGTGCCTCGACCTGGATGGCGTGCTGCACCGCCGGGATGTACTCGCGCGGCACGCGGCCACCGACGACCTCGTCCACGAAGACCACGCCCGAACCCGGCTCGCCCGGCTCGAACACGATCTTCACCTCGGCGAACTGACCGGAACCGCCGGACTGCTTCTTGTGCGTATAGGTGTGCTCGACGCGGCCACCGAAGGCCTCGCGGAAGCTGACCTTGGGCTTGCCCATGTTCGCTTCGACACCGAGCTCGGTGCGCATGCGGTCGATGGTGATCTCCAGGTGCAGCTCGCCCATGCCCTTGAGCACGGTCTCGCCGGTTTCCTTGTCGACTTCGAGCTTGAGCGAGGGGTCGGCCTTGACCATCTTGTAGAGCGCAGTCGACATCTTGTCGATGTCGTTGCGCGACTTCGGCTCGACCGAGACGCTGATGACCGGGTCCGGGAAGCGCATGCGCTCGAGCAGCACCGGCGAGTTCGGGTCGGTCAGGGTGTCGCCGGTCTCGGTTTCCTTCAGCGAAACGAAGGCGCAGATGTCGCCGGCGCGCACTTCCTCGATTTCCTTGGTCGAATCGGCATGCACCTCGACGATGCGGCCGATGCGTTCCTTCTTGCCGCGGGTGACGTTCTGCAGGGTGTCGCCCTTCTTGATCACGCCCGAATAGACGCGGGTGAAGGTCAGCGTGCCGAACTGGTCGTTGATGACCTTGAACGCGAGCGCGCGCGCCGGCGCGTCATCGGTCACTTCCTGCACGCCGACGACGTTGCCGTCCTCGTCGACCATCGAGATGCCGCCGTTCTCGCCCGGATAGGGCATGTAGTCGATGACACCGTCGAGCAGATGCTGCACGCCCTTGTTGCGGTAGGACGAGCCGCAGAAGATCGGCACCAGCTTGCCGGCCACGCAACCCTTGCGGATGCAGGCCTTGAGCGTTTCCAGCGAGGGCGCCTCGCCGGTCGAGAGATAGGCTTCCATCACATCGTCATCCATCTCGACAGCGCCTTCGATCGTCGCTTCGCGCAGCGAGGCGAGGTTGGCGACCCATTCCTTGTCGGCAGCGGTGGTGAACTTCTGCACCTTCGGGTGGTTGGCGACCTGGTCGAGCGGGATCGTCTCCCACTTGCTGTCCTTGTCGTCGCCAAGCCAGATGTAGCCGCAGTTGGCGACGAGGTCGGCGATGCCGATGAAGTCGTCATGGCTGCCGAGCGGAACTTCGCAGATCACCGCATTGGCACCGAGGCGGTTGCGGATGCCATCGACGGCATTCTTGAAGTTCGCGCCGATGCGGTCCATCTTGTTGATGTAGCACATGCGCGGCACGTTGTACTGGTCGGCCAGGCGCCAGTTCGTCTCGGTCTGCGGTTCCACGCCGGCAACGCCGTCGAAGACGACGACCGCACCGTCGAGCACGCGCAGCGAGCGGTTCACCTCGATGGTGAAGTCGACGTGCCCCGGGGTGTCGATGACGTTGACCTGGTAGCCCTTCCATTCTGCCGAGACCGCGGCCGACTGGATCGTGATGCCGCGCTTGCGCTCCTGCTCCATGTAGTCGGTCGTGGTCGAACCCTTGCCGTCCTTGGTGTCGTGCACGTCGACGATCTGGTGCTTCTTGCCGGTGTAGTACAGGATGCGCTCGGTCGTGGTCGTCTTGCCCGCGTCGATGTGGGCAATGATCCCGATGTTGCGATAGAGCTTGAGCTCTTTCTGCCGTGCCATGTGACTTCTCTCAGCGTAGGTGAATCATTCCCGCGGGCCGGCGAGTCGAGCGCCGCCCCGCGTACGAGGTCGTGGTGTTGTCATTCGGTGCGCACACCGCATCACGCTGCTGCGCAGCGGCAGTGGGCGTCATGGGGGAGCCGGATTGGGGGAGCCGAGCCAGCCGTTCCGGGCGCCGATCCCGGTACGCGTTCAGGTTCCGCCGTTTTCGGCGCGCGGCATTTTACACGACATTGGTCTGGGAGGGGCGAGGGACTGGGGTCGGAGACCGGGGTGCAGGGATGAGGGGTGGGACGTGCGGGCTCGACAACCGGATTCGGTTGGCTCGGACAGGTGGTCCAGCCGGCTCCGGTAGCGCCATCTCATGCTTGTTCCAGTCGTCGATTCCCGCGCCCGCGCCCGTCGTCGCTATCCGGGCAGAGAGGCTCAGCGCTGGGTTGCAAGAGCGCCAGCGGCCAGATGGCCACGCAGCCATTGCGCATCCGCCGCCAGCGCCGGCACGCCCCAGATCAGCTCGACCAGTCCCACGACGACGAAAAAGGCATAGGCACCACCGACCAGGGCGCCAGCGCCCAGGAAACCTCCGCCGATGCCTGTCAGGGCGAAAACCAGCACCAGCAGGCCCACGCCGCGCTGCCCGACCGCGAACACCGGCAGGGTTGTGCCGCCGCCCGGGCGGCGCGCGAGGCGGTTGCGCAGCGCCAGGACGAAACCGGCGAATGCGCACAGCAGCGCACCGAGCCACAGCCCGTTCGCCGCCATGCTGCCGGTCAGCAGGTCGACCCCGCTGCGGCCGAGCCCCTGTGCGAACAGCACGCTCGCCGTGCCACCGGCGACGGCATCGACGCAGATGCCGAGGACCAGACTCGGGTGGCCGCTACGCGCGGGCAGGTTGCGCAGTCGCCCGCGCCGGACCGCCACGTGATGCCAGACATGCATGTCGTCGGCGGCGTCGCGGTAGCTGGCGGCGAGGCCATGGCGGCGCAAGCACCACTGGACGATGTCGACCAGCCAGCCGAGCCAGAAGCCGAGGAACAGCAGCAACGCCGCTTCCACTGCCGACCATCCGAACACGAAGAGGCCGGCAATTCCGATCACGCCGCTCGCCACCCATTCGATCCACTGGCTACGGCGCGCACGCAGGAAGGCCGCATCGCGTCGCGCGAGTGCGAGCGGTGCATGGGTTTCGAACCACGTCTGCTCAGGAGCATCGTCGGCGCCGGAAGGTTGATCGTTACGCATGTGCGGTGTTCCGCGGGGCTGGTGGACAGCGTCGATGATCGGCGCCTGCGAATCCAGTGCAGTCCCAGTCCGGCCCCATGCGGGCCGGCCTCCCTGCCAGATCAAGAATCCCGTATTGCGGAATGGATCAGGCCTTCCTTGGCCGTGCCGCTGGAATACCGGGCATGGGCCGTCGAGTCGGCCGATCTCGGCACCAGCGCGGCCAGCCCGGGGCATTTCGGGGTCATACCAGCCGATCTCGCCGGGTTCGTGGTGGCGCACCGGCGCACCGGGCACTTGGGCCGGCAGTTGTGCGCCGAGGCAGATGCCGAGCACCGGCTTGTCCCGCCACGGAGCCTGCCCGATCACGCGCGGTTCGGTGGGCGGGTGGGCGCGATGATCGATTCCTCGGCGCGCGGAGCACGACCAGGCCGCGGTGGCGGTCGATGCTCGGCAGGGCTCTCGGCTGGCGCTGGAAGTTGACGAACGTGACCCGGTGCCCCGGCGCCGGCGGATCAGCGGATCGAGCGTGCCGAGCGGTCCGGCGGCGACATGCTGGAGGACGAGGATGCGCGACATCGCAGGCGATGGCGTCTTGCCTGCGGTCAGAACGCCCAGCTCGCCGACACGGCCAGGCGCGTGCGTGGCGCGCCGTTGCCGAAGTAGTCGGCGCCGCGTCGGCTGGCGTGCACGACCAGGGCGTGCAGGTGAATATCGCCGTAGGCAAAACCGAGGCCGGCGCTGGCATACGCGTAGTCGCGCAGTTCGATTTGCGGCTGGCGGGCATAGTGGACACCGCGGATGTCGGCATGGCCGAGGCCGACATGGAGTGCGAAGCCGCTACCGAGCGGTTGGTGCCAGCCGGATTCGACCCAGGTCGCGCGTGCGCGCCGGTAGCGGCCCGGCGCCTCCACCACGGGCAGATCGGGCGCGTGGCTGGCGAGGAGCGACCAACGTCCGCGCCAGCCGAGGCCGATGCTGGCCTCGTCGTAGCGCAACTCGTCGTTCCACAGGTTCCACGGCGATTCGTAGTGGACGAGGCCGGCGCGCAGCAGCCAGTCCTCGCCGAATCGCCAGCGCCGATCGAGATCGAGGGTGAGCTGGGCGCCACGCGACTGCAACGGCGGGTGCTCGGTGACGGCGCCGAGGCCGAGCGTCCAGCGGCCATTGTCGACGCGCAAATCGCCAAACCAGCCCGGTCGGCCGTCGGTCAGGCTGCGACCGTGCAGGAGGCTGTCACTGCCCCAGCCGACGAGGCCGCTCCATTCCGCGCCGACAGCCGATGACGAAACCGCAGCGAGCATCAACGCGCGCAGGCCGGCCCCGGCGCGCTGTCGGACCCATGCCCTGCTTCCCGCTGTTGCGCCCATTGCTGCTCCGTGGCCGTCACCGGCGTATCGTCGGCGCCGCACCTTCCGGCGATTCGCCGGCAAACGCAACCTTCGTGCGCGCTGGCGGCACCCAGGATGATCCCGCAAGGCATGACGAGCGATGACGAGTCCAGAGCCGATCGAATCCCCGCTGGTCGCCGAGCACGGCGCCGACGATACCCGCGATTTCGCCTGGCTGGCTGCGGTTGCGCGTGGCGACCGTGTCGCCTTCGAGCGCTTGTACCTGCATCATCATCCGCGACTCGCTCGTTTCATCGTGCGCCAGAGCGGGCGTCACGATCTCGTCGACGAAATCGTCAACGAGGCATTCTGGATCGTCTGGAGCCAGGCGGCACGTTTCCGCGGCGAGTCGAAGCCGAGCACCTGGATCATCGGCATCGCCTGGCGCTGCCTGATGAAGAGCTTGCGTCGACCGGCCGCTTGGGCAGCCTCCGAGCGCGCCGAACGGGGGTTCGACGATGCCGTTGCCGACGTCACCGACGATGCCCGACGCGACCTGCGTGACTGGCTGCATGCCGGCCTCGCCCTCCTGCCGCCGGATCAGCGCGCGACGATCGAGCTCGCCTACTTCCTCGGTCAGTCCTGCGAGGAGATCGCGACGATCATGGAATGCCCGGTCGGTACGGTGAAGGCGCGCCTCTTCCATGCCCGCGTGCGCCTGCGCAACAACCTGCCGGTGCTTGCCGGCGACACGGTCGGGAGGGCGCCATGAACGACGACGGCATCGATGATCCCGGCCAGCGCCATCGCGAGGTCTGGCAACTGATCCCGTGGCTGGTCAACGGCACGGCAAGTGCCGCCGAGCGGCAGCGCGCGGCAGAGCATATCGCCGGCTGCGCCGATTGCCGCGACGAGGTGGCGTTGCAGGAACAAATCCGCGACGGCTTCGCTGCTGCCGGCATCGGCAGCACGCAAGCCGCGCAGACGGCCTTCGCCGGTCTCGCCGCGCGTCTCGACGAAGCGGCGTCGACGGAAGCCCCGCTCAATGTGCCGCAGCCAACCCCTGTGCGCGCTACGGCATGGACATACGCGCTCGCCGTCGCCGTCATCGTGCAGGCCATAGGGCTCGTCGTGCTCGCGGGGCAGCTTGCCGGGCGTCCCGAGCCGGCCGACTATCGCACCTACAGCGACGGCCAGACTGCGCCGGCGGGCGGGTCGATCCGTCTCGTGGTGGCGCCCGAACTCGGCATCGGCGCCCTGCAGTCCCTGCTCGCCGGGCGCGGCCTGCGCATCGTCGACACCCATGCCGAGCAGCCGATCTTCGCCCTCGCGCCGACAGGTCCGATCGACGTCGAACAAACGCTGGCGGCCTTGCGCGCGCACCCTGATGTACTCCTTGCCGAGCCGATCCTGGCCGATGACGATGCGCACTGACCTGTTCATGCAGTGCCTGCGAAGTTTGCTCGTGGTGGGTCTGGCGATCAGCGCGATGGTGCATGCACAGGTACCGGACTGGAGTAACGACGGCGCCGATGCGCGGCGCATCGTCGTCGCCGTCGCCGAGAAACCCGATCCCTCGTTCGGTGTCGGCGCCACGCCGCGAGGCTACGGCGGCATGCCGGCCTATGCAGGCAGCGAACGCGGCGCCGCGCTGGCTGCGCGTGTCGCCCGTGAACACGGCCTGCGCGAACTCACCGCCTGGTCGATTGAAAGCCTGCGCCTGCGCTGCGCGGTCTACGAACTGCCCGATGCCGCGCGCCGTGACGATGTCCTCGCGCGCCTCACCGCCGACCGCCGCGTGCGCATCGCCCAACCCCTGCAGACTTTCGAGACGTTCGGCGCAGCACGTGCGCCAGCGCGGCACTACGACGATCCCTACCTGCGCCTGCAGCACAACTTCAGCGCGCTCGACGGCAGGGGCGCGCAGCGCTGGACCCGCGGCGAGGGCATTCGCGTTGCCGTCATCGACACCGGCATCGACCTTGCCCACCCGGACCTGGCCGGGCGCATCGCGGAGCACCGCGACTTCGTCGACGCGGCGGCGGAAAATTTTCCGGCCGAGCGCCATGGCACCGGTGTCGTCGGCACGATCGCCGCGCTGGGCGACAACGGCTTCGGCATCGTCGGCATCGCCCCGGCCTCGCGCGTGTCCGCCTACCGCGCCTGCTGGAGCCTGCGCGCCGAACCCGAGCGCGCGCAGTGCAATTCGTTCACGCTTGCGCTCGCCCTCGGCGCAGCGATCGGCGCACGCGTCGAAATCATCAACCTCAGTCTTGGCGGTCCGCGCGACGCCCTGCTCGAACTGCTCGTTGCCGACGCGCTCGCGCGCGGCATCGTCGTCGTCGGTGCGGTGCCGCCATCCGGTTCGGTCGATGGCTTCCCGTTGGTGGTGGCCGGTGTGCTCGCCGTGGCCGCGGCCGAGGACCGCGCATCCTCCCAGGTGCGGCTCGCCGCGCCGGGCCGCGACATCCTCACCCTGCAACCGGGCGGCAGCGTCGACTACCGCTCGGGCAGTTCGCTTGCCACCGCCCAGGTGAGCGGCGTGGTTGCCCTGCTGCGCAGCCTGCGTCCACGCCTCGATGCCGCCGCCATCGACGGCCTGCTCTCGCGTTCGCGCAGCGATGACGGCATCATCAACGCCTGCCGCGCGCTGGCCGAACTGCGCGGCGCGGACGATTGCGCCCAGCCACAGGGAACCTCGCCATGACTTGTCGCTGGTGAGCGGCCACGGAAAGCTCTGCTTGGGATGAACTGATCAATCCCGTTCGGGATTGATCGGAGCATCCCTCGCGTCGCCGCCTCTTTCCTTCGAGGGATCCTAGTGATGGCTCATTCCCGACTCGCATCCTGCGCATCCGCCTTGACCTTGATCGTCGCCCTGGCCGGCTGCGGGCGCGCGCCCGAATCCACCGAGCCCGTCGCCAAGGCCGAGCCGACCTCCATCACGAGGCCGTCGAAGTCCTACGCGATCGAGGACTTCATCGACACCACCGGCGTCAGTGGTGCGTCGTTCTCGCCAGACGAAACCCAGATCCTGTTCTCGTCTAACCGGACCGGCGTGTGGAATGCCTACACGATGCCGGTCGGCGGCGGCGAGTGGACCCCGGTTACGCAATCGACCACCGACAACGTCAACGCGGTCGGCTGGTTCCCGGCCGATGCGCGCAAGCTCGTCACCCGCGACCAGGGTGGCAACGAGCTGAACCATCTCTACGTGATCGAGGCCGACGGCAGCGAGCGCGACCTCACGCCGGGTGACAGGCTCAAGGCCGTGTTTGCCGGATTCAACCATGCCGGTGATGCGTTCTACGTGCAGACGAACGAACGTGATCCCAAGTTCTTCGACCTCTACCGCTATTCGACCAGGGACTATGCGCGCGAGCGCCTGTTCGAGAACACCGAAGGCTGGGCGGTCGGCCCGCTGTCAGCGGACGAGCGCTGGCTCGCGCTGGCCAGGACGCGCACGACCAACGACAACGACCTGTATCTGCATGACCTGCAAACCAGGAATCGCCTGCATCTGAGCCCGCACGAAGGCGATGCGCGGTACTCGGCCGCGGATTTTTCCCCCGATTCGAAGCATCTGCTCTACCTCACCAACGAAGGTGGCGAGTTCACCGGCCTGCGTCGCTACGACATCGAATCCGGCGCGCATGCGCGCGTGCAGGACGAGCCCTGGGACATCGTCCATGCGGCGTATTCGCACGATGGCAAGTTCCGCGTAAGCGCGATCAACGACGACGGCAGCACGCGGGTCAGCATCGTCGAGGTGGCGAGTGGCGCCCCGGTTGCACTACCGGTATTGCCGTCCGGCGAGATCCGCGGGCTGGTGATCGCGCGTTCCGAACAGCGCATCGCCTTCTACGTCAACGGCGATCGCCAACCGAGCGAGCTGTACACGCTCGAACTCGGCCAGTCTGAGGCGAAGCGCCTGACCACATCATTGAGCGCGAAGCTCGACGCGGCCGACCTGGTCGATTCGAGCGTGGTGCGTTTCCGCAGCTTCGATGGCCTCGAGATTCCGAACATCTTGTGGAAGCCGCACCAGGCCACGGCCACCGCGAAGGTTCCGGCGCTGGTACTCGTGCACGGCGGACCCGGTGGCCAGACCACGCGCGCCTACAACGTGCTCGCGCAGTACCTCGCCAATCGCGGCTACGTCGTGCTCGGCATCAACAACCGCGGCAGCTCGGGCTACGGCAAGACCTTCTTCGCCGCCGACGATCGCAAGCATGGCCGCGAGCCGCTGTGGGATTGTGTCGAGGCGAAGAAGTACCTGCAGACGCTCGACTACGTCGACGCCGACCGTATCGGCATCATGGGTGGCAGCTATGGCGGTTACATGACACTCGCCGCGCTTGCTTTCCAGCCTGACGAGTTCAAGGTCGGTGTCGACATCTTCGGCGTCAGCAACTGGCTGCGCACGCTGGAGAGCATCCCACCGTACTGGGAAAGCATGCGCGAGGCGCTCTACCAGGAGATCGGCAATCCGGCGACCGAGCGCGACATGCTGATCGAGATTTCGCCGGTGTTCCACGCCGACAGGATCACCAGGCCGCTGATGGTGCTTCAGGGCAAGAACGATCCGCGCGTGATCCTTGCCGAATCCGACGACATCGTTGCCGCGGTGGAGAAGAACGGCGTGCCGGTCGAATACGTCGTGTTCGACGACGAGGGCCATGGTTTCACCAAGAAGAAGAACCAGATCGAGGGCTACGGCAGGATGCTGGCTTTTCTCGACGCCCATCTGAAACGGAACTGAGGCGCCGACCCGGGCGCCAGCGCGACGGGCGTTGCCTGACTTGAGCATCGCCGGCTCGTCCGCGCGCTGTCCGCCGCCGCGCCGCGTCTGCATGCGACGCTGACGTCGTTGCCGGATCAGTCAGGGCACCCCGGTCTGCCTGCCCCGGCCGAAATCAAGGACGGCCCCTCATTCGTTGAATAGTGCCGCGAGCTTGGCGAGGTTCGATGCGGCGACGTCCTTGCGGTGGGCTTCGTCCTGCTCGGCATCACGGCCCGACCAGTGCAGGTCGGCGGCTGGCAGTTCGCCGAGGAAGCGGCTCGGTTCGTTGGCGTGGATCTCGCCGAAGCGGCGCTTGCGCCGCGCAAAACTCACGACGAGGTGTTCCTTCGCGCGCGTGATGCCGACGTACATGAGCCGGCGTTCCTCGTCGAGGCGGCCTTCCTCGAGGCTGCCCTCGTGCGGCAGCGAGCCGTCCTCTGCGCCTACGATGAAGACGTGGCGGAATTCGAGGCCCTTGGCCGAGTGCAGGGTCATCAGGCGCACGGCGTTGCCGCCGTCGTCGCGGTCGCCATGCGCGAGCAGGGCAAGCTGGGCGGCGAGGTCGCCGATACCGGCACCCTTCTGCATGGCGCGGAACCATTCCGCCAGTTCGGCGAGGTTGCCAAGCCGGCGTTCGCGCAGGGCGGGGTCGGTGGCCTGCGCGGCGACGTGGGCGGCGTAGCCGGTGCGTTCGATCAATTCAGCGACGAGTTCGGCGGCCGGCAGGCGCTCGGCCTTCTGCACGATGCCGTTGACGAGACCGGCGAAACCGACCAGGGCGCCGGCGGGGCGCGCACCGAGCTGGTTCAACACGCCGTCGTGCTGCGCGGCGCGGAACAGCGAGAGGTGGCGCGCGCCGGCCAGTTCGCCGAGTTTCTCGAGCGTGGTCGCGCCGATCTCACGGCGCGGCACATTGACGATGCGCAGGAAGGCCGCGTCGTCGTCGGGATTGCTGACCAGGCGCAGATACGCCAGCAGGTCCTTGACCTCGGCGCGTTCGAGGAAGGCGGTGCCACCGGACAGGTGGTACGGAATGCGCGCCAGGCGCAAGGCCTTTTCCAGCGGGCGTGACTGGTGGTTGCCGCGGTAGAGCACGGCGAATTCGCTCCACGGCGCCTTGTGGCGTTCGCCGAGATGGGAGATCTCGGCGGCGACACGCTCGGCCTCGTGCTCGTCGTCGCGGCATTCGAGTACACGGATCGGTGGACCCTCGTTGCCTTCGCTCCACAGGCGCTTCTCGAACAGGTGGCTGTTGTTGGCGATCAACGCATTGGCCGCGCGCAGGATACGTCGTGCGCAACGGTAGTTCTGTTCGAGCTTGATGACCTTGAGCGATGGATAGTCGCGCGCGAGTTCGGCGAGGTTTTCCGGGTTGGCGCCGCGCCAGGCATAGATGCTCTGGTCATCGTCGCCGACCGCGGTGAACGCGCCGCGCGGACCGGCCAGGGCCTTCACCAGCCGGTATTGCCCGGAGTTGGTGTCCTGGTATTCGTCGAGCAACAGGTAGCGGATGCGCTCCTGCCAGATCGCGCGGACCTCGGCATCCTGTTCGAGGATCGCCAGCGGCAGGCGGATGAGATCGTCGAAGTCGACCGCGTTGAATGCGGCGAGGCGCCGCTGATACGCAGCATAGATCGCCGCCGCCTCACGTTCGCGCGCGCTCGTTGCACGCTCGCCGGCCTGCTCCGGGGTGAGGCCGTCGTTCTTCAGGCGTGACAGCAGCGACTGCAGGGCGAACAACGCATCGTTCTTGATGCCTTTCGGTGCGAGGTCCTTGATGATGCCCTGGCTGTCATCGGCATCGAGCACGGAAAAGCCGCGACGCAGTCCCGCACGCGCGTGTTCGATCTGCAGGAACTTGAGCCCCAGCGCATGGAAGGTGCAGACAGTCAGCTCCTCGGCCGTGGCCGCAGTGACCAGCCGAGCAACGCGCTCGCGCATCTCGCGTGCCGCCTTGTTGGTGAAGGTGATCGCGGCGATCTTCGCCGCCGGCAGGTTCCGCCGCTTGACCAGGTGCGCGATTTTTTCGGTGATCACCCGCGTCTTGCCCGACCCGGCACCGGCGAGCACGAGCAGGGGGCCGTCGCAGTAGTCGATGGCAGCGCGTTGTTGGGGGTTCAACATGAGCAGGAGGAAGCGGGGTGCAAGGAGGCGCCGCCGGTAAGCCGCGCGTGCCGGAATGATTCGGAAGCAAGGTCGCGATATGCGAGCATTCCATGATATCCCCTGGCGACCGGTTTTCGCGCCCTCGCCCCCAACCCGTGCTCCCCCATGGCCAAGCTCTATTTCTACTATTCGGCGATGAACGCCGGAAAGACCACGACGTTGCTGCAGAGCGCGTACAACTACCACGAGCGTGGCATGCGCACGCTGATCCTGACGCCGCGCCTGGACCATCGCGCCGGCGAGGGCGTGGTCGCCTCGCGCATCGGCTTGCGTGCCAACGCACGCGCCTTCGAGCGCGATGACGACCTGCTCGCGATCGTCGACGCCGACATCGCCGCGCGCGGTGCGCTCGACTGCGTCCTGGTCGACGAGGCGCAGTTCCTCTGCAAGGCCCAGGTCTGGCAACTCACCGACGTGGTCGACCGCCGGCGCATCCCGGTTCTGGCTTATGGCCTGCGTACGGACTTCCGTGGCGAGCTGTTCGAGGGCAGCCAGTATCTGCTCGCCTGGGCCGACCACCTCGACGAGATCAAGACGATCTGCCACAGCGGCAGCAAAGCGACGATGGTCGTGCGCGTCGACGAACACGGCCGCGCCGTCACCGATGGTCCACAGGTCGAGATCGGAGGCAACGAGCGCTACGTTTCAGTCAGCCGCGCCGAGTACAAGAAGATCGTCGCCGGCGAAGGCCGCATCGAGTTGCAGCAGCCGGTGTTGCCGTTGTGAGCATCGAGGAGCGCGCGCAGAGCCTGCCCCGGACTCGATCCGG
Organism: Dokdonella sp.; assembly: GCF_019634775.1. NCBI lineage: Bacteria > Pseudomonadati > Pseudomonadota > Gammaproteobacteria > Lysobacterales > Rhodanobacteraceae > Dokdonella > Dokdonella sp. The sequence goes on from NZ_JAHCAS010000001.1 coordinate 1,206,335, forward strand.
GGGCGCGCTCCGGCGGCATTCCTTTCTGCAGGAGCGCCTTCGGGCGCGATGCTTTTCCGCCACCCGATCGCCCGTGAACCGGCTCCTGCGGTCTTTCTTTCGCGCCCTGTGCGCCGCCCTCATCGCTGGCAGCGCGGGCAATAGAATGTCGAACGTTGGCCCAGCGTGACAGCGCGTACCGGCGTGCCGCAGGCGCGGCAGGGTTCACCGGCTCGACCGTAGACGAACAATTCCTGTTCGAAATAGCCGGGCACGCCGTCGGGCGAGATGAAGTCGCGCAGGGTGGTGCCGCCACGCCTGATCGCATGGGCGAGGATGTGCCTGATCGCATCGGCCAGGTGCGCGTAACGCGCGCGCGCGACCGCCCCTGCCGCGCGATTCGGATGGATGCGCGCGGCGAACAGCGCTTCGGCGGCGTAGATGTTGCCGACGCCGACAACGACGCCCTGGTCCATGATGAAGGTCTTCACGGCCGCCTTGCGCCCGCGCGACAACCTCCAGAGGTGATCGCCATCGAAGGCGTCCGACAGGGGCTCTGGACCGAGGTCGGCGAGCAGCTCGTGGGTGGTGCCCGTGCTCTGCCAAAGCAGGCAGCCGAAACGGCGCGGATCGGTGTAGCGCAGGATGCGTCCCGAACCGAGCCGCCAGTCGTAGTGGTCGTGCTTGCCGACCGCGACATCCGACGCAAGCACGCGCAGGCTGCCCGACATGCCGAGGTGGGCTATCGCGCTGCCGACCGCGGTGTGCACGAGCAGATACTTGGCGCGGCGCTCGACGGCTTCGATGCGCTGGCCCGGCAAGCGTGCGACGAGTTCGGCATCGATCGGCCAGCGCAGGTGCGGCTGGCGGATCACCAGTGCCTGCACGCGCCGCCCGACCAGGTACGGGGCGATGCCGTTGCGCGTGGTTTCGACTTCGGGCAGCTCCGGCATCAGGGCGTCGCCCCGGTGTCGAAGAGCGCGGCGACAGCGCTCGCATCGAGATGGTAGTCGAGCGCGGGTGACGCGCGCCGCGCGATCCAGGCATCGCCGCTGCGCACGAGCCGCCAGGTGATCGTTTCACCATCGGCGAGCGTGGCCCGGATCATGTGTGCCGTCGCACTCTCGTCCTCGCCACCGGCAGGGGTGATCCGGCTGACCGGCATGGCATGCCATGCGGCGAGTCTGGCTGAGGCATCCGCGTCGTCGATGCGCAGGGCCGTGATCGTCGCGCCGCGCGGCACGAGGCGGCGATCGAGCTCGCTTTCGGGCGCGGCCAACAGAAACGGGCTGAATCGGTCCGGCACGCGCGCGATATGCGTGCCGTCGCGCACGTAGCGGTCGCCGCGCAGGGCATCGGTGGTACCGATTTCGATGCGCTTCGCATCGAGTTCGAGCGTCATCTGGGGTGGATCGAGGCCGAGTCTGGCGAGGTCGTGGCCTTCGGCCGGTTCGCGCAGGCGCACCGGCGCGGCGGCGATCGCGAGCAGGCGGGCGATGGCGGCCGGATCGGCGTCGAGCGCATACGGCGAATGCATGCGCCAGCCGTCCGGACCGCGCCCGAAGCGACGTTCGACACAACCCGCGCAACCAACGCGCAGACTCGTCACCGTGCTCGTGTCGAGTGCACTCAATGGCGGTTCGAGTGCGGACATCTCATTGTGTACCTGCCACCAGACCAGCGCGCCGAGCAAAGCAGCGATCACGGCGAGGGTAAGGTTGATGCGCGCGGTCCGGCGCATCAGCGTCGCCGCCTGCGGTGCCAGATGACGAGGCCGGTGCCGGCAAGCAACGCGGGCAGGCCGATGAGGAAGCCAAAGCTGATCAGCGTGAGCAGGCCGTCACCGAGCACGAGCGTGCGGTCTGGCGCGGCATGGTCGCCGACCTCGACGAGACCATCGTCGGCGAGCAGCCAGTCGAACACGCGCGTGCCGAACTCGCGGTTGCCGCCGTTGGCGAGGAAGCTGTTCGAGAGGAAATCGCCGTCGCCGATCACGACCACGCGCTGCTCGCGCGCGCCCGGCCTCGGTGAAAGCCGGGTCAGCGCGAAGGCGAGGTCGAGTGGGCCGGCGATCTCGCCATCGGTGCCGTCGTAGCGCACCTGGCCCTCGGGCTCGCCGGCCTTCGGGATGTGCCCGGTCTCGTTCCAGGATTGCGCCGAACTCCGCACCAGCGGCTCGAATTTCCAGCGCGCCGGCACCAGCGCGGCGAGTGCGACCGGCTGCGGCAGCAGGATGGCAAGGTCGAAGCCTTCAGTGATCGCTTGTGGCGGATGGCGGTTGATGGCGACGAAGCTAGGGTCTTCGATGCCGAACTGCTGGCCGCCGCCATCGACGACGATGCCGGGCAGGATGCGCAGCGACAGTGCGGCAGCCAGCGCATCGAGGCCCACCGCTTCACCGGGTTCGAGGAACCACAGCAGATGACCGCCGCGCTCGACATGGTCGACCAGTTCCTTCACGGCCGCATCGGCGAAGGCCACGCGCGGATTGGCGACGACGACGAGGTCGACGTTGTCGGCGATGCGCGGCGTCGTCGCCAGGGCGAGATTGACCGTGCGCACGCCACGAGTTTCGAGAAGTTTGCCGAACTCGCCCAGGTCGGCATTGGCCTGACCATCGATGCGGCGTTCACCTTCGCCCTCGAGAAAGGCGACGATGCGCTCGCCGGCACGCGAGAGACGCAGCAAGGCGCTGCTGAGGGTCGCCTCGTCGAGCTGGCGCAGCCGCTCGCTGCGCGCGCCGAAATGAACGTCGATTTCCCCGTCGATGCGGATGCCGGCTTCACGGGCCGCGTTCGGGTCGGCATCGGGGTCGACGAAGCGCAGCACGATGTCGGGCTTGATCTCGCGGTAGCGCTCGACGAAGGCGCGAATCGCGGCCCGCAGTTCGCCTCCCGCGCGTGCCCACGAGACGATCTCGACCGGACCATCGAGGCGTTTCAGCAGGGCGACCGAGGCACGATCGAGGCTCGCGCGCTGGCCGTGGCTGAAGTCGTGCGTGAAGCGGTAGCGCGTGCCGAGAAAACCGATCAGCAGGACGAGCGCGACCAGCAACAGGGCGTAGAGCAGGTTGTCGAGGCGTTCGCGCACGGTCAGCCTCGCGAGCGCAACGTATCGAGACGGCGCGCGGCGAGCAGCAGCGCGAGCGTCGAGATGACGACGAAGTAGACCACCGCGCTGCTGTCGAGCACGCCGCGCAGGAACGGTTCGAGATGGCTCGACATCGCCAGCCAGTTGATCAGCGCATGGTCGACCGCGCGCAGGCGCGCCCCGACATCAAGCATGACCAACACGCTGCCGATGACCAGGGTGGCCGCGGCGGCCAGTGCTGGATGCGCGGTCCAGGCCGAACAGGCGATGCCGATCGCGGTCAGAGTGCCGGCGAACAGCAGAATGCCGATGGCGGCGGTGAACAGGCGCCCGCAGTCGAGCGTCGTGCCGGCGGCCAGCGACAGCGGCATGGCCACGGCCAGCGCGACCACTAGCGCGACCACGACGAACGCGCCAAGGAACTTGCCGAGCACGATGCGCAGGCTGCCTGCATCGGCGGCGAGCAGCAGCGGCAGCGTCTGCGCGCGGCGTTCGCCGACCAGGCTCTGCATGGTCAGCAGCGGGACGACGAAGAGCAGCACCGCCGAGGCATTGCGCAGCAACGGCAGGGCGACGAGGTCGGTCACGCCGGGTGCGTTCGCCAGGGTGGCGAGTTTCGGCATCGCCTGCAGGAAGGCATCCACGGCGACGAGGAATTGCCAGGCGAACAACGCACAGACGAGCGCGAGCAGCCCCCAGGCCAGCGGTTGCACGAACTGGCGGCGCAGGTCATTGCGCGCGATCAGGCCGATCGTGCTCATGCGGCCTTGCCTGCCGCATCATCCTCCGCGGCGATGGCGACGAACAGGTTCTCGAGCGCGCCATGTTCGGGGCGCAACTCGACCAGGCCCCAACCAAGCGCGCCGACCGCAGCCGCGAGCGCGCCCGCACCACTGCCCTCGCGCAGACGCACGCGCGCACTCGTGCCGTCGAGCGCCTGTGCTTCGGCGACGAGATCGAGCGCCTGCCATTCCTCGCGACCGATCGCCTGTTCGGTACGCACGTGCAGCCATGGGTTGCCATCCAGGCTGGCCAGCGTGCCGGTATGGCGCAGGCGGCCACGATGCAGGATCGCCACTTCGCCGCAGCAGGCGAGCACGTCGGACAGCACGTGCGTCGACAGCACCACCGCGTGCGCTGCGCCGAGCCCACGCACGAGTTCGCGCAGGCGCAGCGCCTGTATCGGGTCGAGGCCGGCGGCCGGCTCGTCGAGCACGACCAGGGCCGGTTCGTGGATGATCGCCTGGGCGATGCCGGTGCGCTGCCGATAGCCCTTCGACAGCAAGCCGCATAGGCGTCGACGCATCTCGCCGAGTCCGCAGTGTTCGATCGCGCGCTCCACGGCGGCGCCGACGCGGGCCGCGGCAATGCCGTGCAGGCGCGCGCAGAAGGAGAGGTACTCGCTGACGGTCAGTTCGGCATACAGCGGCGGCTCCTCGGGCAGATAGCCGATCGCACGTCGCGCGCGGCCGCCGCGTTCGCCGAGTTCGATGCCGTCGACGCGCACCGTGCCGCTGCTCGGCGCTAGCAGGCCGGCGATCATGCGCAGCGTGGTCGACTTGCCGGCGCCGTTGACGCCGAGCAGGCCGAGCACCGAACCCCGCGCGACGCTGAGGTCGATGCCATCGACGATCGTGCGGCCGCCGAGGCGGCGACTCACGGCCTGGAGCTCGAGGGCGGGGACGCGGTGGGTCATCGCGGGGATTGTTCCGGCTTGGCGCGGGCAGGGCAAGCCGCCGTACTTCCGCGCACGGCCGGCGGACGTGATGTCGCGGGCCGGGGTCGTGGTGGTCAGGGTAACGTCGTGGGGCGTATAGTCCGCCGACGTCCACCACCCGTGTTCCGCCCATGCCTGATTCACTGATTTCCTTCGTTGCGCGCGGGTGGTTCACCGACGCTTCCTGGGGCGTCTGGATTGCCTATTTCCTCGTCGTCACCCAGTTGACCATCTTCACCGTCACCCTTTACCTGCATCGCAGCCAGACCCACCGTGGTGTCGATTTCCATCCGGTCCTGGCGCATGCGTTCCGCCTGTGGTCATGGCTCAGCACGGCGATGGTCACCAAGCAGTGGGTCGCCGTCCACCGCAAGCACCACGCGAAGTGCGAGACCGCGGACGATCCGCACAGCCCGATGATCCACGGCATCGACAAGGTGCTGTGGGAGGGTGTCGACCTTTACCGCATCGCTGCGCGTGACATGGATGAGATCGAAAAGTACGGCCGCGGCACGCCGGACGACTGGATCGAGCGCAACGTCTACGCGCGCATGCCGTCGATGGGCCCGACCCTGCTGCTGCTGATCAACTTCTTCCTGTTCGGAGCCGTTGGTGTGGCGATCTGGGCCCTGCAGATGGTGTGGATCCCGTTCTGGGCCGCCGGCGTCGTCAATGGCCTTGGCCACTGGTGGGGCTATCGCAACTTCGAGAGCGCCGACACCTCTACCAACCTGTCACCGTGGGGCGTCTTCATTGGTGGCGAGGAACTGCACAACAATCATCATGCCTTCCCGAGCTCGGCCAAGTTCGCCCTGCGCCGCTTCGAGTTCGACATCGGCTGGGCAGCGATCCGATTCTTCGCGTTCCTGCGCCTGGCCAAGGTGTTGCGCGTCGCGCCGACGCTCGACGTGCGCGCGAACGTGCCGATTCCGGACAGCGACACGATCAGGGCCGTGCTCGCGCACAAGTTCCACGTCATGAGCGACTACTTCCGCGGGGTCATCGTGCCGGCCCTGCAGGAAGACGCCGCACGCGCCGGCGCCAGCCTCAAGGCGATGCCGCGCAAGCTGCGCAAGGCACTCGGCAGTGGCGGTCGCTGGCTCGATTCAGACGCACGCGAGCGCATGGGTCATTGGATCAGCCAGGCGCCGACCGTGAAGACGGTCATGGAATACCGCCACCGCCTGCATGAGATGCTCGAGAACCGCAACGGAGAAGCCATGCTCGAAGCCCTGCGCCAGTGGTGCCATGAGGCCGAGCGGTCCGGCATCCGTGCCCTGCAGGATTTCGCGGCGCGGTTGAAGGGATATCGGTTGAGCAGCGCGGCGGCCTGATCGCCAGCTTCGCGATTGGATAGACGAAAAACCCGCCGGAAGGCGGGTTTTTTGTTGGACGCGCGGCTCGCAGGAAATGTAGGAAACGGCTTTGGCCGTGATGCTTTGTCTGTACAAGGCCGCAAGGAAACGGCATCCCGCCTGAAGGCGTTTCCCACATCGCAGGAGCCCGTTTGAGGGTGATAGGCGAAGGCGCTGAAAAACATCGCCCCTGAAGCGGCTCCTGCGGTTCGGAAATGGGAGGCAACAAAAAACCCGCCTTGCGGCGGGTTCCTTGAAGGAGCTGGACCCAGGCCTGCGCCGGGGTGAAGCATCGACGTGCCGCGCGCTGCGCGTGCGGGCCGATGTTTCACTTGATCTTCGCTTCCTTGTAGGCCACGTGCTTGCGCACGACGGGATCGTACTTCTTGATCTCCATCTTTTCGGGCGTGGTCTTCTTGTTCTTGTCGGTCGTGTAGAAATGGCCGGTGCCGGCCGAGGACACGAGACGGATCTTGTCGCGCTTGGATGCCATGGTTCGTTACTCCTCAGATCTTCTCGCCGCGCGCACGCAGCTCGGCAACGACGACGTCGATGCCCTTCTTGTCGATGGTGCGCAGGCCGTGGCTCGACACGCGCAGCTTGATCCAGCGGTTCTCGCTGGCCACCCAGAAGCGGCGGTCGTGGAGGTTCGGCAGCCAGCGGCGCCGCGTCTTGTTGTTGGCGTGGGAAACATTGTTGCCGGACTGGAAACTCTTGCCGGTGACCTGGCAGACCTTGGACATGCGAACCTCGACTGATCTGGTAACCGACCTTGGCCAGGTCGGACGCGGCCCAGCGGCGACGATGCGCCACGCGGTGCTGGAGCGCCCAGGACGACGGCAGGACGAACCGCGTAGCGCGATCTGCCGGTCCCGAAAGGGACAGTGGAGCCAAGGCGAGCCGCGCTTTATAGCGGAATCGGCGAATTCCCGCAAGCAAATCCGGCCCAGACCGGGCTCAGACCTCCTCGCTGGCCGTGCGCTTCGAGCGCCGGATCAGCCAGGCCACGCCGCGCAGGTCGGCGATGCCGACCAGGGCACGATCGAGGTTATTGTATTTCGACACCCCGGCACCGCGCGGGCGATGGTTGACCGGCACGCTTCTCACTTGCCAGCCGGCGCGCTGCATCAGAGCCGGCAGGTAGCGGTGCATGTGGTCGAAGTACGGCAGGTCGAGGAAGACCGCGCGCTCGAACAACTTGATGCCGCAGCCGCTGTCGGGGGTGTCGTCGCGCAGCAGGCGCGAGCGGATCGCGTTGGCCCATTTCGAGGCCCGGCGTTTGCTGCCGGAGTCCCTGCGCTCGACGCGCCAGCCGGCGAACAGGCGCACCTCGGCCGGCGCGGCGTCGCGCATGGCGACGAGTTTCGGGATATCGGCCGGATCGTTCTGGCCGTCGCCGTCGAGGGTGGCGATCCAAGCCGCACGCGCGGCCTTGACGCCGGTGCGGATCGCCGTGCTCTGGCCGCTTTGCGTGGCGTGGTGGATCACGCGCAGTTCGGGCATGCGCGCCTTGGCCGCGCGCAACACGGCGAGGGTGTCGTCGCGGCTGGCATCGTCGACGAAGATGGCCTCGAAGTCGAAGCGTCCGCGCAGGGCGGCGGCGATCTCGTCGAGCAGGGCGTCGACATTGCCGCTCTCGTTGAAGACGGGGACGACGACGCTCAGTTCAGGCATGGTGGTGCTTGCAGCGCAAGGTGCGTCAGCGGATCTTTTCGAGGATGCCGTCAAGCTCGTCGAGGCTGTGGTAGTGGATGACCAGCTTGCCGCGGCCGTTGCGGCCGTGGCTGATGGCGACGCGCGTGCCGAGCCTCTCCGACAGCGAGGACTCCAGTGCGCTGATGTTTGCGTCGGCACGGGCCTTGGCCGGCGTGGCCTTTTTCGTCGGCGTACCCGCACGACGGACGGCGTCCTCCAGTTCGCGCACGCTCCAGTCCTTCGCCACGGTCTCGCGCGCAAGCGCGACCGCGCGCGGCGCGGCGAGCGAGAGCAGGGCGCGTGCATGGCCCATGTCGAGCTTGCGCTCGTCGAGCAGGCTGCGGATCTCGGCCGGCAGTTCGAGCAGGCGCAGCAGGTTCGACACGCTCGCGCGCGAGCGGCCGATCGCATCGGCGATCTGCTGGTGGGTCAGCTTGAATTCCTCGATCAGGCGCGCCAGCGACTGTGCTTCCTCGAGCGCGGACAGGTCCTCGCGCTGGATGTTCTCGATCAGAGCGATGGCGACCGCGGTGCGGTCGTCGATCGTGCGCACGAGGGCGGGAATCTCGGTCAGGCCGGCGCGTTGCGCGGCGCGCCAGCGGCGCTCGCCGGCGATCAGTTCGTGGCGGCCACGGCCGAGCGCGCGCACGATGACCGGCTCGATGACGCCCTGGGTGCGGATCGAGGCGGCCAGTTCGTCGAGCTTGCCTTCGTCGAACGTGCGGCGCGGCTGGTACTTGCCCGGCGCGATCGAGGTGATCGCGAGCTGCTGCAGCTCGCCTTCGCCGGCCTTCGCGTCGCCGCTGGTTTCCGGTTCCTGCGCGCCGAGCAGGACGTCGAGTCCGCGACCAAGTCCGAGTCCGCGCTTCTTCGTCGCCATCATGCGTGTTCCTGGGTGGTGGCCGCGGTGGCCGGGGCGCGTTCTCGGCGCAGCATTTCGCCGGCGAGGCCGAGGTAGGCGATCGCGCCGCGCGATTCGCGGTCGTAGAGGTTGATCGGCTTGCCGTGGCTCGGCGCTTCGGCGAGGCGGATGTTGCGTGGGATCACCGAGCGCAGCACCTTGTCGCCGAAATGCTTGACCAGCTGGGCGGAGACTTCGTTGCCGAGGTTGTTGCGCACGTCGTACATCGTGCGCAGCAGGCCATCGACTTCGAGACCGGGATTGAGTCGCTTGCGCACGGCCTTGATCGTGTCGAGCAGGCTCGACAACCCTTCCAGCGCAAAGTATTCGCATTGCACGGGAATCAGCACGCCGTCGGCCGCGGTCAGCGCGTTGAGCGTGAGCAGGTGCAGCGACGGCGGACAGTCGATCAGGATCACGTGGTAGCGCTCGGCGACGCGCGCGAGTTGTTCCTTTAGGCGCTGCTCGCGGGCGAGCGCATCCATCAGCTTGATCTCGGCGGCGGTCAGGTCGCCGTTGCCGGGCAGCAGGTCGAAGCCGGCCTCGGTGGTGACGATGGCCTGTTCGATCGGCACTTCCTCGAGCAGCACGTCGCAGCCATTCGGCTTGGCCTCGCGCTTGTCGACGCCGGCTGCCATGGTCGCGTTGCCCTGCGGGTCGAGGTCGACCAGCAGCACCTTGCGACGCGTCTCGGCGAGCGCGGCGGCGAGGTTGACGGCGGTGGTGGTCTTGCCGACGCCGCCCTTCTGGTTGGTGATCGCGATGATGCGCGTCATGAGCTTGATCCTGCGTCCGCCGCGCGGTCGCTGCGGCGGATTGTGACGAGATGGCGCTCGGCGTCCAGTCCGGGCACCTCGATGCGCCGCACGGATTCGACCTCGAAGCCGGGTGGCAGCGCGTCGAGTTCATCCTGCGGATGACGGCCCTTCAGCGCCAGCCAGCGCCCGCCGGGAGCGAGCAGATGGCCGCCGAGGGCGAGCATGTCGGCCAGTGTGGCGAACGCGCGCGCGGTGATGCAATCGAATCGTCCCTGCACGGCCTCGACACGCGACTCGGCGACGCTGGCCTCGGCGAGGCCGAGCTGGCGTACCGCTTCGCGCAGGAAGCGAGCCTTCTTGCCGTTCGAGTCGACCAGCAACACTGCCTCGAAACGCCGCGCCAGGGCCAGCGGGATGCCGGGCAGGCCCGCGCCGCTGCCGAGGTCGGCGAGAGTCGCGCCATCGACGTACGGCAAAACGGCCAGCGAATCGAGCAGGTGGCGCGTGACCATCTCGGCCGGATCGCGCACCGCAGTCAGGTTGTAGGCCGCGTTCCAGCGCACGAGCAGATCGACGTAATCGAGCAGGCGCTCGATCGTCGACTCGGTCAGCTCGAGCGAAAGCGCCGCGACGCCCGCACCGAGCCGCTTCCGCAGCGCTTCGCGCTCGGACATGGCCGGACCCGGAAACGAAAAGGGCGCCAAGTATCGGCGCCCGGACTGCTTAAATCCAGCCACGCAGGCCCGCGGAGGGCCTGCCACTCGATGCTCGGATGGACCAGCCATCCCCCACCGTACCTATCCTGACTGAGGATCAACTTCAAAGTTGAGGTTCTGTGCAAGTGGTGTTCGGTTCGCCGTTGCGATCGAACTTCTCAACTTCATGTTTTGAGCGCGATTTCAGCGCAAGGCGGTGACACCTTTGGGAGAACGGAATCAGACATATCCTTTGGGTGTCACTGCCGGTTCGACGTGCTGGAGTTCGACGCGCGTCACCAGCAGGCCGCGCTCGCGGACGTCCTCGTTGAGTGCCCGCTTGAGCCAGTCGCGACGCTGCGCGGCATCGGCCGGCACGCCGGCGCCGGCGAGCCGGTTCGCCGCGCATTCGCGCAGCAGGGTATCGACGGTTTCGATGATGCGGTCGGCGCGTTCCGGGTCGAGCACCTGGAAGTACAGCGCGCCGCGATAGCCCTCGCCCGCGGCGTCGGTGCCATCGAAGGCGAGCGCGCTGCCGGTCAGGCTGATCTCGTGGACGACGCGCTCGATCAGCGGCACGAGGAAGTGCGTGCCGGCGCCGACGATGCGCGTCTGTCCGCCCAAGCGACGCAGCGAGTAGACCTTGCCCTCCGGGATGCGACGCACCGAAGCCAGACCGAGACCGGCCAGGCAACAGAGCATGATCCATACCAGTTGGGCAGACATTTCCTCAATTCCTGCAAGAGGTTGCGAAACAAACCTCATCTTGCGCAAAGGATAGTCGCGCAAGCGTCACATAACAAGCGCTTAACAGTCTCAGGCCTGCGTCACAAACGGAGCCTGAACCGCGGCACGTTTGCGCAGGTTTTGGCTCGTCCCATTCAGCAAAAGCGATGAGAAACCCAAGCAACAAGCGTGCCGGCGGGGCTGTCGTGTCGGAACCCGGAACGGGCGTCGAGTGAGGAGTGGGGTGCTGCTTGCCCGCGATCGGCGCCAGGTCGGTCGCTCGGCGGAGCGAGTCCGCCTGGTCCGGTCGATCGCGTCGGGCGCGTGCGCGAAACCGCGCCTACGCGAATGCCGGCCTATTCGAAGCCTGACGCGAACAGGCTGCCAATGCCTCGCAACAGGAACGTGGCGCTGCCCGGCGGCGTGTTGCCGGCGATCTCCACCGAGGCCGCGTGCAGACCATGGCTTGTCGCCTTGAATACGACGTCGATGTCGCAGTTGCTGCCGGGCGCGATCTGGAACGGTGGCACGCCGCAGGTGCCCGGAAAGATCGTGAATACTGCCGGCATCGGATTGGGGGTGGGTACGTAGGTCAGGACCTGCCACGCCGCAGTACCTGCATTGCTGAGGTTGATCGTTGCTGTCGAGCTGGTCCCGATGTCGATGTTGCCCATGTCGATCGCGCTCGGCACAACAACCGGCAATGGTGCGCCAGCGGCGGACGCATTGAGGCGGATCATCCAGGTGCCGTCGCTGTTGCCGCCGTACAGCGCGTTGCGCACGCTGGCCACGGGCTGGTTGGCCCAAGCCAGATGGGCGGGATCGACCGGTGTCACTGTCCCCGGAGCGCTTGCCCAGTTGGAGGCAATGAAGCTGTGGTCGTTGGGCGGATACGGGTTGATGTCATCGGTGCCATCCGTATCGATGCTCGCCACCTGCGGGTTGCCCGTATAGGTGATGATCGCGCCGGCAAAAATGATGTCGCCGGCCTGGAGTGTCACCGCCTGGGACAAGGCATAGCTGGTGAGCAGGTTGCTACCCGTGCCGGTCACCGTGCCGGATCCCGAGGCCACGACCACGTCGTGGTCGGGGATGCCGTCCTGGTTCGAGTCGTACCAGATGTATACCGCCAGCGGCGTGCCGTTGGGGATGTTGTTGGCTGCGAAGCTGCCGCCGAAGGCGAGGTTGACCGCGTGGATGGTTTCGTGACCGGGCCGGATCACGAAGCGATTGAGCCAAGCGAAGGAGTAGCTGTTGGGCGGGTGCAGGCCGATGCCGGCTTCCTTGACGCCGTCATCGAGTCGATATTCGTCGACTGCGTCCGCGCCGCCGCACAACGCCAGCAGCAACGGGGCGGACCACCACGCAGGGGTACGTACCGCGATGCAGGACATGATGCCCTCCCGGCGACCGGCGCCGGCTGCGGGCGACCATGCCGGGCGCCCTTTGTCCGCGGATACGCCGATCCTGGGTGCCTGTCAATACGTGACGGTGGCGGCTCGAACCGGAATCAGGCGGGGCGCCGCGGACGATGTCCGGATCTGTCCACGGTTCCGGTATTCCTCTGGGTCCGGTCGCCAACCTGCGACTTTTCCGGAGGATCTTCGATGCGTACCGTGCTTTTCCTGTCCATGTTCGCGCTGGCGAGCGGTGTTCCGGCCCATGCGCAGACCCCTGACGACAGCAAGGCCATCCTTGTGCTCGATGCCTCAGGCTCGATGTGGGGCCAGATCGGAGGGAAGTCGAAAATCGCCATCGCGCGCGAGGCCGTGGGCACGATGCTCGATGGTTGGAAAGGCGGCGACCTGGGTTTGATGGCCTATGGTCACCGGCGCAAGGGCGATTGCCAGGACATCGAGCTGTTGATCGAGCCAGGGACAGCGGGTGCCGAGGCCATCGCCCGAAAGGTCAACGCCCTCAATCCCGTGGGCATGACACCGATCTCCGCCGCCGTGCGCCAGGCCGCCGAACACCTGCGGTTCACCGAACGCAAGGCCACCGTGATCCTGGTCAGCGACGGCGAGGAAACCTGCAACGCCGATCCGTGTGCGCTGGGCGAGGAGCTGGAGCGGCTCGGCATCGACTTCAGCGCGCATGTGGTGGGTTTCGACATTGCGCCAGGCAGCGCCGCCGATGAACAGTTGCGCTGTCTGGCCGAGCGCACCGGCGGGCGTTACGTCCAGGCCCGCGACGCCGGCGAACTCAATCAGGCCCTGGGGCAGATCGCCGGGCAGGCGACGGCCACCGTCGGCGCGCGTGAAGGCGCGGACTGGATGGTCGGTCGTGCGCTGGAGGCCGAAACGGGGATCTACATGAACCCGGATGGCCAGGAGTCGGCAGGCAATCACGATTTCACCGTCGAGCAGACCGCCGCCGATTGTCAGGCCCTGTGCATGGCCGATGCCGGCTGCGCCGGCTGGCACTACGAACCGGCCGGCAGCTACTTCGTCGATCACCCGCGTTGCCAGCTCAAGGGCCATCGTTTTGCGGTGCGTGCGGTGGTGCAGGGGGAAGGTTGGGTGGCTGGCATCAAGCCGGGCGTGAAACTGATCCTCGACGAACAAGCTGCGGAGTGAGCCATGCGTACCATCACGTTTCTTGTGCCTGTGCTTCTGAGTCTGGCTGCCTGTGGCGGTCAGGAATCCGCGCCTGCGACGTCCTCGCCTGCGCAGGGCATGCGCGAGGCGGTGGATGCCGCCGCCGCCAAGCTGCCGCCGCCGGAGACGGCGTTGCAGCCCGGCCAGAGCGTGCAGGGCACGATCGAGGCCAGCGTCGGGCGCGGCCCGCAATCGTTCCGTTCGCTGTCAACCAAGGTGGCCGATGACATCGGTGCGCAGATGGACGAAAGACTGGCCAGCGGTGAAGGCCGCAAGGCCATCGACGAGGCCAATCGCGCACTCGCAACTTCGGGCACCGGGCAAAAGGTCGATGCCGATACCGTGCGCGGTGTCGTGGCGGGAATGGCCGGCAAGTCACTTCATGATTCGCAGGTGCAGCATCTGGAGATGATCGGTTCGCTGCAGGTCTCGCTGAACGGCAAGGCCGCCGACGGCGGCGCGCTGGAGATCGGCCTGAGCTTCGACGATGCCAGCCTGGGCCTGACCGATGTCTCGCTGAGCTATCGGCCCGATCCAAGGTCGATGTTCGATAGCTTTGCAACCACGAAGGATGCCCCGCCGCAGGTGACGATCGAGCGTTTCGAGAAGAATGCCGACGGCAGCTATGCGCTTGCCGGCACGTTCCGCGCCGCAAACGTGCCCGCGGCGAAGATGGCGAAGAAACTGGTCGGCCAGACCCTGCCGCAGGCCGAAGGCCGCTTCGAGTTCGCCGCCCTGCCACTGAAGGCGATGCCCCGGTTCGGCCGCTGAGCTGCGCAGGCGCGATTGACGTCCGGCCGTCTGTGGCCGGGCGGTCGAGGCGGGGGGCGCGCAAGCGCTCAGGGCGATTTCTTCGCGATCTTTTCGTGCAGCTGGTTGACCGTCATCAGCGCGGCGCTGCCGTAGTACGTGTGCAGGTCCGCAACCATCTCGCCCTTTTCGATCACAGGATCGGTGGCGACGAGACGGCGGGCCTCCTCGATGGTTGCCACGTTCAACACGAAGATGCCACGTCGGCCATCCACGCCATCCAGCGGGCCGGCGAGCACGAGTTTTCCTTCGGCCGCCAGCCGCTTCATGTTGGCAAAGTGTCCCTGGAGCATCGCGGTGCGTTCCTCACCGGCAGGCACCGGCGTGGGGCCGGTGCGCAGAATCGCCAGCACGTAGGAACGCATGCCGTAGTCGTCCGCGCCGAGCGAGCGCGCCAGGGCATCGTCGTAGTCGGGTTTCGCGGCGCCGGTGGTGCGGATGGCGGTCTCCGCAGCCAAGCCGAAGCCGCAGCACAGCCAGGCCGCGATCAGTAGAAGAATCCTGTTCATTGCAAGACTCCCGTGCAAAGCCTATGGCGCTCAGCGCGCGCGCAATGCGTCGAGTCTGGCACGAAAGGGTTCGGCCGCCACGCCGAGCTGTGCCGACAGCGCTTCGGCCTCGTCCAGCGCCTGCCGCGTGGCATCGGCCTGGCTGCGCCGCTGATGGGTTTCGGCTCGCACCAGTGCGGCGCGCAATTGCAGGGAGGTCGGCAATGCGGTGGTGTCTTCCGCCGCGTAGGCGGCAAGCGCCTCGCCGGCATCATCGACGCGTTGCAAGGCGAGCAGCGATTCCGCACGGGTGATTCGCGTGGCCTGGGTGAGCGGGCTGCCCGAACCGGCGTGCTGCTGCGCCATCACCTCGGCCTCGCCGGCGTATTCCAGAGCTTCCCCATGACGTGCCAACCCCTGCAGCACGCGGGCGTAGTTGCCGATCAGCGCTGCGGTCGCGGCCGAGGGCCCAAACAGTTGCCGACGCAGGCGCAGGGCGTCGGCAAAGGTGGTTTCGGCGGAGGCCAGATCGCCCTTGCGGAACTGCGCAGCAGCGAGATTGTTGAGCGTGTTCAGCGCATCGTTGCCGGAGCTCAGATCGAGTGCCCGCCACAGCGTCATCGCCTCCTGCGAGGCGGCGATGCCTTCATCGAGCTTTCCGGCCTGCACATAAGCCACGCCCAGATTGGTGTAGAGCGCCGCCGATTCGAAATGCTCCCGGCCGGATCGCTGCAGGCGCTGCGGCAAGGCCGACTCCAGCGTGGCCAGCGCGCCGGCGGCATCTCCACTCTCCCGCTGCAGGCGCGCCTGCAGCATGCGCGAGGCCAGCAGCACGTCGGCATGGCGATCCGGGTCGGCTTGCCAGAACGCTTGCGCTTGTTGCAGCAGTTCCGTGGCTTCTTCACGCTGGCCCATGCGCAGCACGACCTCCGCAAGGGTGGCGCGCACTTCGGCCGCAGTGAGCGGATCGCCGATCACTGCCTCGTGCGCAAGCCAACGTCGCAGCAGCGGTTCGGCGGCCGCGTAATCGCCGATGTGGAAGTGCAGTTCGCCCAGCGCGTGCAGCACCTGGGCCGTGGTGGCCGGTTCATTGCCAAAATCCGAGGCCACGCGCGCGGCCGCCTGATCCAGCACCGCCTTGGCGGTGAGCGGCGTGCCCTCGTTCGCTCGTTGGCTGGCATCGCGAAACATCAGCGACAGGTAGTCGCGCACCGCACGGTTGCGGCGTGCTTCGGCCTGCGCGATATCGCGCTCACGCACGGCCTCCTGTTGCGCCATCGAGATCGCCATCACCGCCCCGACCAGCCCGACGAACACGAACAGCAGTACACCTGCCGCCAGCCAGTAGCGCCGCAGAAAACGCCGGGCGCGATAGCCGAACGCGCTGCCCCGTGCGGCCACCGGCTCGTGCGCGAGATACCGCCGCACGTCCTGCGCCAGCGCATCGGCGGAGTCGTAGCGTGACTCCGGCTCGGGCCGCAGCGCCTTGTGGACGATGGCATCCAGATCGCCACGCAATCGGATTGCGACAGCCTTCGATGTGGCCTGTGAACTGGGCGCAGGCGGTGGCCCGGCCTGGGCACGTTGCAGCAGCGCCAGCACGCCTGCGCCTGCAATTTCACCCCAGGGCGGGTGTTCCGTGAGCAGCTCGTGCAGCAACAGGCCCAGTGCATACACATCCGTGAGCGTGCTCTGTTCGCCGCCGGCAAGCTGTTCCGGTGCGGCGTACTGTGGCGTGAGGCGCAAATCACGCGTATGGCCTTGGTCGGCATCCAGCGGACGTGCGATGCCGAAATCAAGCAGCACCGGTTCGCCATCGGCGCGCACCAGGATGTTGTCCGGTTTCAGATCGCGGTGGACGATCAGGTGCCGATGCGCAAAAGCCACTACTTCGCAGATCCTGGCGAACAGCGCCAACCGCGCCGGCAGCTCCATCCCGCGTTCACGGCAATGGCGTAGCAAAGGCATGCCTTCGATGAGTTCCATCACCATGAAGGGGGTGCCATCGGGCAGGTTGCCGGCATCGATCAGGCGCGCGATGTTGGGATGTTGCAACCTCGCCAGCAGGCGTGCCTCGCGCAGGAAGCGCGGCGCATCATCCACGCCTTGGCGCAACAGCTTCACCGCAACCTGCTGCTCGAAGCGTCCATCGGCACGTTCGCCCAGCCAGACCTCGCCCATGCCGCCGCGCCCGATGCGGCGAACCAGCGTCCATGCGCCAGCACGATGTCCTTCGAGTTCGCTTGCCGGTGTGGCCGTGGCTTCGAGAAAACCTTCGGAAGCCGAAACCGCACACAGCAGTTCCAGCACTTCGGCACGGATCGACGCATCGGGCTCCTGCGTGAGCAGGAAGGTTTTGCGTTCGATCTCAGGCTGTTCCAGTGCCGCATCGAGCAAAGCCTCGACGCGGGCAAAACGTGCCGCGTCAATCGCATTCATCGGGCGCGCCTTCCCCCAGCTCGCGGTACAGCCAGGCCCGCGCCTTGATCCAATCGCGCCGCACGGTGCGATCGGTCAGGCCCAGGGCCTGCGCGGTTTCGACGTCGCTGTAGCCGGCGAAGAATCGACACTCCACCACCTGTGCCAGGCGCGGGCTCAGCAGCGCGAGTTTTTCCAGCGCATCGTTCACCTGCACGATCTGCTCATCGGCTGCATCCGGGGCGTCCACGGCGGCATCGGCAAGGCTGATCGGTGTCTTGCCCTCGCCACGCTTGGCGGCAAAGCGTGCCTGTGCGTCGTTCACCAGCACCTGGCGCATTGCCAGCGCGGCGGTGGCAAGAAAATGCCGTTGATCCTGCCAGGCGGGCGTGCGTTGCAGCTTCAGCCAGGCTTCGTTGACCAGCGCCGTGGTGCACAGCGTGGCCCCGGCGCCGACGCGAAACCGCTCGCGCCGGGCCATGCGGCGCAGATCGCCATAGAACAGGTCCATCAGGGCGCGCAGGTCCGGATCGTCGGGCGCCGGTCGTTCGATGGTGGGCATCGGGGCTTTGGACATCATGCGCGGAAGTCTAGCAATGCGGGCCTGTCCGGATTCAGCGCTGTTTCCTGTTCGTGTTCGTCATCGCTGAACCCGCGGAGCCTTTCCATGCGTCGTTTCCGACCTGCACTCATCGTCTTCCCGCTTGCGCTGCTGCTGGCCGCACAAGCGCATGCCACCACGTTCATGGTCACCAACACGGCCGACACTGGCGCAGGCTCGCTGCGACAGGCGCTGATCAATGCCAGCAGCGACCCGGCGACACCCCACGCCATCTGGTTCGATGCGTCCTTCCCGCAAGGCGGTGTCATCGAACTGCAAACCGCGTTGCCGGCATGGTCCAACAGTGCTCTGACGATCGACGGCCGTGGCCGTGCGCCGGTGCTGGATGGTCGCAACGCGGTACGCATCCTCACGGTGGCCGCTGGCGCCGTACAGGTCACGCTGAGGGAACTCAGCTTCCGGCGCGGGCGCAGCACTAGTGGTACGGGCGGTTGCGTCTGGCACAGCTCCACCGTGGCAGACACCAGCCTGTACGTGTATGACTCGCACTTCGAAAGTTGCAGGGCGGTCGGCAATCAGATCAACGCCAATGGCGGGGCCATTTCCTGGGTGGCCCCCGGCGCGTGGGTCTTCATTCGCGACAGCACGTTCTCCGGCAACGTTGGCGGGGTGATCGGCAACAGCTCTCGGAAGGTAATGTCTGGCGGTGCGGTGCACGTGTCCGCCCACAGGATCGAAATCACCGGCAGCCGTTTCTCCGCCAATGTGTTGGAGCGTGTCGGCGGCGTGGTGCAGGGCCTGGGTGGGGCTGTCTATGCATCGGCCACGCTCTCCACGCAGCTGCGCGACGTGGAGTTTCGATCCAATCGGGTGATCGATGCCGACGCCTCCGGCGTGTTTTCCGCCGGCGGAGCGGCAGCCCTGCTGTGCCTGGAAAACAGCTGTTCGAACAACATCGACAGGTCGGGATTCATCGACAACACCATTTCCGGCGACGATGTCGGCGGTGGTGCGCTTGCCACCCAGGGCGGCACGCTGGATTTGCTCAACGCCAGCTTCAGCAGCAACCGTGCCATTGGCAACTCCAGTTTCGGTGGCGCGATGATCTTGCTGACAGCGAGTGCGGCAGGTGCCTCGCATCTGAGCTTCAAGGACAATGGCGCTGCCTTCGGTGCGCATCTGGCGATGAGTGGCGTCGACGTCACGCGATGGGTCTGGTCGCTGCACGGTCCGGTTGCCGCAGGGGCGGGCGCGGCGTGCGAACTCGACGGCATCCAGTTGACCGGATTCAGCATGGCCAACCTGTTCGAGAGCGCGTGCGCCGCGCTCTCTGCCAGCGGTGGCAGCATCGGCCCGGTGGGACCCTTGGCGTTGGATGAAACGGTCTTCCCGGCCACCCTGGCCCCTGGCAGCGGATCCGCGGCGATCGATCCGCCCGGCTCGCAGGCATGGTGCGCGAGCGTTGATGCCCGTGGCCTGGCGCGCCCGCAGGATGGCGATGATGACGGCAGCACGCGATGTGACGTAGGTGCCTACGAAGTGCCGCCGGCGAAGCTGTTCGCCGATGGGTTCGATGGCGTGCCCTGATGTGGTGATGCGGCGGCGTTCGGCCGGAGCGTTGACCATGCGCAAGTCGATCAGGCGTTCGCCGCAGCCGCCGCGTTCCCGCTCGCAACCTGCGTCGCTGCCGCGGAACGCCGTTTCGTGCGCTCGTGCCGGTGTGTGGCCGCATCGGTACTTGACGCCCACGCCGGTGCCTGCGAGCGTTCGCCGCTCCCCTCGATGAACCGGAGCGACGATGAGCGAAGCCTTGCGCGACAACGACCCCGCGCCGTTCCCGCGCAGTGCGGACTTCCTCGGACATCCCAAGCCACTTTGGCTGCTGTTCGCGACCGAATTCTGGGAGCGCTTCGCCTACTACGGGATGCGCGCCCTGCTCGCGATCTACGTCGCGCAGACATTCTTCGGCCTGTTGCCGGACGGTGAGGCGAAAGCGCAGGCAAGCCTGACCTATGGCGCCTACACGGCGTTGATCTACGCGACCGGCATCTTCGGCGGCTTCATCGCCGACCGCTATCTTGGCTACCGGCCATCGATCCTGCTCGGCGGCACGATCATGGCGCTCGGCTTGTTCCTGCTGCTGGTTCCGGATCTCACCTGGTTCCTCGTCGGTCTCGCCGTGATCGTCGTCGGCAATGGCCTGTTCAAACCGAACATCTCGACCATGGTCGGCATGCTCTATGCGAAGCACGACGCGCGCCGCGATTCCGGCTTCACCATCTTCTACATGGGTATCAACGCCGGCGCGACGCTCGCGCCGCTGGTCTGCGGCACGATCGTCGGCAAGCATTTCGGCTACCAGTGGGGCTTCTTCACCGCCGGCCTCGGCATGATTCTCGGTCTTGTGCTGTTCCAGGCGTTGGTCGGCTGGATGGCCGGCGTCGGTCGTGCGCCGGCGCCGCAGCACAATCCCATGCGCGTGCTCAAGGTGACAGCCGGCTGCATTGCCGTCGTGCCGGTCGTGTTCCTGATGCTGAGCCAGGCGCGCATCGTCGGTTGGTTGCTGATGGGCCTGATGCTCGTGCTGACCGTGTATTTCATCGCCAGCGGCGCGCGCAGCGGCGACAAGGTGCAGTTGCACCGCTACATCGCGATGCTGCTGCTGTTCCTGGCCAAGATCCTGTTCTGGGGCATGTTCGAACAGGCCGGTTCGTCACTCAATTTCTTCGCCAAGGACCACGTCGACGCGCCGTTCGACTTCACCCTGTTCCAGTCGGCGAATCCGCTCTTCATCATTCTGCTTGCACCGGTGTTTGCCTGGCTGTGGCCGCGCCTGGAGGCGCGCAAGCTCAACCCGTCGATCCCGCGCAAGTTCGCCATCGCGCTGATCCTCGTCGCCATCGGCTTCACCACCCTGGTGCTGACCATCGGCGAGGCAATGAAAGGTGATGGCCGCATCGCCTGGCAGATGCTGATGCTGGCCTACATGATCAACACGATGGGCGAGCTGTGCCTGTCGCCGATCGGCCTGTCGATGGTCACCAAGCTTGCGGCACCGAAGGAAACCGGGTTGGCAATGGGTGCCTGGTTCCTGTGCACGGCGATCGGCAACTACGTCGCCGGCGCAGTCGCCTCGGTGGCCTCGGGAGGCGGCGTGGCTTCAGGGCTCGCGCAGTACGCAGAGACCTACACGCACATCGCCTGGGCCGGCTTCGGCTTCGGCATCGCGTTCCTGCTGTTTGCGCCGCTCATCAACAAGCTCATGCACGGCGTCCGCTGAGCATCCCCGCACGGAGGCGGAAGCTGGCCGCCAGAAGCGGCATCGGCGGGACAAAAAACAAACCGGACGGCGCGATGCCGTCCGGTTCAGGGTCAATGCGCGCGCAGGCGCGCACTGCGATGGAGCGCTCGCGTCAGGCCGCGGCGTCCTTGAGCTTCTTCAGCGGACGAACCTTGACCTTGACGGTCGCCGGCTTCGCCGCGAACCACTGCTCTTCCTTGGTGAACGGGTTGATGCCCTTGCGCTTCGGCTTGGCCGGCACCTTGACCGAAGTGATCTTGAGCAGGCCCGGCAGCGTGAACGAACCGATGCCCTTGCTGCTGATCGAACCGTGCACGGCGCCCTCGAGCGCGGCGAGCATTGCACGCACGTCCTTCGCGGCGACGCCGGCGGCGTCGGCGATGTGGGCAACGAGCCCGGACTTGCTCAGGGCTTCCTTGATCGCTTTCGGAGCGGCAGGTTTCGCGGCGGCTTTCTTTGCGGGTTTCTTGGCCATAACTTTCCCGATGGTCCTGTTGGATGGTTGGATGGTTTCGCTTGGGCGCGTGCATTGCAGGAAAACGCGCGGGCATGCCAAGCGTGCGCGAGCATAGCGTGTCCGCAGCCGCGTATCGACAGTTTTTCGGCGGAAAACGCAATAAAAATTCATCGTGCGGCGAGCCCGGCGGCTACGCTGCGGACGGCGGATCGAAGCGGGTTCATGCAGGGTGAACGGAAGCGGCGCCGGCGGAGCTGTATCGCCGCTGCGGATGCGCCGAGGCGAAAGTGCCTGATTTCAGGGTCTTGGCGCAGGGACCGAAGACTTTGCCGCAAATGGAATGACCAGCGAGCTCGGATGGCGCAGGTTGTGGTGCAGGGTCACGCGCACCGTTTTCGCCTGCTCACCGGACTCCGCGGCCACCACGCCGCCGGTGTTGTAGTTCTTCTCGGTATGCAGCGAATCGACCGGAGCGACGACCAGGCGCAGGCGGCTGCCCTTCGGGATGCGCCGGGCCACGAAGTCGAAGCCGTCGAACTCGTAGCGCTCGATGCGGTTGGGTGTCACCGGTTCGGGCGTGCGTGGGTCCTTGCGGTAGCGCGCACGCTTGAGGTCGTGGCCGATCAGGATGCTGCTGCCGTCGGGGCGGACCTCGTGGATGCTGACGCTGAAGTCGGTATCGACCTGGTCGATCTCGATGTAGGCGGTGAAGCTGAAGAAACCGGCGATGTCGATGTCGTGCCGGAGCGGTGGCGAGTGATAGACGAGCTGGCTGTCGCCGCCAAGCAGCACGCCGCGCTGGTCGACCAGGTCACCCGCCGGTTCGGGCAGGTCCTCGATGGCCAGCGAGGAGGTGTCGAGCGGATCGTGGACATAGCTGTCCGGCTTGCCGCCGTCGCCGGGGCGCCGGTCGAGCAGCACTCCCGAGCCGAACACGTCGTTGGCCTGGCCGTCGCGTGAGTCCAGATGCCACACCTGCACGCGCTGGGTGACTTTTTCGAGCGACGGCGCATAGCGCCAGGCTTCCTCGCCGACCATGTAGTAGGTCACGCGGTCCTTGAGGAACTCCGGTTTTGCACCCCCCTTCAACGTCCAGTCATACCACGCCTTGTGCAGGGCGTTCATGTCGATGAGCGAAGCCGGGCCGAACTTCAGGCCACCGAACTCGGCTTTCGGCGTGCGTGTGCCGGCGTGGTCCCAGGGGCCGATGACGAGGTAATGCCTGGCCTTCGCCGTCTCGCTGCCGTGACGCATGTGCTCGCGGTACAGCGTGATCGCGCCGGGCTGGTCGCCGTCGTATTGGCCAGTGATCGACAGGATCGGCAGATCGATTTTCGCGTACTGTTCGGTGGTCGGACTCATGCTGTCCCAGTACGCGTCGGGATGGGGATGCGCGAGCCAGGTCTGGAAGTGCTTGGACGGGTTGCCGACCACCGCATCGAGCGTGTTGAACGGCGCATGCGAGACGTACCAGCGGCGGAAGGCCGCTTTCCAGTACGCCTCGTCGGCGAAGATCGCGTCTTGCGGCGTGCGGCCGCTGACCAGGGTCAGCCAGGTCATGTCGTAGCTGTAGAAGATGTTGCCGCGCATCGGGAAGTCGACGCCGGGCTTGGGTGAGGCGACCGGCACGATGGTCGCCAGCGCGGGCGGAAATTCCTTTGCCGTCGCCCACTGGTTGTAGCCCGCATAGGAGCCACCCCACATCGTGACCTTGCTATTGCAGTACGGCTGCTTCGCGAACCATTCGACCGCATCGTGGCCGTCCTTCGCTTCCTGCAGCAGTGGCGTGAACTCGCCATCCGAGTTGCCGCGCCCGCGCACGTCGACAGTGGCGAACACGTAGCCGTTGGCGCCGAAATACATGCCACGTGCGTGGTAGCTCGAAGCGAGATACGGCGTCATCGTGATGACGCAGGGTAGTGCATCCTTCTGGCCGAGCGGACGGTACAGCGTCGCCGCCAGCTCCACGCCGTCGCGCATCGGCACGCGCACGCCCCACTCCAGCCGCACTTCGCTCGGCTTCGGGGCGTCGGCTGCGGTGGCGAGGGCGGCGATGAACAGCACGGGCACGGCAAGGAAACGGGTCGACATCGGATTCACCACGTACAGGGACCGTGTCGATGATGCGGCAAGGCGGGGCCCGTGTGCACTTTCGGCATGCAAATGCTCCCGCAGGAAACGGCTGAAGCCGTTTCCTGCGGAGGTCGGTCAATCCAGGCCGCGATGCTTCAGCAGCGGCGCGACGCTTGGCTCCTTGCCACGGAATGCCTTGTACATGGCGCCGAGGTCCTCGCTGCCGCCGCGCGAGAGCACCTGGTCGCGGAAGGCCTGGCCGTTCGCGCGGGACAAGCCACCGTGCTCGACGAACCACTGGAATGCGTCGTGGTCGATCACCTCGCTCCACAGGTAGGCGTAGTAGCCGGCCGAATAGCCACCGCCCCAGATGTGCGCGAAGTACGGCGTGCGGTAGCGCGGCGGTACTTCGGCGAGGTCGACCTTGAAGCGCTGCAGCGCCTCGGCCTCGAAACTGTCGACATCCTGCCGCGGCGCCCTGACCGGCAGCGCGTGCCATGCCTGGTCGAGCAGGGCGGCGGCGAGATATTCGACGGTCGCATAGCCTTGGTTGAAGCCGCGTGCCTTGACGATCCGGTCGACCAGCGCCTGCGGCATCGGCTCGCCGGTCTCGTGGTGCTTCGCGTAGTTGGCGAACACCTTCGGGTCGAGGGCCCAGTGCTCGTTGAACTGCGAGGGGAATTCGACGAAGTCGCGCGGCACGTTGGTGCCGGCGATGCTCGGATACTTCACGTCCGAGAACATGCCGTGCAGGGCATGACCGAACTCATGGAACATCGTCGTCACCTCGTCGAAGCTGAGCAGGGCGGACTGGCCCGCCGCCGGCTTGGTGTAGTTGCAGACGTTGAACACGACCGGCTTCGTGCCGGCGAGGCCGTCCTGCTCGACGAACACGTCCATCCAGGCGCCGCCGCCCTTGCTCGGGCGCGCGTAGTAGTCGGCGTAGAACAAGGCGAGCTGCGAGCCGTCGGCATCGAACACGTCGAACACGCGCACGTCGGGGTGGTAGACCGGCAGGTCCTTGCGCTCCCTGAAGCTCAGGCCGTAGAGCTGGCTGGCGGCGAAGAACACGCC
The DNA here is from genome assembly GCF_019634775.1 of Dokdonella sp. Lineage (NCBI taxonomy): Bacteria > Pseudomonadati > Pseudomonadota > Gammaproteobacteria > Lysobacterales > Rhodanobacteraceae > Dokdonella > Dokdonella sp. The sequence goes on from NZ_JAHCAS010000001.1 coordinate 1,231,031, forward strand.
GTCGTTGAGCACGCGGTCGAGCTCGAAGTAGGGCTTGATCGTTGCCTCATCGAGGTCGAATTCGGCCTTGCGCACCTGTTCCGCGTAGAGATCCCAGTCGGCCGCGCCGAGCGTGAAGCCGCGGTTCTGCGCGTCGATGAGCGCCTGGATCTTCTTCGCCTCGCCGCGCGCCTTCGCGGTCGCCGCCGGCACCATGTCGGTCATCAGCTTGATCGCCGCGGCCGGTGTCTTCGCCATCTGGTCCTCGAGCGCATAGGCGGCATAGCTCGGATAGCCGAGCAGGCCCGCGCGCTCGGCGCGCAGTTGCGCAAGGCGCTGGACCAACGTGCGCGTGTCGTTGCCATCGCCCTTGCTCGCGCGCTTTTCCGAGGCTTCGAGCAGGGCCAGGCGCGTGCCGCGATCAGTCAGTGAACCGAGGGCGGGCTGCTGGGTGGTGTTCTGCAGGGCCAGCAGCCACCGGCCATCGAGCTTGCGTTCCTTCGCCGCATCGGCGGCGGCTGCGATGCCGGCCTCGCCGAGGCCATCGAGTTTCGCCACGTCATCGACGACGAGCGCGCCGGCGTTGCTGGCCGCGAGCAGGCGGTTCTCGAAGTCGGTCGACAGCGTGGATTCTTCCTTGTTGAGTTCGCGCAGTGTCGCCTGGTCGGCCTCGCCGAGCAGGGCACCGGCACGCACGAAATCGCGGTAGGTCTTCTCGACGAGGAAACGCTGCTGGGCGTCGAGTCCGGCCGTGTCACGCGTCTCGTGCACGGCCTTCACGCGCGCGAACAGCTTCGGATCGAGATGGATCGCGTCGCTGTGCTCGGCGAGCAACGGCGCGAGTTCGATCTGGGCTTGCTGCAAGGTGTCGTTCGTATTGGCCTGAACGATCGCGAAGAACACGCGGCTTGCACGCGTCAGCAGCTCGCCGCTGCGCTCCATCGCCTCGATCGTGTTGGCGAAGGTGGGCGCCTCCGCACTGTCGGCGATCGCGCGGATCTCGGCCAGGTGCTCGCGCATGCCCTGCTCGATCGCGGGCTGATAGTCGGTGTCGCGGATGCGATCGAATGGTGGTGCCTGCAACGGCAGCGTGCTCGCAGTCAGCAGTGGATTCACGTGCGCGGGCTCCTTGGCGGTTGCGGGTGGTGCCTCGCTCGACTTCGGCGATTCGGGGGCGGGTGCGGAACAGGCGGACAACACGGCCAGCGCGAGCGCGGCGACGACGAGGCGGGGCATGGATGGCAATTCCTGCATTCGGGGGCGCGCACGATAGCGGCCAGGGCGCGGCATTTCATGTGCCATCCGGGGTGGAAGAAGCATCGTGGCTGGTTCTCGACAGCCGAACGGCTGGCCCGCTGCTTGCGCGAAAGCCGGGAATGGGGAATGGAGGATTGGGAGTGGGGAGATAAAACGCCCTGTTTCCGACCATACCCGATTCCCTGTTCCCCATTCCCGGCTATTGCGGAAACGGCCATCGCCTCCCTACGCTGCCGCCATGCCAGCGCCGATGCACGCCACCGACAGCCTGCGCTCGATCGATTTGCCGGCCACCGACCAATGCCTGCGCGACGACGTTGATCGGGTTGGCTCACTGGTTGGCGAAATCCTTGCCGAGCAGGAAAGCCCGGCCTTCCTCGACGAGGTCGAGCGCATCCGCATCGCCGCGATCCGGCGCCGCGAATCGGGTGCGGATACCGGCGCACTCGAAGACGAGCTGGCCGGTGCAGAGGTCGCCCATGCCGGTGCGCTGGTGCGTGCGTTCGCGACCTATTTCCAGGCCGTCAACGTTGCCGAGCGCGTGCATCGCATCCGCCGGCGTCGCGACTACGAGATGGCCGGCACCGCACCGCAGCCGGGCGGTCTGCGCGATGCCGTCGCACGCCTGCGTGCGCAGGGCGTTGATGACGACGAGCTGACCGCTTGTCTGGCACGTCTGCACATCGAGCCGGTTTTCACCGCGCATCCGACCGAGGCGGTGCGTCGCGCCCTCCTGGAAAAGGAAAGCGAGGTCGTGCGTGCACTGGTTGCCGACATCGACCGCAGGCGCACGCCGGTCGAGCGGCGCGGCGACCACGAGCGCATGCGCCTCGCCCTCACTGCGGCCTGGCAGACCGCCGAACTCGCACTGGAGAAACCCACTGTCGCCGACGAACTCGAACACGTCGGCTTCTACCTGACCGACGTGCTCTACCGCGTCGTTCCGGTGTTCCACGAAGTGCTGGCCGACGCGCTTGGTGCGGATGCGCAGGCACTGCCGGCACTGCTCGGTTTCGGCACCTGGGTCGGCGGCGACATGGATGGCAATCCGAATGTCGGTGCCGAAACGATCGCGGCCACGCTGGCCAGCCAGCGCGCGCAGGTGCTTGCGTTGTACCGCCGCGAGGCGCTTCGACTGGCCAGTCTGCTCAGCCAGTCGCTGTCGCGCGTGGCTTGTTCGGCCGAGGTGCTGGCGCGCATCGATGTCTATCGTGCCTTGCTGCCCGAAGCTGCGGCGAAACTCAAGGCACGCTACGGCGACATGCCGTATCGCCAGCTCATGCTGCTGGTGGCCGAACGCCTGGGCGAATCGGAGCGTGGCCGTGCAGGGGGCTATCCCGATGCGGCGACCTTCATCGCCGACATCCACCTCGTCGCCGACAGCCTGCGCCATCATCGTGGCCGGCACGCCGGCCTGTTCGCGGTCAATCGTCTGCTGCGCCGCGCGCAGGTCTTCGGATTCCATCTCGCCACGCTCGACCTGCGCCAGGATTCGGCACAGCACGATGCCACCCTTGCGGCCCTGCTCGACGATCCGGACTGGGCGACGCGACCGGTGGCCGAGCGCATCGCGCGCCTGGACGCCTTGCTCGCCGGAGGCAGTACCGTTGCCGCGAGCAGCGACGAAACCGCGCGACGCACCTTGGCGGTGTTCCGCACCGTCGCCGAACTGCGGCTGCGTCATGGCGAACGCGCCTTCGGCCCGTACATCGTCAGCATGAGCCGCAGCGCCGCCGATGCGCTCGCCGTGCTTGCGCTGGCGCGCATCGCCGGCTGCCTCGACGCGACCGGCAACGTCCCGCTCGATGTCGCGCCGCTGTTCGAAACCGTGGACGATCTCGATGCCGCCGAAGGCGTCGTGCGCGCGCTGTTCGCCGATCCGCGTTATCGCGCCCACCTCGCCGCGCGCGGTCAACGCCAGGTCGTCATGCTCGGCTACTCCGACAGCGCCAAGGATGGTGGTCTCGCCGCGTCGCGCTGGGCCCTGCAGCAAACCCAGATCGCCTTGTCGAAGCTCGCCCGCGAGGTCGGCATCCGCATCGTGTTCTTCCACGGCCGCGGCGGCTCGGCCAGCCGCGGCGGCGGCAAGACCGAGCGCGCCGTGATCGCCTCGCCGCGTGGCTCGGTCGATGCTCATCTGCGCCTGACCGAGCAGGGCGAGGTCATCCATCGCAAGTACGGCATCCGCGCCCTGGCCCTGCGCAACCTCGAGCAGATGACCGGCGCCGTGCTGCGCGCGACGCTGCGCCCGCGCCCGCCGGAACCGCGCGAAGCGACCTGGCGAGTCGCTGCCGGCGTGATCGCCGAAGCCTCGCGGCAGGTCTATCGCACCCTCGTGCACGAGGACATGCGCTTCCCGGACTACTTCCGCGCCGCTACGCCGATCGACGTGATCGAGCGCTTGCGCATCGGTTCGCGGCCATCGCGCCGCGGCGGCGAAGGCGGCATCGAACGCCTGCGCGCGATTCCGTGGGTATTCGCCTGGTCGCAGAATCGCGCCGGCCTCACCGCCTGGTATGGCGTCGGCAGCGGCATCGCCGCGGCGATCGCGCGCTGCGGCCGCGACACGCTCGCCGAAATGACGCGCGATTGGCCGTTCTTCGCCCAGCTCGTCGACGACGTCGAGATGGTGTTGGCGAAATCAGACCTCGGCATCTTCGAGCGCTATTCTCAACTGGCCGGCGAGCTGCACGCGCCGTTCTTCGCCACGCTCCGCGACGAGTTCGAGCGCACGCGCACGGCGATCCTCGACCTCAAGAACGAAAGCGAACTGCTCGCCGGCGACCTGCGCCTGCGCCAGTCGATCCGCCTGCGCAACCCCTATGTCGACCCGATCAGTCTGCTCCAGGTCGACCTGCTGCGCCGCTGGCGCACGGCCGGCCGCGATGACGACGATTTGCTGCGCGCGCTCATCACCACCGTCAACGGCATCTCCGCCGGGATCCAGAACACGGGCTGAGAGCCGGGAATGGGGAATCGGGAATGGTCGGATCAAAAGCCGGGCAACCGACCACCCTGGGTGCGCAGGAGCCCCTGCGGGGGCGATGCTTTTCGATGCATCGCACCCCCATCGCCCGTGAATGGGCTCCTACGCAGGAATGATCACGGCTGCACCGCGTCGCGCTTCACCGCCGCGCGGTAGAGCATCCAGGCGATGAAGGCGAGCACGGCGAGGCCCAACCATTTGCCGAAGTGCAGCGATGCGGGCAGGGCGAGCACGTCGCCGGTACCCGTGACGACGATCGGGATGGCGATGAAGATGCCCATCAACGCCTCGCCGGTGATCAGGCCGGCAGCGAACAGCATGCCCTTGCGATGCACGCGCGCATGTTCCTCGTCGTTGGTCGGGCGGCCGATGCGGCCCTCGACGATCCACGACAGCAGGCCGCCGAGGAAGATCGGCACCATCAGCTCGATCGGCAGATAGATGCCGATCGCACAGGCCAGCACCGGGATGCGGAACTTCCTGCCGCTGGCCTTGAGCCAGGAATCGACGGCGATGATGACTGCACCGATGGCCGCACCGATGCCGATCGTCGTCCATGGCAACTGGCCGCCGAAGATGCCCTTCGCCACCGATGCCATCAGGTTCGCCTGCGGCGCGAGCAGGGCGTTCGGATGTTCGGCCGTGCGCTCGCCGATGCCGTAGGCGGTCAGCAACAGGTTCAGCACCGGCGCCATCACCAACGCCGACGAGACCGCGCCGATCGCCAGCATGACCTGCTGCTTCCACGGCGTCGCGCCGACGATGTGGCCGGCCTTCAGATCCTGGAGGTTGTCCCCGCCGATGCAGGCCGCACAGCAGACCACCGCGCCGATCATGATCGCGGCGACCGCGCCGATGCTCGAATCACGGCCGAGCAACAGCACCAGAACCAGTGCCGCGAACAGGATCGTCGAGATGGTGATGCCCGAAACCGGATTGTTCGACGAGCCGACCAGACCGGCCATGTAGGCCGATACCGACACGAACAGGAAGCCGGCGACGATCATGATGACCGTCATCGGAATGCTCGCCGTCCACTGGTGCACGATGCTTTGGTACAGCGCGAGCAGCGGCAGGGTGAACAGGACGAGGCCGAGCGCGATGTACTTCATCGGGATGTCGCGTTCGGTCTCGGAAATCAGGGTCGCGCCACCGGAGCGGGTTGCCGCGAAACCGCTCTTGATGCCCGAGAACAGCGACTTGCGCAGCGAAATCAGGGTCCAGATGCCACCGATCAGCATCGCGCCGACGCCGAGATAGCGCACCTGCGCCGACCAGATCGCGCCGGCCGCGCACTCGGCATCACCGCCGATACCGCCGCAGTTGGTCGCAATCGCCTGCATCAGCGCAGGGTTGTTCTCCAGGAAGAAGCTGCTGTAGACCGGGATCGCGATGTTCCAGCCGATGATGCCGCCGAGCAGCACGACGATGCCGATGTTGAGGCCGACGATGTAGCCGACGCCGAGCAGGGCCGGTGACAGGTTCGTGCCCAGGTAGGCGATGCCCTTGCCGACCCAGGCTGCTCCGGCGGCGGCATCGGTGAACAGGCGCAGGCCGCTCTCGGCGCCGAGCTTGGCGAAACCGCCGAGCAGCGCGGCAGTGCCGAGCGTCTTGATGCCTTGACCCGGGTTCTCGCCGGTCTTGAGCACCTCTGCCGCGGCCTTGCCCTCGGGAAAGGCGAGGCCCTGGTCGACGATCAGCGAACGCCGCAGCGGCACCGAGAAGATCACGCCGAGCAGGCCGCCGAGGCCGGCGATGGCCAGCACCCAGGCGTATTCGAAGGTCTGCCAGTACCCGAGGATGACCAGCGCCGGGATCGTGAAGATCACGCCCGAGGCGATCGACGAGCCGGCCGAGGCGCCGGTCTGCACGATGTTGTTCTCGAGGATCGTGCCGCCGCCGAACAGGCGCAGCACGCCCATCGACACCACCGCAGCCGGGATCGCCGAGGCGATCGTCATGCCGGCGAACAGGCCGAGATAGGTGTTCGCGGCGGCAAGGATGACGACCAGCACGATCGCCAGGATCACGGCGCGCACGGTCAATTGCGGAACGGCATTGGTACTCATCGAATCTCCCCGGAGTGTTGCCGGTCCGTCGGCGCGGTGTTTGTCGAGGCCGGATGATATGACAGAGCGGCGACTCGGGATTGGGGATGACCAGCCTGCGGCTGTCGCGGAACTTTCCGGGCCTCGGAGCGGGGCGGGGGCCGGGATGTCCTGATTCCTCCGATCGCGGTTGAAGTCGTTGCCACGAAGACAAAGCCCTTGCAAGCGGCTTCAGCCGAGATCATTCATGCCGCCGTGAATGCCCAGGCGATGTTCCGATCGATCCCGAGAGGTTCCCGCCGCGCGCCCGGCCGGGCATAGTACGGTGCAACCCCCACCAGACGGACCCGCGATGACCGCACCGACGATGCCCGCCGATGCCGGCCGCATGCCGCGCCAGATTCCCTACATCATCGGCAACGAGGCCTGCGAGCGCTTCAGCTTCTACGGCATGCGCAACATCCTCACGCCGTTCCTCATCACATCCCTGCTGCTCTACGCCCCCGAGTTCGAACGCGACGGCATCGCCAAGGACGTTTTCCACACCTTCGTCATCGGCGTGTATTTCTTTCCGCTGCTCGGTGGCTGGCTGTCGGACCGCTTCTTCGGCAAGTACAACACCGTGCTGTGGCTGTCGATCGTCTACTGCATCGGCCACGCGTGCCTGGCGATCTTCGAGGACAACCGCACCGGCTTCTACACCGGCCTGTTCCTGATCGCGCTCGGCTCCGGCGGCATCAAACCGCTGGTCTCGGCCTTCGTCGGCGACCAGTTCGACCAGAGCAACAAGGCCCGCGCCAAGGTCGTCTACGACGCCTTCTACTGGACGATCAATTTCGGCTCGTTCTTCGCCTCGCTGCTGATGCCGCGCATCCTCAATGCATGGGGACCGGCCTGGGCCTTCGGCATCCCCGGCATCCTCATGGGCATCGCCACGCTGATCTTCTGGCTCGGCCGACACAAGTACGTGATCGTGGCACCGGCACCGCCGAATCCCGATTCATTCATGAACGTCGCGCGCAGCGCGCTGTTCGGCAAAGAACGCGGCCCCGGCACCGTGATCGCCACCGTCGGCCTCGGTGCCGCCATCCTCATGTTCGCCGCATGGGCTTTCGGCTTCGCCTGGTGGCCGCAGCACTTCGGTTTCGTCATCACCGCCTGCATGGCGCTCGGCATCGTCCTGCTGCTCGGCGGCATCGGCACTGCGATGCAGCTCGACCGCGCACGCGGCCGCCACCCCGAAGCGGCCATCGAAGGCGTGCGCGCCGTGCTGCGCATCCTCATCGTGTTTGCCTTGGTCACGCCGTTCTGGTCGCTGTTCGACCAGAAGGCCTCGACCTGGGTGCTGCAGGGCAATGCCATGCAGATGCCGCACGACACATGGTGGTGGCCGAGCTGGCTGGTGACGACCCCGGCGCAGATGCAGGCCCTGAACCCGCTGCTGGTCATGCTGCTGATCCCGTTCAACAATCTCGTGCTGTACCCGCTGCTGCGCCGCCTCGGCTTCGAACCGACCGCGCTGCGCCGCATGGGCTTCGGCATCGCCATCTCCGGCCTCGCCTGGATCGCCGCCGGCGCCATCCAGGTCTACATGGACGGCGGCAATGCCACATCGATCGCCTGGCAGATCCTGCCCTACGCCCTGCTGACCTTCGGCGAAGTGCTGGTCTCCGCGACCGGCCTCGAATTCGCCTACAGCCAGTCGCCGCCGTCGATGAAGGGCGTGATCATGAGTTTCTGGATGCTCTCGGTGACTTTCGGCAACCTCTGGGTGCTGCTCACCAACGCCGCCATCCGCAACGAAACGGTGACCCGCCACATCGCCGACACGGGCTTGAGCGAACCGGCCTTCCTCATGTTCCTCTTCGCCGCCTTCGCCCTTGTCGTATCCGCCGTCTTCGCCCTCTACGCGATGCGCTACAAGGAGACTGACAACTACCGCGCCGCATGAGCGAACCGCAGACATGCGACATGCGGCAGCCGGCAATCCGGCCCTCGCCCTGCATGGCATGGGCGTTGGTCGTTCGCCAAGCGGCGCTTCGCGTCAGCCCGCCCGGTCGAGCGGGCTGAGCACTCCTCGTCCCCCGCGGTTGAGGACGTGGGTGTAGATCTGCGTGGTCGACACGTCCTTGTGGCCGAGCAGTTCCTGGATCGTGCGCAGGTCATAGCCGGCTTCGAGCAGGTGCGTGGCGAAACTGTGGCGCAGCGTGTGCGCGCTGACCGGCTTGAGGATCCGGGCCTCGCCTCGCGCACGCTTCAACGCACGCGCAAGAATGGATTCGTCGAAGTGGTGGCGCCGCATCGTGCCGTCCAGTGGGTCGGCCGAACGATTCACCGAAGCGAACACGAACTGCCAGCCGGGGTCGCGCGCCGCACGCGGATACTTGCGTGCCAACGCGTGGGGCAGGCGTGCCTCGCCGAAACCATCGGCCAGATCGCGTCGATGGACCAGCAGCGCACGTTCGATTTCGCGCTGCAATGGCTCGACAAGGGAGCGCGGCAACATCGTGTGCCGGTCGTTGCCGCCCTTGCCATCGCGCACCAGAACTTCGTTGCGCATGAAGTCGACATCCTTGACGCGCAAACGCAGGCACTCCATCAGGCGCATGCCGGTGCCGTAGAGCAAGCTGGCGATCAGCCATGGGCGCCCTTCCATCGCCGCAAGCAACGCATGAACCTCGTCGCTCGAAAGTACCACCGGCAGCTTGCGCGGCCGCTTCGCCCTCACCACGCCTTCCAGCCATGGCAAGTCGATCCGAAGGACATTGCGGTACAGGAACAGGATCGCCGACAACGCCTGGTTCTGCGTGCTCGCCGCCACGCGACCCTGCATGGCCAGTCCGCTCAGGAAGGCTTCAACCTCCGCCGCCCCCAACTCCCGAGGGTGTCGACGGCCACTGGCAAGGATGAACCTGCGGATCCATCCGGTGTACGCCCTTTCGGTGTACAAGCTGTAGTGTTTGAGCCGCAATATGCGCCGAATCTCGTCGAACAGGCGCCGAGCGGGCCGGTCCGCCGCACCACTTGCTACCCCCTCCGATCCATCGTGATATTCCATAACGCCCCGCATCCGTCGACAACGCAGGTACGTTCAGTGAAATCCGTCGCCCCTGGAATCGGACAAAGGATTGATTTCATGTAGGAAAATCGCTTGACGCGCACCGCGCCGATGCTGAACGATCCATGCTACACCTCGGATTCGGGGTCTACTTGTAGTTAGGGCCCATGAGAGTTCTTCTCGCTGCCGTGACAGTTGCCGTTGCTCTTGGCGGTTGCGCAACATTGTCGCAACCTGCGAGTGAGCATCTGTCGCTGCATGTTGACTCCTACGAAGCAGGAAGCGGCGAGTTCAAACTGACGCTTCGGAACGACTCGTCGAGAGACGTGATGTTCTTGCACTACCTTGTGGCCTTCTCTGCAGATCTCCCGGCAAATCCTGTTTCCCGGCCATCCTTCCCGCCAGATGAGCCAATGATGCTTCACGACACACGCTTGGGACCGGGAGAGACATTTGAGATTATTGGCACTTGCTCCAGCAGTGGCACCTGTCGCGAGGCAGGTGTACACGCTGGCATCTACGCCTGCTGGTTCAACTCCAGGTGGGAGTGCAAAGAGTACTTGCGCATATGGTCGGAGACAGCGATAAATGAGCCCTAACAATTCATTCAAGCCGACGCCGCTTCGCGGCGCGGCTTAATTCAGGCGTTAGCTGCTAGGAGCAAGGACATCGCCATGTCCAGACTCATCTTCTCCCTTGCCCTTGCTGTGGCGCTTCTTCAGCCCGCTGCTGCGGCGGAGAACCTGCTTGTATTTGTCGGAGAGAAGATCTCCGTTGAAGAGTTCACGCCGGACTTGGGTCCGGACGAGATACTCATGGATGGAGCCTTCAAGGCAAAGTACCGCGTCATAGACGTGGTCTACGGTGAATACTCTGGACAAACAATAGAGTTTGAGGCCTACGATCACTATGGTCGCCCAGGATTTGAGCCCCACAAAAACGTCCTGCTATTCGTCTCAAAAGACGGGGGCCGCTACTTCCATCAGAAGTACCAGTACTTCCCAGTGTTCAGAACCTTGTCAGGCGTTTGGGCTGGCTGCGGGTCTCCGTACGCTTATGAGCCCGAGGTGCATCATGGCAACCTCAAGCCTCAAAAACTCGACTTTGGGAGTGACGCGTACTTCGACATCACTGGGCTAACTCGCAGAGATGTCCGCGAACGTTTTCCGCGTGCTCACTACCTCGTGAAAGATGGCCGCGCGTACTGCACGGAGGGCAATTCGGCTACCGAGCTGTTTGAGGTAAAGAAGCAAGGTGTCCTTAAGGCTCGCGGCCTGTTCAAAAGCGCAGCTAACAATTCGTTCAAGCCGAAACTGCTTCGCTCCGGCATCGGCGTGGCAGGTTAAGCTTGCCACGCCGCTACCTGCGCTACGCAGTTCGGCTTAACTCAGGTGTTAGCTTTCATGGCAAACGCTCTCGCGAGAGTTCTTTGGGTCCTAGCGCTCGTTGCGCCGTCGCAGGCGATGGGCTGCGAAGTTCTCGAAAAGCTTCCACATCCTGGCACTTTCAAGAGAGTGTGCCCGAACTTTCCATGTCCGCCGATGTATCCCAGAACTGCGGTTCGGGAGCGCTTGGAAGGTAATGTAGTCCTGAGAGTTCGAGTGGCAGCCGATGGATCGGTGCTCGGTGCTTCAATTCTCAAGGCGTCCGCCCACTCTGTGCTTGATGAGGCTGCGGTCCAATACGTTCGGGCAAGTCACTTCCCGGTCTACACTCCGCCTGGTTCCTCCGCACCAGCCTGCTACTTGGTGCGTGTGCCAATTGCGTTCCGCTTTGAGGGTTCTGTCGATAAAAGCTAACTATGTGTTCAAGCGGACCGCGCAGGACATGGCTTCTCAATCTGGTGGTCCGCGCGTGCGCGGCCGCTTAACACGGCGTTAGACCATTGGGATGAGCTCAGTGGAAAATGTGCAGCTTGCCAAGGTTGGCCCGTGGCAATTCGATATTCCGGAGGGCTGGCGTCACAAGGACAACGAGAGCAGCGAGTCGTACTTTGAGGCGCCCGATGGAGAAAAAGGGCTGTACGTAAAGTGCATCGAGTTACCCGATCCACAGGCCTCGCCGCAAGCTGTTGCGGAGTACGTGCAAGGCATTCACTTCAAGGCGTTCACCGAGCTCAGCGGCTCAAGGTGGACCGTGATGGGGCGTACGGTCGGAGAGCAAGAAGGCATTGTCCGGTCTGTCCTCGACCTCTACGACGCCCAAGCCAATTACCGTGTGCTTTCGCTGGTAGTTTGTGGCAAGCAACGGGCAGTTCAAATCACCGTGCACGACTACTGGTGTACCGACTATGGGGCAACTTGCAACGCTTTCGGCCCGTTGGTGGCGTCAGTCCATAACACGCAGCCAATGGTCTAACAACTCGGTCAAGCGGACCGTCGTCCCGCTACGCGGTCCGTCGGCCGCTTACCTCGGGCGTTAGCCCTCTTATCGAGATTCCACATGATTCGTTACATTCTTGCCATGACTCTCGCTTTTGGTTGCCTTGCGGCTTCTGCTGATGAGTCTTTGCCAAAAGAGCTACCGCCAGACCAAGAATCTGCCGCACTACAGGCGGCTGAAACCACCGGTTTGACCATTTACCGGCACGATCAGGCCGCTGCCGTTGCTACGGATGCCGCCCTTAAGCTACGTCAGTTCAAGAAGGACAAGCGCGTTAAGGGGTGGATCACCGAGGAGCATCAAGATCAAATTGTCGTCACCTTCATTGATCAAACACCAGCCGCCCTTTATCGGACTGTCGTTTCAAAAGATGGCGCTGCTGGCCCGGTAGCGGCAATGGAAACACCGGCTCCGCTTACCCTCTACGAGGCCGGCGCCGCAACTGCTCGCGCAGCCGCCTTGGCCTCCAAGTTTCAACCCTGTTCGGAGAACTACAACCCTGTGGTGCTGCCGACTACCGATTCTGGCAGCTGGGTTGTTTACCTGATTCCTGGAACAACCAAGAACAATGTTGTTCCAATAGGCGGCACCTATCGCGTCGCAGTAAGCGGCTCAAACGTCGTCTCGCAACGCGGCTTTACTCGCACCTGCATTGCATTGCAAACCGATCCACGTGCGGCAGGCCTCATGATTACTCACCTGCTAGATCCGATCCCCACAGAAGCTCATGTGTTCTGGAGCATCTGGGCCAAGAAACCTCTGTACGTTGCAACCCCGCCAAATGGAACCATCTGGGTCGTTGAGGGCAACAAGATCCGGCTGGTTGAGCGTAAGGCGGCAGAGGGCTAACAATTCGTTCAAGCCGAAACTACTTCGCTCCGGCATCGGCGTGGCAGGTTAAGCTTGCCACGCCGCTACCTGCGCTACGCAGTTCGGCTTAACTCAGGTGTTAGGCATCTGTGACAGAGAATCGCGTCCGCATAGTCTTACCAGAGCCGCATTACACGCTCTTCGACGCTAATCGCAACGACCTGCCAGAGGTCATTGTGGTCAATGACTCGCTCCTGACCTTCCGACACACCGAAATCTTCCCCTGGCACCTCGAGGTCAACATTCAGGCCCAGGACCTTGCTGAGGAAGGCATGCCTACCCCAGAAGAAAGCAAGCTTCTCTTCGAGATCGGCGACCGAATTGAGTCGGCCATTGAGGGGAACAACGCACTGTTCCTTGCACGTAGTACTTGGAATGGTCTCAGGCAATTGTCATTCCGCGTGCACAACCCAGAACTGGCCAATGACGCCCTGCAAGGACTCCTGGCAGAAAAGCCGCACACTCGGTTCTGGGAATTTCGCATGCACCATGACCCGGACTGGCATGACGCTGGCTACATCTTCAAGCTATTCCCGCTAGCAAGTGGAGCAGATGCCTAACAATTCGTTCAAGCCGAAACTGCTTCGCTCCGGCATCGGCGTGGCAGGTTAAGCTTGCCACGCCGCTACCTGCGCTACGCAGTTCGGCTTAACTCAGGTGTTAGAGGTAAAAATGAGACATTTCCCGCTCTCAATCATTGCACTCCTGGCATCGCTCGCCGTCGGCAACGCTTCCGCCGCCGAGCCTGCGACTAGCCCCTTAGTAGGCCGCTGGGTGCTTTGCGAAGACCCGGACGGCAGCCCAAAGGACTCTCTGGAGTTTTTCGCGGAGGGGTATGGGTTCAACCGCCGGCCCAACGCCCCTATGTCACCGTTCTTGTACAAAGAGGCGGCAGGCCAGCTACTTCTTATGGTCAACGCTCGCGGCAACCTCCTCAATATTTACCTCGGCGTGCCGGAAGACCACAGCCGCCTGACACTCAAGAGTGAGCGCACCGGCAATGAAGCGTCTTATGTGCGGGCGGGCGAAGAGCAAGAGCGCGGCTGCACAATCAAGTAGCTTTACCTCTAACAATTCGTTCAAGCCGAAATTGCTTCGTGGCACCGGCTGCGTGCTTACGCTACGCTAGCACGCAGCCGGTGCCACTACGCAATTCGGCTTAACTCAGGTGTTAGGTGCCATTGGGGAGCACGCCGCATGTCATGGATTTGGTTATTCGTTCTCGTGTTGGTCGTCTTCGTCGTTCTGGCTGCGCTCAAAGGCAAGACTGGCGGCTCAGGCGCCATCGGATTTCCGTACCAACTCGGCAAACCGCTCTTCTCGGCCGCAGAGCGTTCGTTCCTCGGCGTCCTGGATCAGGCCGTTGGTCCAGAGCACCGGGTCTTTGGCAAGGTGCGAGTGGCGGATATCGCCGCGGTCAAATCGGGCTTGGGCAATTCTGCTCGCCAAGGCGCGCTCAATCGTATTGCCGCCAAACACTTTGACTTTGTCGTTTGCCGCTCCGGCGATCTGTCGGTCATTTGCGCCGTTGAGCTCAATGACAAGTCGCACACTAGCCGCAAAGCGCAGTCCCGCGACGAGCTGCTGGCCAATGTGTGCCGCGCCATCGGCCTGCCGCTTCTCACCGTTCCGGCCAAGGCTGCATACTCGCTGCAAGATGTAAGGGCTCAGTTTCTGGCGTCGGTGGAGCCCGCACCCGTTGGTGTCAGGGTTGGCACCTAACAATGCGTTCAAGCCGAACCCGCTTCGTTACGCGAACCACATGGCAAAAAAAGCTTGCCATGTGGTTCGCTCCACTACGCAGGTCGGCTTAACTTAGGTGTTAGACCAATCATGGGAATTTTCATGCAACTTGTAAAACCAGCAATGGCATTAGCCATGTTACTAACCAGCACCACCGCGTTTGCTGGCGAGCACTCCGAGCGCCTATCAAAGTGCCTCATGGCGTCAACCACTGAAGAGGACAAGACCGCTCTCGTGCGTTGGATCTTTGGCGCCATATCCCGCTACCCTGAAGTCTCTGACATCGCCAATCTGTCACCTCAGACCTGGGATGAAATAACAAAAAGCAGCGCGCATGTACTCCAAAAGCTTATTGCGGACAAATGTGCAAGCGAGTCCCGAGACGCAATCCTCAACGAGGGCATGTCGGGCTACAAGAGCGCGTTCGAGACACTTGGCTCAACCGCTGTCGGCGGACTCATGTCTGATCCGGCCGTTGTGAAGGCATTCGCTGATCTTGAAACTCATATGAGCGAAGAAAAAATCATGAAAGCGCTCATGACCGGAACATCTCAAGGCGAGTGATTGGTCTAACAATTCGTTCAAGCCGAAACTGCTTCGCTCCGGCATCGGCGTGGCAGGTTAAGCTTGCCACACCGCTACCTGCGCTACGCAGTTCGGCTTAACTCAGGTGTTAGCCGCTATGCAGACGTACCCGCTCCATGACGCCGAGAATCGACTCTTCGCCTTCGAAGTGTCGAATCTCACGCTTGGACGGCGTGGGTTGTGCCGAATCGTCGAGACCATTCCGGGCGCCTCTCTTGTGCGGCGCCCGAAGGCGTTCTCGTGGCTGCGGGAAGACTCGTTCTGCGAGTGTCTGGTCGATGGGGAGCTATTCGAGGCCGAGGAGCCTTTCGGAGACAACAGCCGTTACTGGGTGGGGCCGCATCCGCCGCGGTGGATTGCGCAAACGGAGAGGGTGCATGACGCATTTCAGCGCTGGTAGTGCGGCTAACTATGCACTCCACCGGTCCTATTCCGCGCCGTGGCGCGCGCGTCCGTCGCACTCAAAAGCTTGCGCCTGCCGCGCGCGGCGAGCTCTGCCTGCGGCCGGTGAGCTCAATCGTTAGCTCAGCAAGGAGATCCACATGGGGTTGTTTGACATCTTTCGTAAGAAGCCAAAGAGCGTACTAGACGCGCTCAATGAGAACCCTCTGTTCAAGCAGCAGAAAGAACTCTATGAAGCCATGAGCCTCATGTGCCAGGACGGCGTTGATGCTGATGAAATGCCAAATGGGTACGGCGAATTTGGTATGACGCCATCCAACCCGATTCCTTGCAAGACTGTATTCGGCAGCACGTCATATCTCGCACGACTGCGCGCCCCTGACGGTGCAAAGGTTGTTTATGACCGTATTGGCTCGTTCGGTTCAGATGTAACCCCGCACCCCGTTGATGGATACGAAATTTCGCATCCCGATGGGCAAAAACTTGCGACCATTTACATATCACCTTATCAGCAACGTATTTCTCGTCGTGCCCCAAAAGGGTTCAACCTTGTTGATACGCCGCTGAGCTAACAATTCATTCAAGCCGACCGGCAACCCGCTGCGCGGGCTGCCAGCGGCTTAATTCAAGCGTTAGGCCACACACCATGCCATGTCGTACATCAACCATCTAATCAAGGGCGTCCCATACAGCCGCAACAAGAGTCGCGGCAATCTTGGCGCTGCGGATCAATGGTCGGAGCAGGTAAAGCTCCAGACCACGCACCTTCCGCGCGTAAAAGAGGCATGTGCGCTTAAAGTCACATTCCTACTCCCGCCCGACAAGTTCCCGGCGGACTTTCCACATGGCCCGGACCTGGATAACTTGCTCAAGCGGTTCATGGACGCCCTAAATGGCACAATCTTCGCTGACACACCCGGCGGAGATTCCTGTGTGGTCATGCTCACGGTCATGAAAACCAAGGTTTCTTCGCCTGCTGAGGCCGGTGCTCACCTTGAGGTTCTCCCCGTCAGTGTGGCCTAACAATTCGTTCAAGCCGAAACTGCTTCGCTCCGGCAACGGCGTGGCAGGTTAAGCTTGCCACGCCGTTACCTGCGCTACGCAGTTCGGCTTAAATCAGGTGTTAGGCGGCACAGGGAAGATTCTATGAAGTTTGAGTATCTGTTCTGGGTGTTCTTCGTAGGCGTTATCGCTCACTTGGCGTGGCGTTACTTCCGCAGTGGTCGCAGCCTTACCGGCGCCATGCTCGGTGGTCGTATCAGTAGAGAGATTGGCGAGATCTCATTGTCTCAAGGGTCATTCACTTCTCAGGTGCTGCGTGTCTTAGACATGGAGTCGCCTGAAGGTGAGCGCTTTATTGGACTCTCTGTAGTTTCAAAAGCCCCATTGGCTGCAAGCATGGTGTCATACCGTTTGAGTCGTGCCCAAGCTCAACAGCTCGTCTCGTTGCTACAGCGTGCAACAGGGTCGCAAGGTGCCGCCTAACAATTCGTTCAAGCCGAACCCGTGATCCTTTGTCGGCTTTGCCGCTGCTACCGTCTTTGCGTTAGCTGCCACAGGACAACTTGCGTTAGGGAGCAAGGCATTGTTGGCATGGCTACTCGGCGCGTTACTTGCCTCCATGGCGGCACGTCGGCTGAGGCCTAACAATTCGTTCAAGCCGAACCCGCTTCGCTCCGGCAACGGCGTGGCAGGTTAAGCTTGCCACGCAGTTGCCTGCGCTACGCAGTTCGGCTTAACTCAAGCGCTGGGCGCCCTTCCGCCCTGCAGTCAATATTCGAGGTAGGCTGTTTTTGGGGACGGTATGAACCCGCTACCACGCGATTACTCCGTTCTCTCCGTCGGCGCGATCGTGTTCGTGTCACTCATGGCGCCGATTGCGGCGTGTGCAGCGGAGCAGGCCTTCCCCGATGCCATCGAGAGCGACCCGGCAAGGCTTGGTTGGATGGTCGGCGCGCCGCCGCCGCCCGATCGGGTAGTGCGTTTCGACGATGGCAGCTATTTCCGCTTCCCGGCGATGCGCTGGAGCGTTTCCAACTTCCGTCAGCTGATGCCGACCGTCAACGTGTCCCGTGGCATCGGGCCGCCGAAAGCGCTGCCGAGGGCGATGCGCGACGACATTGACGGCGTGACGTTCACCCCACTCGGCGCCGATCGTCAGATGACCTGGGATGAATCCCTGCTGGCGAACTACACGGACGGTATTGTCATCCTGCACAAGGGCCGAGTTGTGCACGAGCGCTACTTCGGTGTCCTCCGCCCCGACGGGCAGCACGGCGCCATGTCCGTCACGAAGACCTTTGTTGGCACGTTGGCCGCGATGATGGTTGCCGAGGGAAAGCTGGATCCGGCGCGAAATGTCGCCGACTACGTTCCGGAGCTTGGAAGCTCTGCATTCGGTGACGCCACTGTACGTCAGGTCATGGACATGACGACCGGCATACGTTTCAGCGAAGACTACTCGGACCCGACCGCGGAAGTATGGGCGCACGCCGCAGCCGGCAACCCGCTTCCGAAGCCGCAGGACTACGCTGGCCCGCGGTCGTACTACGACTTTCTAAAGACCGTCGGGCCGGAAGGCAAGCACGGCCAAGCGTTCCACTACCGAACCGCCAACACCGATGCGCTCGGCTGGATCCTGGCGCGGGTAAGCGGGCGCTCGGTCGCGCAGCTTCTGTCCGAACGGATCTGGAGCAAGCTGGGCGCGGAGCAGGACGCCTACATGTCTGTCGATTCGACCGGGACGCCCTTTGCTGGCGGCGGCCTGAACATGGGGCTGCGCGACTTGGCGCGTTTTGGCGAGATGATCCGCAACGATGGTCGATACAACGGGCAGCAGATCGTCCCGAAGTCGGCAATCGACGACATTCGGCGTGGTGGCCACCGGGAGGCGTTCGCGAAGGCCGGCTATGATCTCCTCACTGGCTGGAGCTACCGCGCCATGTGGTGGGTCACTCACGACGAGGATGGCTCGATCATGGCCCGCGGGGTTCACGGCCAGGCGCTTTACATCAATCCAACAGCGCAGGTCGTCATCGCGCGCTTCGCCAGCCATCCAGTGGCGGGCAATGCCGCGAATGACCCGACCTCGCTGCCCGCATTTCGTGCCATGGCTCGGCACCTTATGCGGGCAAGCAGGTGAGGCGTTTGCAAGCAGCGCGCCCACCGGTAGTTGCAGCGGACCGCCTCCGGCGGCGGCTGCTGAACTCCGACGTTAGGCGCCGCACGCACATCGATTGGCTTTTCGATTCACGCGAAGGAGGACTGGGTAATGACTGATACATGGCTCACCACACTCATCACCGACACGCCTCAAGCTGGCTTCGAGCTGGCCATCACCCTGAGCAGACGCGGCGTCAAGTACACACAGCCCGACGTAGCCGTGCTCAAGAAGCTCCGTCCAGAGTATGCGGAGAGTGCTGAGGCTCTTACGGCCGCATCTCAGGTCGTTGCCACCAACTTTCAGACTATCGCCGCAGCAAACAACTACTGGCGCAGCTGATGTCAGTACCTCTCGCAACCTAGCCGGGTTGGCTGTCAGTCTCCCGCGTCAGCCGGAATCCTCTGCTACGGAGGGCGCTACGGGAAGTAACCGCGGCGGCGTCGAACAATTATTTGTTCAAGCCTAACCCGCTTCGCCTCAGCAACGGCGTGGCAGGTAAAGCTTGCCATGCTGCGTGTGCTGCGCAAGTCGGCATGACCCAGTGTTAGACATGGGGGGATATATTCGGTGCGTCTTGAAGGAAAAATAGCTCTTGTCACGGGCGCTGCGCGTGGAATTGGTGAAGCTATCGCAAGGGCCTTCGTTGCCGAGGGCGCGTTTGTCTACGTTACGGACATTGACCAGGATAACGGGAAGGCTGTTGTCCAATCCCTCAGTCATTCAGCCTCATTCGTGCTTCTCGACGTCCGCAGTGAGGAAATGTGGCGCGAAACCATTGAACTCATCATCCAGAAGCATGGCAGGCTTGATATCCTGGTCAACAATGCTGGCATCACAGGATTTGAGGAAACAGATGCACTTCATGATCCAGAAAATGCCTCCCTTGACGCTTGGCGCTCGGTACACCAGACAAATCTAGACGGCGTATTTCTTGGCTGCAAATATGCTATTCGCGCAATGCGCAGTACCGGCACAGGCTCCATTATTAATATATCCTCTCGTTCTGGACTCGTCGGCATACCTACCGCTGCAGCCTATGCGTCAAGCAAAGCTGCGGTTCGCAATCACACCAAGAGCGTTGCGCTGTATTGCGCCCAGCAAGGGATGAAAGTGCGTTGCAACTCAATCCACCCTGCGGCAATAATGACCCCCATGTGGGAGCCGATGCTGGGCAGCGGCCCGGATCGAGAGTCGAATATTGCTATGCTGGTTCAGGATACGCCACTGAGACGCTTTGGAATGCCCGAGGAAGTGGCTGCCGTGGCGGTCATGCTCGCCGCCGATGAATCCAGCTACATTACCGGTGCGGAAATCAATATTGACGGTGGCATTCTTGCCGGTTCTGCTGGCACACCTTCAAAGTAGGTTAGCCTTGTGTCTAACAGTTCATCCAAGCCGAGGCCGCTTCGCGACGCAACTTAACTCATGCATTAGTCACCATGGATACAGTTCGCCATGCCTCCATTCTTTGAACAGTTGAGCTTCATTAGCGCAATCCTGGCCGGGTTCGCCTTCACTGTCGTGGTTGGCTTGCTGCCGTTGCGCTCGACATCGCGTGTATTTCCTTTGGTATTTGCAGCCGCTCTTGCGGCGGCGCTCTCACTGATGATTGCGTCCGTTGCCGCAGTCCTTACCGGCCTGGGCGTCGCGGAGAAATTCATCGATAGCCAAAAGTCTCATGAAATGCTGGAAATTGTCTCTGAGGCGTTCTTGCTTGGCATTATCTCTCTGGTGGTCACCTTTGGCTGCTGTGGCTGGTTGCACAGCAAACGCGTTGGGATTATCGCAACTACGCTGGCATCACTCGCAGCCTGCGTTTTAGCCATCGTCATTATCCCGTTCCTGAGGTCATCGTGAAGTGGCCCAACAGTTCATTCCATGGGCTGATCGAAATTCGTGGCACTTCGATCGAGCACGACGAATGCGGAGCCCTTGTTCATGGGCTTGAATTTGGCAGGCTGCATTGACAGTGGATGTTCTGATCAATCCCACAACGGCGTCACCGTCCTGTGCGGGATTGATCAGGGCATCCCGAGCGGCAGAGGTTTGGCGCGGCAAGCGACGCTGATGTACGGCAACGTGTCCGGTGCGCATGTACGGATTGACACAATGCAGGTCCGGTCCACCCGCTCCACTGATCGGACTGTGTCTGGCCGGGCAGGGATGCATCACAATATGCGCGCCCGCACGTCGAGAGCGTCGCTGACCGCATGAGAGCGGAGTCGTATTTCATCCTGTACGTCGCTGATCAACAGCGGAGCACGGCGTTCTACACATCCGTTCTCGCGCGTGCGCCGCGCTTGTTCGTTCCCGGGATGAGCGAGTTTGATCTTCCTGGCGGCGGGGTCCTTGGGCTGATGCCCGAACATGGCATTCGCAAGCTGCTTGGTGCTGGCTTGCCTGACCCGGCGGCTGCGAACGGGGTTCCGCGTTGCGAGCTGTACGTTCTGGTCGCCGAACCGGATCGCTGGCATGGGCGGGCACTGCTGGCCGGCGCGCGCGAACTCAGTCCGCTTGCGCCACGCTCCTGGGGGCACGATGCC